>JAZDJA010000147.1:0-3127 GCA_043804415.1 Candidatus Latescibacterota bacterium | reverse complement strand
CAGTGCAACCGATGACGATGGGGATGGTTTAACCTATTCGGCCAGCAGCTTGCCTTCCGGGGCCGGCTTCAACTCAAGCACCAGAACCTTCAGTTGGACGCCCAGTTACAGCCAGAGCGGGACATACTCCAATGTCCACTTTGAGGTCTCCGATGGACATGGAGGCTCCGATTCCGAGAACATCACCATCACGGTGAACGACGTGGACACCACCCCACCCACCGTTTCCATCTACTGGCCACCTTCAGACAACGGGCCCGCAAACGTCACATTCCAGTGGTCCGGCAGCGACAACATAACGCCGGTTTCAGAGCTTACGTATAGCTACAATCTCGACGGAGGGAGTTGGTCGGGATGGACATCGAGCAAGAGCAAAAGCTACACAGGCCTTTCCTATCACTGGCATACCTTCGAGGTAAGGGTCAAAGACCATGCAGGAAACATAGGTTCCGACTCAGAGCAATACCACGCTAACATACCGGCTCCCGTACTACTAAGCGCCTCTCCGGGGTACTACAACGTCTCTCTGTCCTGGAGTTCTTCGCCGGATGCCACAGGCTATAAAGTGAAATACTGGCGATACAATCCATACAGTACCGTTACCGTAGATGTGGGCAACACCACCAGCACGACCATAGGATTGGTCGCTGGGATAGCCCACTATTTCAATGTACGTGCGTACTGCGCGCACGGGAAAACCAGCGACTGCTCGAACACGATGAGTGCGGTCCCCCAAGGCGGCGGGGGATGGTAATTCTATCGGCCGGTTCTGAGACTATTAGGCGCCTCCCGCAGGTTTGTCGCAACCTGGGGGAGGTTATTCCCTTAGTATCATTATCAGGTAACAAAGGGTTCATTCGGAAAGGAGGCGGCAAAACGATGAAACAGACCTCTTGGGGGTTGGCTTTGATGATAGGACTCACGCTCTCTGCGCAGGCTGCGGTGCCGGTGCTGGAGGTTGAGCCCGGAGCCAACGAAGTCACGCTGATGATCGAGAACCAAAGGAGTACAGCCCTCAGATGTATGGATATGGAGACGATGGGCGCGCTCCCCGCATGGCTTCATCTTGGGGCAATCGCTCCGGTGGATGTGCCGGCCGGGGGGGAAGGACGGCTGGTTTTGAGGGCAGAGGTAGGCGATGTGGCCTTAGGGACGTTATACGAGCTTGCCTTCGCGCTCCGGGATGAAGCGAACCACAGCTGGCATGTGAACGCCTTGTTGAAGGTCGTGGCCCCGAGGGCGTATGCGCTTTCGTCCAATTATCCAAATCCCTTCAATCCGGTGACCACCATCGCCTTTAGTATTCCTGAGCCTGACAATCAGTTCTCCCGGACCGCTTCCGGAGCGGCTACCGTTCGATGCCGGCTCTTCGTGTATAACCTGTTGGGGCAACGTGTGAAGACCCTTGTGGATGAAGTTAGATCGCCCGGACGCTATAAGGCGCAGTGGGACGGTTCCGATGATGCGGGCCGGCAGGTAGCCAGCGGTTTGTATCTTTACCGTCTGGTATCCGAAGATTTCGTCCGGACAGAAAAGATGCTCCTGTTGCGGTGAAACGAACCATCACGGAACCTCCCGGAACTACACAGGTTGACAACCTCCCGCAGGTTGTCAACCTGCGGGAGGTTTCTGTTACGCGGGGTCCCGTTGTGAACTATAGGAGGTTTCCGATGGAAAGGTACATCAGGTGGTTTTGGAGTCCTGTCTTTCTGCTGCTTTGTGTGGGTTCGGCTGGAGCTGAAACCGCGGTCATCTCAGAGAATCCCAGGCAGTTGAGAGTGGTCATTGTTGAAGATCGGGCCCAGCGGGAATTGGAGGCCGACCGCCTCAGAAGCGCCGGACAGTTCGACGCGGCCATTGAAATCTATGAGGCATTGCTGGATGACTGTCAGGCGGACCGGTCTTTGCGCGAGGAGGCTCGACTGAGTCTGATCTCGCGATATACCGGGAAGATCGCCGCATGTTATCAGGACAAGGGGGATTATGCCAAGGCCTTGGAGCAATATCAATTTCTCCTGACTATCGGGGAAGAGCGCGGATCTGAGGAGATGAGGCGTTCGGCGCTTATGGATATGGGGAAGCTGGCTTTGGAGTTCGGAAGAGGCGACGGGGTGATCGAGATTTTTGAGCACCGTCGGGCCCAACTTCGCACTGATCTTTTGATCCTGTTGGGGGACATCTACAAAAAGGCAGGCAGAGGCGAGGAGGGCCAACAGGTGTATCTGAGTATCCTGGAAGCTCACTTAGGGCATCATCATCAGGGAAAGGTGCTCATTCCCTGCTACGGCGTCCCACCGCAACAGCGGGTGCCCTTAGAGCAGGAAATCCTGACCAGTACCCAGGATCCGATCTCTGAACTGAAGAAACGGGCGGAACGAGGCGATGCGCAGGCCCAACTGTTTTTGGGCGAACTGGCCTGGGAGCAAGCGGAGTACGAAGCGGCCCTGACCGAATTTCGAAAGGCCGAGGCCCTGACGCCGGAAGATTCGATGATCGGGCTTCAGGTAGCCCGAACGTATATTGCCCTGGGCAGAGATGAGGAAGCCGTGGAGAAATTGAAAGAGATTGCCGCTCTCCTGAACGGCCCGGGAGAACTCTTGGAACTGGGAACCGCCTGTCAACTCGCCGGATCCGGCGGCGCGGGAAGCGTATTCCGGACTTTGGTGGCCACGCATCCCGACAGTCCGGAGGCGAGGGAGGCTCAGCTGAGACTCTTCCTGATGGACAAAGCCGGATTGTAGTCCATAACATAAGCGAGGGAGTGGGAGATGGGACTTCTGAGACATCTTATTCCATCGTAATACTCATTTCCGCTGATTCTGAAACTATTTTTTGAAGCTCCCGAAGGTTTTCGAAACCTTCGGGAGCTTGTTTTTATGCGCAGTAGTCAGGCAGTTTTTCTGGGCATAAAAGTCGCCCCAGGTTCAAAGCTCGGGACGGCTTCCCGTCTGTCTTCGGCGAATCCGCTCAAGCGGGTTTTCCTCACCGCAATCGCTCCTCTGCCCGTCTCAATTGATCCCGGACCTTCTCCAGTTGGTCCTTCAAGCGCGCCTGGCTGACCTCGTCGAGATCGTATTCCAGGATGCGACGGCATTGGGCAATGGTCTTCTCATTGCGCTTCTGCTCA
>JAZDJA010000146.1:0-3780 GCA_043804415.1 Candidatus Latescibacterota bacterium | reverse complement strand
GCGCGCTTCTTCCGCCGGAACACGACGAGGAAAAAGCCGATCAGAACGGGAATCAGCCAGAGCAGATGGAAGGCGATGGGTTCGGCAAATCTCACGGGGAATCCTCTGAGAGCGATCGGTGAATGGTGAGTGGTGATCCGTGATCAGTTATCCGTGATCAGTGAGTGGTGGCGGTTAAAGGGCTTTCGGCGATCTTCGCACACCTTGTTTGCTTCAGAGAAGATAAGCCATGTACCTGTTTGTCTTGGTGATGAACCTATGGATGCTCTTACGAAACGCTCCGGTCAAATGGGTTAGCCCGAACCGATCCACATGGCGCTTGTTGGCAGCAGGGATCAGAAACTCCTCGGATCCTCTCCTGCCGACTTGCCGAAAATTTGCGCTCACCAATAACCATTCACCAATGGCCAATCACCAATCACGGTATGCTTCTAAATCGCGTATGCGCCAAAAGCAACTCGATCAGCAACAATCCCAGCGCAGCCAGCAGCAACCCTCCAACCAGCTCGTTGGTGTGCAGATATTCCTTGGTCTCGATTTCGGTCTTTTCCAGCTCCCCGATCTCCTGGTAGATCTGGACCAATTCCTGCTTGTCCGTGGCCCGGTAATAGCGTCCGCCGGTGATGCGCGCGATCTCCCGGAGGCTCTCCTCGTCAATGTGGGTCTCTGCCATGACCGTGCGCTCCCCGAACGCATCCTTGACCTTAAAGGGGGCGCGGCCCTCCTTTCCCACACCGATGGTGTAAATCTTCACCTGCATCGCCGTGGCTGTTTGCGCTGCGGTGATGGGATCAATCTCGCCCATATTGCTCATCCCGTCCGTCAGCAGAATCACGACCTTGCTTTTCGCTTTGCTCTCGCGCAACCGATTGACGGATGTGCCGATGGCTGTACCGATGGCCGTACCGTCCCCCAGCATGCCGGTCTGAATATCCTTCAGGAAATTGAGCACCATCGCATAATCCAGGGTGAGCGGACATTGGGTATAGCTCTCCGCCGCGAAAACGACCAGACTCACCCGGTCGCTCTTCCGCTCCCCTATAAACTCGGCGACCACGTCCTTGGCCGCCTCCAGGCGATTTTTGGGCTGGAAATCCAACGCCTGCATACTGGGCGATACATCCAGCGACAGCACGATATCCACACCCTCCGTGGTGATCTCCTGCATCCGTTGTCCCGACTGAGGGCGCGCCAATCCGATGATCAGCAGGCTCAGGGCCAATGCTCTGAGGGCCAGGACGCTGTGGCGGAGAAAAAGTCCCCTGGACGGCCCGATCTGTTTCACCATACCGACATCGGAATAACACACACTCCCCTGCGTCTTTCGCCTCAGCGAATAAACCACCATCCCGACTACACCTAGGAGCAACAACAGCCATCCCGGATCCTCAAAGCGAATCATTCGACAACACCTCACCTTTATGCCGCAAAGAACGTAGAAAGCGCGGAGAACATGTCCTTTACCTGTTACGTTTCGCGCTTTACGGATTCTCGAACGATCCCCTTGGCCCGGGCCACCGCACCTTCCATCGTTTGCATGTCCGGAATGAACTTGGCGAATTTGACCAGATCGCACTCAGAGAGAAACGCCTCAATTTCCCGCACCTTCGGCTCCGAAAGCCCGTCTTGTCGCAGCTCCACGGACAGCTGATAGGTGGTGCGCTCCAGCACCTCAACACCATAGCCCTGCTCGATGGCGCGCCGCAGGGCCTCCGAAACCAAACTATAGTAGTCTTTGTAGCGTCCCTGTCGCAAAAGTCCCATCGCCGCAATACGATCCAGTTCCGCCAATGCATCGAATGGCTTCGGTGGGCCCGCAGGCCCCGCCTGCTCAATCGGCCTTCTTTTGCGCCTGAGATAGCGCCACACGCCGATCCCTGCCCCCGCGAGGACCAAAAGGACGATGCCGATCAGCCCCCACGGAACGCGACCGGCAATGGTCAGCGGTCCTTTGATGTCCCAAATATCCTCCGCCTCCTGGGGAGTCGCGTCGCCGATACGAACGCTTTCCACCGTGATCTGTATGGCTTGAGACCGCACCGATCCCGTATCTCCGTCAGCGGTAACATATTCAATCGTGATCGGCTCGATCTGGTATTCACCGGGCTTCCAGGCCACCAGGTCGTATTCGAACATGCTCACAAGAAGCCCGTCTGCGAGCGTACGATCGGCCAGACGATGCCAATCCCTCAACTCCAGGAGCCCGAAATGATCCTGCATTTCCGGTTCCTGAAATTGCGTATCATCCTCACGCCGCACCAAAAGCACGTAGTGCACAGGATCGCCGACCGTCACCTGTGCACTATCTACGCGGACCTCAACGGAAACAGGACGATCCTGGGCAGCGGCTCCATTCGTCAGATTCAAGGAGAACACACTGGCGAAAAAGAGCAGCCGGATCGTCTTCTTTGTATTTTTCATGGATGATCATTCCTCGTTCCCACGAAGCGCGTGGGAACGAGATAGGTAGGGGCTCAAGATTTGACCCCCTACTGCAGTTCTTTTTCCTTTTTCTCTTCGTCCAAAAGATCCGCCACCTTCGGCGAAAGCTTCTCTAACATACGACTTTTCACGAGATAGACAGTTTCGCGGTCGGCAACCTTCGCATAGACCAGATTCCCCTTCGTGTTGCCCAAAAGGACCTCGGTCAGGATCTTGGAACCCTCCCACAGTCTGAGGGTGACCTTCGGCGCGTCCAAACCGTATCGGGACAGATCGCCCGCCTGCTCCGCCACGAATTCCTCTGCCACAAGCGACGCGACATCCGAGAGCATCCCGCTGACCTTCCACTTCTTGGCCGCATGGACCACCGGAACGGTCACGCGCCACGTATCGCTCGTATCTTTCTGGCACACGATCGAGCTGTCCGCATACACCAAATCGATTTGGTCGATCCGGCTTCGCTCAAATCGGACGACCTTTTTGTCCCTCAAAGCAAAGAGATCCTTCCTCAGTTCCTGGACCAACGTGGAATCCACGGTAAAGACCGGATCGCGCGCTTCATCCTGGGCATAATAGCGATTGGGATCTTCTCGATCGCCAATTTTCAACAGTTTCTTCGCCTTGTCCTTCCCAAGCCACAGCGTGACCTCGATGTCCGGCCCGTCCAGCCCGTATGATCTGGGGTGATCCGGTTTTTCGGTGACAAACGTCTGGGCTTTGCCACTGTTCAGCTTGGTCAGGATTTTGTTGACCTCATCCTGGTCTCCCAGCAGTTTTCGGGGTTGCTCCATCATCCACTCCGATCCGGCCTTGGAGAGCACGAAAAGCGGCCCTCCCCGCTGCTTCAGTTCCAGCTTCTCCACGTCATTCTTCTCAAAACCCAACACTCGCTTGTCCCGGAGGTCGAAAAGCCCTTTCCCAACTTCGGCCAACAACGAGGACGAGGCCGTGAACACTTCGTGGCTCCTGCCCATTTTCGCAAACACATACGAACCCGTGGGGCTCTCATCCCCCAGAAAAAGAGTATCCGTACGTTCCTCCTCCAGAAGTAAGGACACCTTCACCGCCGGATCGTCCAGTCCATAGGGCGATAGTTCTGCGGTGCTGTCCGCCACCACGCGATCGGTTTGGGCATCCCTCAGATTCCGCACCACGCTATCCACAGCGCCCTTGTCCGCGTCCGTTTCGATGGGAGCGGTGATCGTCCACTGGCCGTCTGCTGCCTTTGCAAGCACGATCTCCTCGCCTGATTGCGTCAAGCTCAGGCCCCTGACCTGATTGTCCTCGAAAACGAATATTCTCTTTGCTTGCTGCTGGGCCTGCTCGCGTTCTTCGCCA
>JAZDJA010000145.1:0-15646 GCA_043804415.1 Candidatus Latescibacterota bacterium | reverse complement strand
ACACGTCCCACCAGATCCCGATCTTGACTTCAGAATGGCGGTTCACGTATTCCCGGAAGCGGACGGTTCCGAACACATGGGCAATGACCACCGCCTCCATGAAGCCGATCGCCACCAGCCCGTAGTTGTTGACGAAGTGATCCACGATGTCCAGCCAATACAGTCCCGCGCCCGTGGCAAACAGGAGCCCGAGGACAAAGGCAATGCCGGAAATCAGCCACGTGGCCGTCTTCTGCTGGATCTGCCATCGGTCGCGAATGGCGGCTACGACCGCTTCCACCAGCGAGAAGGCGGAGTCAATTCCCAGGCTCAAGAGGGTGATGAAGAAAAGCACCCCGAATACGGCAGGGAGCGTGGGCAACAATGCGATCGCGGTGGGATAGGTGACAAACGCCAATCCCGGTCCGCTGGTGATGACCGTTTCCACACCTACGTGGGTGGCCTGAGCCAGGTACCCCAGGATACTGAAGACCGCAAAGCCCGCAAAGTAGCTCGTTCCGCAGTTGGCAAACGTGGTGATAAACGCGTTGTTATTGACGTCCGACCGTTTCGGCAGATAGCTGGCATAGGCGATCATGATGCCAAAGCCCAGGCTCAGGGAGAAGAAGATCTGGCCATAGGCCGCCAGCCAGACGCGCGGCTCAAGGAGCTTCGAAAAGTCCGGTGTCAGATAAAACCGGATCCCGTCCCACGCGCCGGGCAGAGTCAGCCCCCGGATCACAAACACGAGTAAGAGCACCACCGGGAGCGGGACGGTGATCATCACCACTTTGCCGACCCTGCGCACGCCGTGACAGACGATCCAGATCACTGCGCCCCATGTGAGCGCCAAACCCGCCACCACGGGCCATTGGATGCCGCCCCACGCCCCCGGCCCCGCAGTCAGATGAAGCACCCGTTTGAAGAAGAAATCCTCGGCTCCGCCCTTCCAGGCCAGTGTGAGCGAGTAATAGAGATAGTTCCAGGCCCAGGCCATCACTACGGCATAGTAGACCACGATCACAAACCCGGCCAGGATCGCCCACCAGCCGACCCATTCCCACGCCTTGCCCACCTTGGCAAACGACTTGGCCGCAGAGCCCTGCATTCGCTGTCCGAGGCCGTATTCCAGGATCATCAGCGGAATGCCGGCCGTGATCATGGCCACCAGATAGGGAATCAGAAACGCCCCACCCCCGTTCTGGTAGGCTACGAACGGGAAGCGCCACACATTGCCCAAACCCACGGCCGATCCGATGGCTGCCATCGTAAAGGCCGTCCGGTTCATCCAGCGATCTCTCGGTTCCGCCATGCGAATTCCTTTCCAAACGGACAATCATCCCCGCGATTGTCATGATGCACAATCACCGTTGGGCGATCACAAGGATCGCCCCTACAAAAACATCTTATTCCGAACCAATCCCGACATGTTGGATCACCAGCGCTTGATCCCTCGTTTTCCGTCGTCTTCGATCGCCGCGGCCAACTCCGCAAACGGCCCTTTTCCCTGTCGCTTTTGGAGAAAAGAGAGCAGCATGGAAAGGTTCACGCCTGCAAGCACACACACCCGAGGGCCCTGTATTTCCATCGCGGCGCGCCACGGACTACCGCCGATCATATCCACAAAAAGGAACACCCCTTCCGAAAAATCCTCCTTCTCCACCGCAGCTACCACCGCCCTTTTGAGCGCGTGCAACGACAGCCCATCATTGGAGAGGGCCACGATCCCCTCCTGTTGCCCCGCAATCCCCTGGGCCGCTGCGACCAGCTCGGAGGCCAGGGCCTGATGTGCAATCACCACCGCACCGATCATCCGACACTCCCCTCCCCCGCCTTCCCTGCCGCGCGCTTCTCCTCCATCACCCGGATCAATCGTTCGTTGAATGCCTGGGCAGGGTGAAGCCCGTTGGTCTTCAGAAGATGGTTCAGGGCGATTACCTCAGAGATCACCGTGATGTTCTTTCCCGGGTAGATCGGCACGGTCACAACGGGAATCTCCACGTCCAGAATGGAGGTGGCCCGATCCTCCAGGCCCACCCGTTCGTAATCCCCGGTTTTGTCCCAGTCCACCAGTTGCACCTCCACCTCGATCCGTTTCCGCTGGCGGATGGCCCGGATGCCGAACATGCGCCGAACATCCACAATGCCCACCCCCCGAATTTCGAGATGATTTCGCACCACTTCGTTCGCGATGCCCATCAGCACACCCCGCGCCCTGCGTATGATGGTGACGGCGTCGTCGGCCACAAGACGGTGTCCCCGCTCCACCAGATCCAGCGCAATCTCGCTTTTCCCGATGCCGCTTCTGCCGGTAAAAAGCAGACCCACGCCATACACATCCACCAGACATGCATGCATCGTGGACTGCGGCGCAAACAGGTCATCGAGATAGTAGCTGAAAAGGTGAACGAATTTGGTGGTGGAAAACCGGGTGACCAGAAGGGGAATCCCCCTGCTCTCAGAAAGCTCGATAAACCGTTTTGAGGGGGTTCTCCCGCTGGTGAGGATCACGCAGGGGAGGTCAAACTGATACATCGTCTCCAGGGCCTCCCCCCGTTTTTCGTCGGAGAGATGACTGAGATAGAGCAATTCGGTATTGCCCAGCACCTGCAGCCGATCATACGTATACAATTCGACAAACCCCGTGAGGGCAAGGCCCGGACGATGGATCTCGTGATTGAGCAATCTCCGGTCCAGTCCCGTTTCACCACCCACGAGTTGAAGCGCCAATCGGGTGCCGTACTCCTCCAACAATTTCCTGATCGAGATTCCCTGAGCCATATTTTCAGATTCCTCCATGCACCCCTTGGACGCAGAGCAAGCGGAGCAAGAAAACTCCTGGAACGCAAAGCGGTCGGGCCCTGTCCTGTTTCGTGCTTTGCACCCGGATCACGCCACCAGATGGCGCCACCGGCTGCTATTCTTCGGACTTGTTCCCTTCGCTTTCCTCCCCCTCCTCGGCATTTTCGTCCTCCTCGATCAGCGATCCCACAAATTCCTCCTTGTCGGCCCGATGGTCGTTGAGCCTGGAGCCCAGGCGTTTCAGCTGACGCTCCAGTTTCTCAAACGCCGTGTCTATAGCCAGGTACATATCATCGGCCTCGCCCTTGCCCTGTAAGGCATGACTGTGGGCATTGAGGAGTATTTCCACCGTATGGCGGTGCCGCTGTACCTCCATCACGACGTCACAATCGATGATGCGTTCGTCGAATCGCTCCAATTTCTCCGCAGCCTTATGGATACGATCCTTCAGGGCATCGGATACTTCAAAATGGCGAGCTGTTATGACCGTTCTCATGGCGGTACTCCTGCGTTTGATGATGGATGAAAAATGGGAGATAGGGTTTGGGGAATCGGACCGATACATCATACCGCTCTTCGGGTAACCGGTATGGACGGTCCCCCCCGGCCATACACTTCGCACAAAGCCCAAAGCGTCAGTTGAAGTGGGCCGCTACTTCCTTCAGAAACTCGTCCGCCTCCTGTTCGGTGGGGGCTTCGACCACAGCCCTCAGGATCGGTTCGGTATTGGATTTACGGATGTGAAGCCAGGACCGATCCCGAAGCAGCTTGATCCCGTCTCTTACATCCATCTCTTCTCCGGCATACGCCGCCAAAATGGCCTCAAGCGCCGCGTCTTTGTCCATCTGTTCGGGCTCGAATTTTCTTTTGAGAATGGTATATTCCGGGATTGTCCGCTTCAGTTCGGAGAGTGTCTTTCCCATCTCCGCCATATACTGAAGGATCAGCGCCATTCCCACCAGCGCATCCCGGCCCAGGTTCAGCTCCGGATAAATAACGCCACCGTTACCCTCTCCCCCGATTGCCGCCCCGACTTCGACGATTTTCTGGGCCACGTGCACCTCTCCCACAGGTGTCCGGTGCACGGGAATCCCGTATTCTCCGGCCACGTCATCCAGCATCCGGCTCGAGGACAGATTGGCCACGAGGGGACCGCGTTTCTTGCTCAGCACGAACTTTGCAGCCAGTGCTAGGGAATATTCTTCACCGATGGCGACGCCGGCCTCCGATACCATGGCCAGACGATCCGCGTCCGGATCGTTGGCAAAACCCACGTCCGCGCCCTGGGTCTTTACCATCTCGCACAACTGCACAAGATTTTCCGGCACCGGCTCCGCAGGATGGGAAAACAGCCCGTCGGGAATGCAGTTGATCGGAAGGACCTCACAGCCCAGTCGCTCCAGAAGGAGCGGACTGGCCAGGCTTCCCGCACCGTTTATGCAGTCAATGGCGACCCTAAATTTCCGGGTTCGGATCAGATCAGGCTGGATGATGTCCAACGCGAGAATTCGATCTATGTGCGCATCGATGGCATCGCTTCGGCACGCGACCTGCCCCAAGCCATCCCAGCCTTTCTTTTGAGCGCCGTCTCCGGCATAGATCTTCAAAAGCTCGCTGCCCTGCCGGTCGTCCAGGAAGGTGCCGCTGGGGCCCACAAATTTAAGGCCGTTCCATTCGATGGGGTTATGGCTGGCTGTGATGGCCACGCCACCTGCGGCCCGTTCCTCGCGGATGGTAAAGAGCACGGTTGGGGTGGGCACGATCCCCAGGTCGATCACATCTACGCCCACGGATTGGAGACCGGCCAGGATCGCACGGTTCAGCATCGCGCCTGAAGTTCTCGAATCCCTCCCCACAATGACCGGCCCTTTTCCGCACCAAGCACCAAACGCCGAGGCAAACCGGCCGACCTTTTCGGGATCGAGACCGCTGCCCACGATGCCCCGAATGCCCGACACGCTGATGATCAAGGATGACATGACTGCTCCTGCTTTAGCCCTTCCCACGCCCCTTCCTTTCTCCCTCCGGGAAGGTGCTCTCCCATTCAACTCCCTGAACTCCGAACGTTCCGCAGGCTGGAAAAACCTGCGGAACGTTGTTCACACTATTCCATTCCCTGTACGAAGATTCCGCGGGTCCTTAGAACATAACAGGTTACGCCCTCCCCTGAAATGGCTTCTCCACCTCTGCAGATCTGCGTCACGCCGCAGGAGGGACTCCGTTCTTTCAGGATGGCCTTCGTGGCGCCCATAAGTTGCGCCAATCTCCACGACTCTTGAGCGCCCAAGATGAAGGCCGCCGTTACATCGCTGCCCGCCTGGTCGATTACCTTCGCCATGTCTCTGAGCACTGCTTCCCCACCCTCCCCAGAAATCTCCGCCGGAATCCGGGGCGTGGGCAGTCCCCCCAACTGTTCCGGACAGACTGGAAGCGCGCGACCCTCGGCCAGCAATCGTCGGATTTCCGGGCGCTCGCAATGCCCTCCGTCATATCGGCACCTGATGCCTGCCAGGCATGCGCTGACGAGATACTCCATAGCCTCTCACCGGGACTGTTCGCCCACCGGACAACGTCCCCCGTGGCCCGCGTACAGCAACCCGTCTTGAACACGCGGCCCGGGTATTTTGTTTCGGGAAGAGATGGGCGAAATGGATGCCGGACGTGAAATCAAAATCAGAGAAATGACGCAAATCAGTAGAAACAAACCCATTGGACACCGAAGGACACTGAAACACCCTTGCCCGAACTCTGACCCTTCGGTGTCTATCCTGGTTCCATCGCGTGGGGTATTCGCGTGTCGAAACGAATGATTCATCCAAACCGTCAATCAACTGGGGGGCATCTGGACCAGCTTCCCAGCCGGATCCGACAGGGAAATCTCCCGGATGTCGGCTCCGAGGGGTTTGAGCGCCACGTCCACGCTCCCCTCCGGCCAAAGGGGCCCGGCCCGCTCGGCCCACTCCACCCGGCAGACCCCGTCTCCGTAAAAATACTCCTCGTACCCCAGCTCAAACAGATCTTCCGCATCGCAAAGCCGGTACAGATCAAAGTGATAGACCGGAATACGCCCCTGATATTCGTGGATGAGGACGAAGGTTGGACTGGTCACATACTCCTTTACGCCCAACCCCCGACAGATGCCCTGCGCCAGACAAGTCTTCCCTGCCCCCAAGCCTCCAAAAAGCCCCACCACCGTTCCGGGGGCCAGACAGGCTCCCAGCTGCATCCCCAACACCCTCGTCTCCTCAGCCCCCCCGGTCTTCCAGATCATAGTTTCCATTCGCCACAAAGTGGGAAACGGCGGTCAGGGCGGTCCGTTTGCTGTTCCCTGACCCCTGTCCCCTGCTTCTCGATCTACCTTTTTCCCGTCATCACGGCAACGGGCAGGATCATCTCTTCCATGGAGATCCCTCCGTGCTGAAAGCTGTCCCTGTACTGACGCTCATATTCGTGAGATTTGTTGGGATAGATGAAGTAGTAATCCTCTTTGGCAATGATATAGTTGGTACTTGCTCCCCTGCTGGGCAGCTTATACTCCGACGGCTCCTGGATGAGGAGGGCCTGCCTGCGTTCGCATCTGAGATTCTGGCCGTGTTTATACCGCAGATTCGTCGAAGCGCCCCGATCGCCCCGGGCAACAGAGGCTCGCGTGCCGAGCACCGATCCGTGATCCGAAGTCAATACCACCACCGCATCGCTCTCCGCCACCCGCCGGAGCATCTCAAAGAGGGTGGAGTGGGAAAACCAGGAAAGCGCCAGAGATCGAAAGGCCGCCTCATTCGGAGCGATCTCTTGCAGAATATCCGAGTCGGCCCGCCCGTGTGCCAGAATGTCGATAAAATTATAGACCACCGCGGTCAGGGGGATGGAGGAGAAGGAAGGGATTCTCCGCACCAGACTGCGCCCCTCCGCTACGTCCAGCACCTTGACATACCGGGTGTTCGAAATGTTTTTCAGTCCCATCCGCGCCAATTGGCGATCCATCAACTGATGTTCGTGTCGGTTCAGGCTCCGCTCGTCGTCCTGACCTGATGTCCAAAGCGCTGGGTACCGCTTGGCCAATTCGCCGGGGAACAGGCCACTGAAAATGGCGTTTCTGGAGTAAGGCGTTGCGGTGGGCAGGATGGAATAGTGGTAGTGGCGGCGAATGTTGAACCACTCCGAAAGAAGCGGCTCGATGGCCAGCCAGTGATCCAGACGCAGACAATCCACCACGATAAAGAACACTTGCTTTCCCGCAGCCAGATGGGGCGTCACATATTCGGAGATTACATCCACCGAAAGGGACGGGGGATCTTCATCTCTTAGCCAGCTCCGGTAGAGACGCTCGACGTAGATGCCGAATTCGAGATTGCATTCCCTGCGATGATCCCGATGCATCTGCCGCATACCCTCATCCCGATGGGATTCGATCTCAAGGTCCCACTCGGACAGATTGGTGTAGATGTCTATCCAGTCCCGCCAGTGCATCGTCCCGGCAAGCAGGGCCCGGATGCGATTGAACTCAGAAACGTAGTCCCGCCCAATCCGATCCTCCCGGATTTGTCTGGTATCCAGGATGCGCTTGCACGCGGATAGGATCTGAGAGGGGTGGACCGGCTTGATCAGGAAATCGTCCACTCGTTGACCGATGGCGTCCTCCATCAACTCCTCGGTTTCGCTTTTTGTGATCATAATCACCGGAATGTTGGAATTCATTCCCCGAAGCTCCGCCAACGTCGAAAGTCCGTCGCGGCCGGACATCATCTCATCCAAGAGGATCAGGTCAAAGGACCGCTTGCGAACCAGCGTCAGAGCATCCTCCCCGTTGCTGACCGGGGTCACGCTGAATCCCCGTTCGGACAGAAAGATAATGTGCGACTGCAACTGGTCGATTTCGTCGTCAATCCAAAGAATGTCTCGTTCCGGTTCCATACCGCTGTCCTTCTCCCCCCATCATGGTTGATGGGTCAGACGGGCACGACCCCCTCGCCCTCAGGGATCGGCAGGTCCACCTCGACAACCGTTCCTTGTCCCACGATGCTTTCTCTCAAGAAGACCTTGCCCCCATGATATTCCTCGACGATCCGCTTCACGAAGGAAAGTCCCAATCCCCATCCGAGCTTCTTGGTGCTATACCCAGGTCGAAAGACACGCTTTCGGTCTTTGGGCGGTACTCCTCTTCCAGTGTCCTTGAACTCAATGCCGACTTTGCGGTCATCCGCCCAGACCCGGATCCGAATCTGCGCTCCCCCTTTGGCATGATCCAACGCATCCAAGGCATTTTTCAGAAGATTTTCAAATGCCCATCCCAACAGCTCGCGGTTGACCCACACTTCAGGGACCTCTCCGTACTCCTCAAATATCTTGACATCGCCCCCGAATTGGGGAAGGCGTTCCCTCATATAGGAAGTGATCTCCGCCACAATGGGCACGACAGGTCGGATTTTCAGTTCCGGCACAGACCCAATCAGGCTGAACCGAGAGGCCATGCGCGTCAGTCGCTGCACATCCTGCTCCATGGCGCGTAAGATGCGGTCAAATTTTCGGAGGCTCTCCCGGCGCTCCTTCGTCGGCATCGGCTCAATCTCCGCCCTCATCAATTCCAGCCACCCGAACAGGGACGAGAGGGGCGTACCCAACTGATGCGCGGTTTCTTTGGCCATCCCGACCCAGATGTAGCGCTGTTCGCTGTTCTTGATGTTTCTAAAACCGAGAAAGCCGATGGTGATAAACAGCAGAATGGCCCCCATTTCGAGCAGTGGCATCCATCGAAGCCGGTTGATCAGATAAGATTCGCCGTAGTGCAGGTACCCAAACAACCCTCCCATCTGATCTATGATGAATTTTACGTCCGGGGTCAATCGATCCAGCCGGTCCACCGGAACCCGCAAGGGGATCGGATCGTTCCACTTGTCCATCTTTGCCATCAATGCCTTGAGGCGCGCTCTGGAAGCGGGGGAGGAATCTTCCATCTGCACCCCTACCCCCTGCCAAGCGACCAGACTGTCCTCTATCGTGGTGATGATGACCGGATAGGTGGTCCTTTCGATCACTTCCTGGAAAATGAAACTCAGATCGTCGTCGGTCGCTATCTCGGAAGCCGCGTAGGCGTATATCTTGGCATAGATGTCCGAAGTGGTTTTCTCGTGGTCCTTCAGATGTCTCAGCACCAATTGCATATGAAGAAAATAGATGAGCACCAGCAGGATGGCCAACACAAACAGGTAACTCATAAAGGAGGGACTGGCCTTGTCCGGTTTCCTTGGGGACGCCCCTGTGCGTAATTTGGGACGCTCCGCCTTGCCCCGGCGCGTCCATTTTCTCACGACCTGCCACATAGTTTTCCCATACTCTGCGTGGGCTTCTTCTGGGGGATTCCGGGTCCTCCGTTCGTCCCCCGACTCGCTGCGTCCTCACGCTGAGACGCAAAACCAGATGCCCGCATTTCGGGCTCGCCAAGGAGTAGAAGGACCCTTCCTGCCCCCTCAAAAGATCGGCAGGGAACATCCGATCCCCGGGCTGGATCCCGAAGAACCCTTCGATCACCAAAACAGAACCCCTTGACAACCGTCTGTCAAAGGGGTTTTTCTCATGGAGAGGGAGATACCGAATAATCCGCTGTCTGACACCCAAGCCATGCCATTTCCTGCTCCCCGCAAACTTAGGATTGCGAATGAGTTCGAAGGGCCATGCAGGATTCGAGGGAAAGCAGCTGTTCCTCCAAAACCCGCAGCTTCTCCAAAACAACCCCGGAACCGCACTCCCCCGGGTCGGGGAGTGTCGAAGGCAAAACCGGTTCCCCGTTGGGCGCTTCGAGATCCTGTCCCTCCGCCTCCTCGGATATCTCCCACGCAGTAAGGGGAGATTCCTGGTCCGCTGTCGCCTGGGGGGATTCGGGAGGATCGATCGGGGAGGGTGCTTCCGTCCCCTGCTCTCTACCATCCAGATACGCAAACAGGGCATCAAAGGGGTCTGCTTCGGAGATCTCTGGGCGATCCTGTTTCCCGGGCCGGGTGGCCGTCTCCTCGGACTTTTTTGCTTCCGGCAAAGGGGTTTTTTCTTTTGTTTTCAGAAAACCCCAAAAACCCTTCCCGGCATGTTTTTTCGACATATTCGGTCGTTTCTCCTACACAACCTCGTCTGCTTGAACAGGAGGCACTTCTCCATAAGTTTCTGCAAGTTCAGGCTGTGCCTTCTGCAGGCGGTGCCGGAGCATGCCGATCTGAGCTGAACCATCTGCCACAACAAACAGCAACCGTCCGGAGCATATCCGATGCACCACGATCAGGCCCCCTTCAAACTGGATCCACATTTGCACAAAGGCCTGCATATCCCGATAGCTTCCGAGGCTTTCAGAGAGTCTCAGAGCGATCAGACTGGCCCGGGAAAAAACGTCTTCGTCCTCGGGATCGATGTGAAACCGATCGAGAAGCGTGCCATCCCCGCAGATGACTGCAGCCGCCCTGACGCCGGCCGCGCTGGTGAGCTTCGATAGTAATTCTTTCGATTCCCGCATCTCTTGATCTCCATCCGCTTAAAATCAGAGCAATCCCAGCAACTCCGGCTTGTGCCGCTTGACCGCATATCGGATCAAACCCAGGTTGGCATCCATTCCGGCCACAACGACAAGGAAATAGGAATCGGACAGGGCCTCCAACGTGGCCAATCCTTGCTCCAGCTGGATCGCCACCTGCACCACATTCCCGGCATCCAATTGTTCTGCCAGAGATTCCGGCATCTTTAAGGCACTGGACGCAAGGGCTCCGATGGCATCTACATCTTCACCGAGTCCGCCCGTCCGGCACAGAACCAAGCCGTCTCTCCCCACCACCATCGCTCCGATCGCCTCGGAGGTCTCCACAAAAGTCTCCAACGCATTTTCGATCGGGTCCATCCAAACCCTCCTTTTTTCGTAACCGGTTCCGCGGAGTAAACCGCAAATGGGGGATTGGTCACAAGATCCTGGGGGATGCCCGCGCTACGCGCCAAACAGAGCCCGCAGCAAATTGGGTCAGTCCGCGCCTTTTTGCACCAGTTTCTCCGTCTGATCTGTCGTCCACACGTCCGCGACGCCGATTCCCTCCAAATCCTCTTCGGCCTTTGCCGTGAAAGAGATGCTGTCTGCGAACGTGATCGAATACGTGTATTTCGACGCCTGAGGAATCCCCAGATCCAGAATTCCCAAATCCGCTGCGTAAGTACCGTGATGCTGCCAATACCCCTGTTGCGACGTGCAAATCTGCCCAAGCCAGTGTTTCGCCTCTGTCGCCGGGTCCTTGGTGAATCGGGGCTGCAGGATAACGGCGATGATGGCAATGATCAGCAGTACAATCAGTATTTCAATCCACGCGACTCCGTGCCGACCGCTTTTGCGCATGGTTTGCTCCCTCAAAAACTGAACGATAAAAGCTCTGGAAACCTCCAAACGTGCACGCGTCTATCTGCGCAGCCAGCTTATCACAAGTAAGACCCCTCCGAAAAGCATGAGAAGCCGAATCAGCGCGCCCTGACCGCCAGATCTGGTGAGTCCCCGCAGCCTTTGGAAATCGAGCTTCCCGCGCTCCCCCTCTCTTTCCCGGAGCGCAAAACGTCTGGGCCGCTCCGGCCGTTTCGTTCCAAACAGTGCAACCACCTCCTCTGCGCGTTCTGGGAATCTAATATATACCGGGCGAAAAGTCAAGCACTCTTTTAGGGCGTAAGCCGCCTGAGCCGGATTCTTGATCCCGCCCTTTCCCATCGAGGCACAATCGGGGAATCCCCGCTGGAAAGCCTGAGACAGAAGGCAGCTCCCATCCTCCTCTGGGCCGCAGTCTCTCCCGTCCCACGTCAAGACAATTGGGAGGTGAAACGTCTGAACCACCCCGCCGGACGGATCATCCGCTGCTGCCTCGGCTTTCTCTTCAGGGACAATCGAATATAACTCGGAAACACTTTACGGTCAAGCGAAAAGTGCACACCCGGAGCGAAGGGAAGGCGCTTAGATCAAAAGACTTGACAGAACAGCATGTTCGTCGTATATTGTCGCTGCCCAAATTTGGGAGGATGGGATGTACGGAGAAGATCGCACAGCATCGATCCGAGGATGGTCAGATCGATTGATGCTGGATTATTGACAAGTCCGAGATCGTGCACTCCGGCTTCAGGCTTTTTCAGGAGAACCACCGTTTTGGAACCGATGACCGGAAACACCTTGTTGAGATGAAGCACAAGATGATCCTTGCGACCTTCTGGATCGTGAAGTTGAAGGGAGAAAGGGTCCGTTCATGCTGCCGTCGAATACAATAGAGATCGAACTACAATTGACACAACGGCTCATTTGAAACCTGAACTCGCCAAGGGAGATGCAAAGTGCCTATTATCTCAATGTTCTATGGAATACTTGTCGCGATTTATTACGAAGATACCGGACGCCATAGTTTGCCCCATATTCACGTCCGCTATCAAGGGAAGAAGGCTTCAATTTCCATCGAGGACGGAGTCCTGCTTGCTGGAGATTTCCCGACAAAACAACTGCGATTGGTTCTTGCCTGGATTGACATTCACAAAGACGAGCTCATGGCAGACTGGGAATTGGCAGTGTCTGGGGAAGAACCTTTCCGCATTGCCCCATTACAGTAATTACGGAGGACTCTATGGAAGAATTACTAGACATTGTCACTGTTGAACCACGCAAGGACAACACACTGTTGCTTGTTTTCGAAAATCAAGAGAAACGACTGTTTGATATGGCGCCCTATTTGGAGAAGAAGCCCTTTACAAAGCTTAAGGACTCCCCATTATTTATGAAGGCAAGGGTTGCGTATGGTACTGTTGTGTGGCCGGGTGGTATTGATATCGCGCCAGAAACACTTTGGGATTGCTCAAAACGTGCTTGAGAGTTTGTTGCACCGAATCCCGAAATATCTGGCCGAACTCGGGGAGGACGAGATTTTCGGAGTCCACTGGATGGTTGCTGAAGTAAGTCTTGTGATTCCTTGCGAACTATGCTTCGGAGGGCTATGCTGCAAAACTTGCAGTGTTTGCCGATTTCATTGGGCAGTATTATTGGTTGAAGCCGTCCATCGTTGTAGAGATTGCTAAATCCCGCCCGGAGGAAAACATGACTATCGACTTCACCCCTGAGCAGCAAGAGTTCCTTAGGCATCCCCGGAATGAACATGCCAGGCTCCTCGCTGGGCCCGGAACAGGTAAGAGCACTACGATCATCGAGTACGCCGGGCTCTTACTCCGAGACGAAATTACAGCGATACGCCTGCTCACCTTCACACGCGCTGCTACAGCAGAACTTGCTGACAGCCTGGATGATGCAAATACTGCGGCACTGAAGCCCAGCACGATCCACTCCTTTGCTATCGCCCTCGTTCTTCGCAATCCTGGAACAGCCGATGTCCCACTCCCACTTCGTATCATGACCGACTGGGAGTGGGACAATCTTGTCCGTCCTCGAATCACGAAACGGTTAAAGCTCGGGAAGAAGTGGCGTGACGCTGACTTGCTACGGCGCGAAAAAGCGGCTGAGTGGGAATCCCTGACACCGGAGAAGAACGACAAGGATCGGATCCTAAGGTCACGGACTAGAAGATAGACGCACATCGGATAGTGAAGATATGTTGTTATACAAACGAAACACACGCGCATATGTATACATATCTATAAGATGTTGAAGATGTTCATATGTTGATTGAGAGAAGAAGGAGCGGCGTGAAGAAGCGGCGTGAAGAAGAAGAGGGAGCGGAATCTAAAGAAAAAAGGAGGGCGCAATGTTCTATTCAGAAAAGCGGAAGGAGCGGAAACAGCAGCGGAAGGAGTGGACACAACAGGGGAAGGAGAAGTTTGTGGTGTTTAGTCATCCCGTACAGGGCTATGAGGCTGTGAAAGAGGGTTTTTCGTATCCAGGTTTCTTGTTCACTTTCGTTTGGGCATTGTATAAGAAGCTTTGGGGTGATGCAGCAATTACCATTATTGCCATGTGGTTCGCGTGGGCTGACGAAAATAATCCGCTGATTGGTCCGCCGATAATGTCATTGGTGACGGATTTATTTGGGACGCTCGGGGAATCGGCATGTTGTCCAAAGTTTAAAGAAGCGTGGTTTTGAGCAGATCGCTGAAGTTAGTGCTGAGAGCAAAGACGGTGCTATAGCGTTGGCTCTCAAGAGTGAGGTGCGCCCGAGTCCGCAAGCTCTATAACATCCTCCGGCAGCACTGCCACCCGGAAACCGGCACAAAAAAGCACGTCTGCTGCATCAGAAACTCCGAGCTGGCAAACCTCTTGCACGTCTGCCAAAAAACCGTCGAACGCGATATGATCTGGCTTGAGTCCCATTGGTATATCCTCCCCCTCTGGGCAGGCTGCATCAACACCACGGCCTTGAACGACACAAGATCACGCTACGAAATCCCCCACAGCCTCAAGCACATCAGGCTCTGGCGCACAAGACGCCCCTACAACCCCAAGCACCACCGCTACAACCGGCGACACCCCGCCACCGAGCAGAACCAATACTTCTGCCGCGCCAACATGTGGGACATCAGCCAACGCCTCGGAATCCCCATCCGCACACTCCAGAGGAAAATCCGAGTCCTCGAGCACCACGGGTTCATCCGGAGGATCACCATAGCCAGCAAAACCGGCCACCACAAAAAAACCTCTGGCAGATCGCTCACACCCCCGGGACCCGGCTGATATTCTACGGGCACATCTGCGCGGGCCGAGCACTCCTGTCTCCTCAAGGGCACGCCTGAACGCACCCCCTATGTCTCTATAGTCGGCCCCTACTCCTCAAATCCACAAAATCTGCCCAGGAAGAAGGGGCCGACTAAAGAGCCACATGTACACAAAAAGTTAGGGGCGTTGGATCCAAGAGCTGTCATCGTCCGGAGTGCTCCCCAGCCTTCCTGAACCCGTCCCCGAGTATTTAGAGCGAATCGACGCCCTTCTTGCTGCGCAGGAAATCTCACTTGAGGGCTACATTTCTCAGGTTCCCCCGATAGCGAAAGACCTATCGAGTAAGAGACGTGAGAGCGCCGTACGCGTCATGAATATGACTGCTTCTAAGGGCCGCGCGTGTATTGTTGCTGGTTGCGAATCCGATATCGTTCCGCATCCAAAGTCTGATCGGGATGAGGAATGCCGTCTGCTCTACGTCGCCATGACCCGCGCACGCGAGCACCTTTATCTGACGTGGGCTAGACACCGCACAGGACAGACAGCACGAGTAGGTCGAGGGAAGGTTCAAGCGGCTCGGACCTTCTCGCCATTCCTCGAGCATGGTCCAGTGCGATCAGAGGATGGTGCCGTCTACATTGCCGGCCTTGACGGGTCTGTTTGACCAAACCGACGTACAAGGCTCGGTCTGTGGATAAGCGTCAGCGGCAGGGACTGTCCAGCTGGCCGCTTCAGCCGACGGAGCCCTTTGGCCCCCCCCATCACTGCAACATTGCAGTGCATTCAGGTGCCGCAGCTCAGTGCCAGACGCTAGGTATTTTCCCGCTTGCGTGCCAGATCCTGAACAACATAACAGCCGCCCTCGACAAGAAGGCGGCTGTTTTCGTATACCCAAAAGCTCTCCACCCTTACACCCCCACCGAGGTTCCCCTCCACGCAGCTTTGATCTTCTGCACCTCCGGACGGGCCTCAAATTCCTCTGGCTTCGGGATTCCGAACGTCTCCCGCTTCACATCCAGATAATAAAGGTAGTTCTCAAACGTCACATCCGGCGGACACCGATGATCCACGTGCGGGATCCAGCCGCCATCCAGTACATACGGTTTGATGCGCTTGATCTCCGCGCGGATCGCCTCTTTGCCGGAGATCAGTGCGTGCTTGTCCACGCCCCCCAAAATGGCGATCTGGTCTCCGTATCTCTTGCGAAACGCGATCGGG
>JAZDJA010000144.1:0-10589 GCA_043804415.1 Candidatus Latescibacterota bacterium | reverse complement strand
AAAAAGGCCCTTCAGGAATATCCCGGAGGGCGTTGTTTTGGAAGTTCTGGTGCCGAAGGGGGGATTTGAACCCCCACGAGGTTTCCCTCACTGGTCCCTGAAACCAGCGCGTCTGCCAATTCCACCACTTCGGCTCGAGTTGAAAACGAGATCACAAAAATAACAAAGAAAGACCCCTTTGTCAAGAATTTTCTTGATCCCCTTTCGGGTTTTTGTCATTCTTTACCGGAATAGCGGACCGATCTTGAGATGCCGGCTCGGGCCTCCGATGGGCACAGGGATGCGGTTTTTCTCTAACTCATTGGGGGAGCAAAACCCACCCCTGGATCGCTCGAACGAATTGGGTCCTGGCCGGAAGGGTGCGCCGCTTTTTTTTCTGTTGCATTTCCTGAAAAAAATCGTATATTTAGGGACTTCCCGGTTGCACGAAAGATCGCTTTGGGGGAGCCAGGTCCTTGTTCGCGGTCACAAGATTCTTCCCGAAATGGAGAAGTGCAAGGATCCTTCGGATTCTCATCTGTCTCGTCCTCTTTCTGACCCCTTGAAATTTGAGGAGTTACCGTCTTCCTGTTCTGGCCGGTGTCACACAATTGTCCGCTGCCCAATGGCCCCACCATCCGGTCTTGAATCGTCATTGGAATCGATCGAGGCTCGCATCTGTCACGGCAGGTAGCACGAATCGGCTCAGGAGAAGGGCATGTTCGAGGATCTTTCCGGCAAGTTAGAAGGGGTATTCAAGAAACTCCGCAGGCATGGCAAACTCTCCGAGTCCAACATCAAGGACGCGCTCCGTGAGGTGCGCCGGGTGCTTCTGGAAGCCGACGTGAACTACAAGGTGGCCAGGACCTTCATCAATCAGGTGCAGAACCGGGCTGTGGGTCTGGAGGTGTTGCACAGCATTACGCCGGGCCAGCAGGTGATCAAGATTGTACACGACGAGCTGATCGCCTTGATGGGAGTCGAGTCCGAGGGCATTGCGTTCGATTCGACCCCTCCGACGGTAGTGATGCTCGTGGGGCTTCAGGGCTCCGGGAAGACTACTGCCGCGGCCAAACTGGCGCATCTTTTGCGCTCGAAGGGGCGGCATCCGATGCTGGTGGCTGCGGACATCTATCGCCCGGCGGCCATAGACCAGTTGGAGGTATTGGGACGTTCCATGGACGTTCCGGTCTATCGGGCAGCGGAGGGGACTCCTCCGGAACGAATCTGCGCGGATGGGGTTCGAAAAGCCCGGGAGGAGGGGCGGGATCTGGTGGTGCTGGATACCGCTGGTCGGCTCCACGTGGACGGCGAGATGATGGCGGAGCTCGAGCGCATCAAGGCGCAGGTGTCTCCGCAGGAGATTTTGTTTGTAGCAGACGCGATGACCGGGCAGGATGCCGTGCGCGCAGCCGAGGCGTTTTTGGATCGCCTGGATTTTTCAGGCGTGATCCTGACCAAGTTAGACGGCGACGCCCGGGGGGGAGCCGCTCTTTCCATCCGGATGGTGACAGGCCGCCCCATCAAGTTTGTGGGTGTGGGCGAAAAACTGGACACGCTCGAAGTTTTTCATCCCGACCGCATGGCCTCCCGCATACTGGGTATGGGCGATGTGGTCTCCTTGGTGGAGCGCGTCCAGCAGTCCGTGGATACGGACAAAGCACAAAAATGGGAGGAAAAATTCCGCAAGGAAGCCTTCACCTTCGACGACTTCCTGGAGCAGTTGGAGCAACTGAAGAAGATGGGACCACTGGATCAGCTCATCGGGATGATCCCGGGGGCGGGAAAGGCCATGAGCGGAATGAAGATCGACGAGAAGCAGTTTGTCCACACCGAGGCCATCGTCCGCTCGATGACTAAGGAGGAACGCGTCCGGCCGCACCTTATCAACGGAAGCCGCCGCCGCCGGATAGCTCGGGGGAGCGGGACGCAGATTCAGGACGTCAACCAACTCATGAAGCAATTTTCGATGATGCAGAAAATGATGAAGAAGATGGGGAAAATGGGCCGCTTCAACCCAGGGGCACTGCCCTTTTAGCCCCTTAAAGGCTACTGCGGAGGCAAAGAGAAGGCAACAGGGAGGGACGGAGGGGAAAGCGGCTTTTGGGGCGGACTCCTTCCTCTTTCCCAATCCTGTCTTTTCAGAATGATCCTCTGTGGTGTAAAAACAAGAAAAGGAGGTCAGTTTGTCCGTTAAACTCAGATTGGCTCGCGTGGGAAAAAAGAAAGCGCCTTTTTACCGGATCGTCGTGGCCGACTCCCGAAGTCCCCGGGACGGTCGGTTTATCGAGGTGGTGGCTTCGTACAGCCCGAACCGGGATCCCGAAGTCATGGGCTTGGTCGAAGAGCGGGTGGGGTACTGGTTGGATTGTGGCGCGGTCATGACCCAACGCGTTCGATTCATTCTGAAAAAAGAAGGGGTGCTTGCGCGATGGGAGGCCGGAGCAGGCCCGGAGCAGGCTGCCCTGGCACCTGCATCCGACGGGACAGGGGAAATGGTCGTCGAGGAGACCTTCATGCGAGAGGAGGCGCCGGAGGAAGACGCCGCCTCGGAAGTATAGGCCGACTCCCCTTTGAAGCCTGATTTTGCTCCCTATCCAGATGACCACAGCACCCTCCACCGATAGACACCTACCGGGAGTATGGAAGAAGATCCTTACATCACCATCGGCGTGATCACCAAACCCGCGGGCATCAAGGGGGAGGTGACGGTGTTCCCTTTGACCGATTTCCCGGAGCGATTCGCGACACGGCCTCGGATCTTCGCGCGCAGGAAAGGCGAGCCGAAGTTCGAATTGCAGATTGTTCATGCGCGCGAACACGGCCGGATGGTCCTAGTCCAATTCGCCGGAATCGAAACGCTTGAGGAGGCGGAGCGGCTTCGCGACACAGAGCTGTTCCTCCCCGAAGCGGAGGCGATGCCGCTTCCCGAAGGAACATACTATACCTTCGAGTTGATCGGGATGGACGTCGTGACCGAAGCAGGCCATCGGATCGGCCGCCTCTCCGATGTGTGGCGCATGCCCGCTCAGGATGTGTATGTGGTGGACCAGGAAGGCAAGGAAATTCTCATACCAGCCCTCCTATCGATTATCCGGAAGGTGGACCTCGCGCAACGCCGAATGACGGTGAACCTTCCAGATGGGCTGCTCGAGGTGTATGACTGCGGGTAGAGGGAGCAAACTGAAACAACAGGCAGACACTCGTTCTATGCGACAGCGCTTTCGCTCCCCCTCCAATGGGTTCTGGTGCCATGCGTATTGATATCATCACGCTCTTCCCGGCAATGTTCCAGGGGCCTCTCAGCGAAGGACTGTTGCAGCGCGCCCGCGAACGGGGACTGGTCACCATCGGTCTTCATGACCTCCGGTCGTTCAGCGACGACAAGTATGGAAAGGTGGACGACTTTCCCTATGGCGGGGGCGCAGGAATGGTGCTCAAGCCGGAGCCCATTGCCCGGGCGTTGGAGGCAGTCCAAAGACGGGGTGCGCGAACGGTTCTTTTCACTCCGCAGGGGGTGCCTCTGACGCAGGAGCGCGCCAATGCCCTTTCACTGGAGCAGCACCTGATCCTTTTGTGTGGACGCTACAAGGGAATAGACGAACGGGTTCGCCGGCGCTTCGTCCCCGATGAGATCTCCATCGGGGATTACGTATTGATGGGCGGAGAGCTGCCTGCGATGGTGTTTACCGAGGCGGTGGTTCGCGTGATCCCAGGCGTGCTGGGCGATTCGGAATCGGCGCTGGAGGATTCCTTTCAAGATGGACTGCTGGACTGTCCGTGGTATACGCGCCCCGAGACGTTTGAGGGCATGCGTGTTCCCGAGGTCCTAAGAGAGGGCGACCACGCGAAGATCAAGGCGTGGCGGAAGCAGGAGAGCGAACAGAGAACCCGTCTGCGAAGGCCGGACCTTTGGGAGCAATACCTCGCCCAGGGGGGGAACGAGCTGTAGCGGGCGGGCGTTTTCCCCCACTATGCCAGGGGCCCCTTTTTCGGGTGTTCGCCGATTTGGGAGGTGCTTCTGCCGGGGCCGCTTCGAATCCTCGGATGCCCACGGCCCGATTTCTCCAGGCCCGGAACGGATTCTTGGAACGGCGAGACGACTCATTCTCTTGGTGGGCAGCATGAACGAAAAGGAGGGGATTTGGAGAAGATGCGCTGGCTGATCGGCGTTGCGGGGGTCATTTCGCTCTGCGTGTGCTGTTCGAATCCAATTTGCGCTGCACAGGTCCGGACCAATATGGAGGTATTGGAGGAGGCCACGCGTCAGGCCATTCGGGAGGGACTCCGGGAGGTGGACGCAAACCAGAATGAGGGACGTTCCCTGGTGCTCTCGGTCGCTCACGAGGGCAAAGGCGACTGGTTCGTGGAGAACCTGCTGTTGGACGAACTGACCGGGAAGGGGTTTCGCGTGTATGTGGATTCGACGGATGCCCCGTCGCCCGCAACTCACCTGTCCTGCCAGATTGTCGCGCTCCAGGTGCACTACCTGGGTCAACGCCGCCGGGGTTTTTTCGGAGAGCAGATTGTCACACGTTCCGCTACGGCAGCGCTCTCTTTGGAGCTTGTGGACGATTCGGGACGGATCGTGAGTTTGGAGCAGAGCAAAGGGGAGGTCACCGATCGTTTCCCAGCCGATCTATTCGGCACGGTGGCACATCCTACCTATGCCTTTGCGCGCGACAAGCTGGATGGCAAAAGCTGGATACGTTTTCTGGAGCCCGTGACTGTGTCTGCAATTGTGGGCATGCTCATCTGGATCCTTTACTCGAATAGATAGATAATCCTTCCGTGCGAGGTATCGCATGGGTTGCATAGGTTTTCCGCAAAGGGGACCGAAAGGTCCTGCTGAGAACGAACTGGAGTTTCGCAAGTATTTTGTTCTTTATCTGTTCATCTGGAAAACAGGAGAACCCCATGAAGGTGCGGTCCCTTATCATTCTGATGGTTGGCGTTGGCGTGTGTCTGCTCGGAACTCAGTGTGCCTCCTCAAAGAAGAAGGAGCTAACCGCCAAGGAGTACTATCAAATAGCTTCGAAATACCTTGCCAGGAAGGAGTATCTCAAGGCGACAGAGTCTTTCCAGGCGTTGATCAGCAATTACCCCGGTTCCGAGTGGGTGGATGACGGCCAATACGGATTGGCGGAAAGCTATTTTTGCTCGCTGGACTATGTAAACGCGCTTTTTGAATACAAGCGGATCGTCGACGATTTTTCCATGAGTCCCCTCGTCGAAAAAGCCCAGTTCAAGATCGCGATGTGCTATTTCAAGCAGTCCCTGGATGCCGTCCGGGATCAGGAAAACACCCTTCAGGCGGCGCAGGCGTTTGTTGCCTTCCTGGAGGAGTATCCAGACAGTCCCCTGGCCAAGGAAGCGCAGGAAAAATATGCTGCTTCCCGAACCAAGCTGGCGGAGAAGGAATACAGAAACGGCGAGTTGTATCTGAAAATGGGTCAATACGAAGCGGCCCTTCTCTACTTTGGGGAAGTGCTGGACACCTTCGGGGACACCTTGTGGGTTCCCCATGCCCGCTATGGCATCGGGTGTGCGCTCCTCAAACAAGGGGAGCGGGAGGGTGCCCGTCAGGCCTTCGGGCAGGTGGTCGGGAGCGGGACGGACGAACGTCTGATAAAAAAGGCCAAGAAGAAGCTGAAGGAGATGGAAAAAGGAGGATGAACAAGACGAAAATCGGTATCTTCGGTGGCACGTTCGATCCCATTCACCTGGGTCATCTGATCACTGCCCAGGAAGTGCTCACCACATGCTCATTGGAGAAGGTGATCTTTGTGCCGTCGGCCGATCCGCCGCACAAGGAGTCGAGGAGATTGACCCACGCCGAGGACCGGCTGAAAATGGTGTCGCTTGCCATAGCGCGTGATTCCCGCTTCGAGGTATCCGCCATTGAACTGGAACGCCCGGGGAAATCCTATACCGTGGATACCTTGCGGCAGATGGGGACGTCTTTTGGGGCGAAGGTGGGGCTCTGCTTTATCATTGGCGCGGATAATGTGCCGGAGATACGCACCTGGAAGCAGCCGGAGGTGATATTCGATCTGGCCGAAGTGATCGTGGCCACCCGCCCGGGATTTGAGCCGCACAGTATGGACGAGCCTTTTGTGGAACGGATGACCTTTGTCTCCACCCCGGAGATCGCCCTCTCCTCCACGGAGATTCGCAGGCGGGTGAAACGGGGCTGGCCGATTGGATATTGGGTATCGGAGGCGGTGGTGCAGTATATTGCAGATAACAGATTGTACGTGTGATGTGGTATGATTCATACAAGCGAGGGGTGACGGGACGGGCGATCTGACAGGATCGTCTTTTTTGTTTTTCCCTGTTTTGTCCTTCTTTTGGCTCCCATTGGCATCGGAACACGTCATTCCCAGAATGCGACCCCAAACGCGGAAGGTTCCCCATGCCCGAAGACAGACGACTTTTTCTCATAGATGGTTCCGCGCTGGCCTACCGATCCTTCTTTGCGTTTATACGGAATCCGCTGATCAACTCCAAAGGGGAGAATACCAGCGCGCCCATGGGATTTGCCCACTCCCTGCTCAAGCTGATACGAGCTGAAAAACCGGCCTACATCGCGGTCGTATTTGATAAAGGAGCGCCCACCTTTCGCCACGAGAAATATGCCGAATACAAGGCAACCCGCCAGAAGATGCCCGAAGCGATGCGGGAATCCATTCCGCGCATCCACGAACTAGTCCGGGCGATGGGCATCGTGGAGATGGGTTTGAATGGGTTCGAGGCCGACGATCTGATCGGGACGCTGGCGAGGCTGGGCTCCGAAGCCGGGATGGAAACCACGATCGTCAGTGGGGACAAGGATTTTATGCAATTGGTCTCGCCCACGGTCCGGCTCATCAATCCCAAAAAAGGCGAGGATGCGGAGGAGATCGGGGCCGAGGGCGTGCGGGCGCGTTTTGGGGTGGGGCCGGATCGCGTCACGGACGTGATGGGATTGATGGGAGACACGTCGGATAATGTGCCGGGCGTGCCGGGTGTGGGGGAGAAGACGGCCATTGCGCTCATTCAGGAATACGGCGATCTGGAGGGGGTGCTGGCCCACGCGGCGGATGTGCGCCGGAAAAACATACGGGAGAACCTCATCGCTCATGCGGATCAGGCGCGGCTCTCCAAGGAGTTAGTGACCATCTGCACCTCCGCACCGGTGGCGTTGGACGAGGCGCAACTCAAGTATGAGGGATTCGATATCGAAGCGCTCACTGCGCTGTTGAGGGAGTTGGAATTTGATCAGCTCCTGCGTGAGATCACCCCTGCCCAAATCGAGCGGGAAGCGACGTATCATACGGTGAGCGAAGCCGCTCTAGGCGATCTGATCGCGCGCATCCGGGCGCAAGGCAGCTGCGCGGTGGATCTGGAGACCACTTCGGTAGATGCGATGCGGGCAGAGATCGTGGGCATCTCCTTGGCGCTGAAGCCCTATGAGGCCTATTACATTCCGGTGGGGCACCGGGCGCTCTCCCTGTTTCAGGAGCCGGATGCGCGGAATGTGCCCCTCTCCCACGCCCTGGAGGAGCTCAGGCCGATTCTCGAGGACGCGGGGATCGAGAAGTTTGGCCAGAATGTAAAGTATGACACTACGATTCTCTGCCGCTACGGGATCTGTCCCGAAGGGTTCTCCTTTGACACGATGATCGCCTCTTACGTGGTGGATCCCTCCGGGCGGCGGCACAATCTGGACGCGTTGAGCCTGTCCTACCTGAATCATAAAATGATTCCCATCAGCGACCTGATCGGCAAAGGGCAAAAGGAGATCAGCTTTGCGTATGTGCCCATCGAGGAGGCGACGACCTATTCCGGAGAGGACGCTGAGGTCGTGCTGCGCCTGAAGGAAAAGCTGGAGCCGGAGTTGGGACAACGGGGACTGACTGCGCTCTTTGGTGAGTTGGAGATGCCGCTGATGGCAGTGCTCCGCCGGATGGAGATGAACGGCGTGGCCGTGGATGTGCCCTTTCTGGCGGGCATGTCCTCGGAGTGGGATGGTGAGTTGGAAGTGCTCACGGCGAAAATCTACGACGCGGCCGGGGAGGAGTTCAATATCAACTCCACCAAGCAGCTCGCACACATTCTCTTTGAAAAACTTGCGCTTCCGGTAAAGAAGAAGACCAAGACCGGGTACTCGACGGATGTGGAGGTGCTGGAGGATCTGGCCAGGGAGCACGAACTCCCGAGGATCCTGTTGGAGTATCGGCAGTTGGCAAAGCTGAAATCCACCTACGCGGATGCCCTGCCCAAGCTGGTAAACCCCGAAACCGGGCGCATTCACACCTCGTTTAATCAGACCGTGACGGCCACGGGGAGGCTCTCCTCCTCCGACCCGAATTTCCAGAACATTCCCATCCGCACCGAGATCGGACGGAAGATCCGCCGGGCGTTTGTGGCGGGCGAGGCGAATTGGCTGATCCTGGATGCGGATTACTCTCAGATCGAGCTGCGGATCATGGCCCATCTTTCCGAGGATGTGACGCTCATCTCCGCTTTCCAGAACGAGGAGGATATTCACACCAAGACGGCTTCCCTGGTTTTCGGTGTGCCCCCAGAGTCGGTGGATGCGGAGCTCAGGCGGCAGGCCAAAACCATTAACTTTGGGATCATATATGGAATGGGCCCTTTCGGGCTGGCCCGTAGGCTGGATATCGGGATCTCGGAGGCGCGGGAGTTTATCGAGGTGTATTTCGCCCAATATCCGGGCGTGAAGACCTACACCGACCGGATGATCCAAGAGGCCCGGGAACAGGGATACGTGACCACGATGCTGGGACGGAGACGGTATCTTCCTGAGATCGCAAGCGCCAACCGGCAGATGCGGGAGTTTGCGGAGCGAACCGCAGTGAACACCCCCGTGCAGGGCACTTCCGCGGATCTCATCAAAAGAGCCATGATCCACATCCACAGGCGGCTTTCCTCCGAGCATCTCCGCACCAAGATGATCCTTCAGGTGCATGACGAACTGGTCTTCGAGGTCCCCAAAGACGAGTTGGATCTCGTTCGGGCGCTCGTGGTCTCCGAGATGGAGAGCGCGCTGGCGCTTTCCGTTCCTGTGAAGGTGGACGTGGGCGTCGGGGAAAACTGGCTGGATGCCCATTGAAAAGATGGTTTGAACACGGAAGGACACCGAAAAAAAAACCGAAAACAGCGAAACACAGCATAACTCATGGAAGCAAGTCAAACACGCTCGCATCGGCAATCCCCAAAAAAGGAGGTCGGTATGTCGGACGAGAACAGGGCGAAGAGACGGCTGTGCAAGTCCCGGAAGGACAAGATCGTGGATGGTGTGTGCGGCGGGATTGCGCGCTACCTCAATCTGGATCCAACCATCGTGCGACTGGCGTTTGTGGTGATCACCCTTTTGGGCGGTGGCGTGTTGATCCTGCTCTACGTGGCCGGAATGATCATCATGCCCCGCGCCCTTTCCGAATCGGAGGAGTCTCCGGATCATTCGGCAAGACGAGGATATTTGTTGGGCATCGGGCTGGTGGTCATCGGCGCGCTGGTCCTCCTCGGGAATTTCGATGTGGTGCCCGGGCACCTGTGGCGCTTCTGGCATATTCCGTGGGGGATTCTGTGGGGCCTCTTTCTGATTTTGGCCGGCGCCATGCTGGTCTCCTCGCGGAAGGGATCGGACAAAGCGGAGATCTCGGAAGTGGAAGGGGGGAATCCCGAGGGCGGGGAAAGAGAGGAGCGCAAAGACCCCAAGCGCCTGTTTCGGACGAGGAAAGACCGGAGGATCGCGGGGGTGTGCGGCGGGATTGCGGACTATTTCTCTATGGATGCCACCATCGTTCGGTTGGCGTGGGTGCTGGGCACGATCGCGTCCGTGGGGACCGGCGTGCTGGTCTACCTCGTCATGGCGATTCTGGTTCCCGAACGATCCGTGGGAGCGAAAGAAGGCGAAGCGGCACCCGATAAGGAGGAGAACTGACATGGCCCAGAGAAAAAGCATCCATGCCCCGGTATCGGGTCTGATACTCATTGCAGCCGGCATTCTGCTGCTTCTACACAATCTGGATCTGCTGGACTTCGACTTTGGCGAGATCTGGCCGATTATCGTGGCGGCGATCGGCGCGTTTCTGTTGTTCTCGGTCTGGGGGAGACCCGACAAGGGCATGGTTCTTCCGGGAACAATTCTGCTCCTTTCCGGTGTTTTCTTTTTCTTCTGGCAGAATGGGACGATCCCGCGAGGCATGGGCAACGCCTGGCCCGCTTGCGTGGTGATCGTGGGAATCGCTTTTATCGTGCTCTGCGCATGCCAGCGCCAGGAGAAGGGGCGGCTGATCTTCGGGGTGGTCCTCCTGTTTGTCGGCGGCGTTTTTCTGGTGGACAATTATGTCCTGCTCCCGTGGGATCCCTGGAAGGTGATCTTCAAGTCCTGGCCGCTGGTTCTTATCCTGATCGGCGTGACGATGATATGGAAGGAACGGCGGAAGACCGGAGACTGAAGTTGCGGGGAAAGAGGTGTATGGACAGGTGCCGCGTTTTGGTGGACAGACTTTCGCTGTCTTGCTGCCGTCTCCTGTCACACATGCGTAATGCTCTTGGCGTTATTGTCGCACCCGGAGATGGAAATCGTTCGGCCAAAA
>JAZDJA010000143.1:0-9856 GCA_043804415.1 Candidatus Latescibacterota bacterium | reverse complement strand
CAAGGTTATGGCGCATCTGGGGAAAAGTATTCTATTTTCCCTTGATGTTTGGCATTCTTGCACTGGCCGCCGACCAGATATGGCGCCTCGTGATGTAAAGCTGTCCCCCTTATTCTCCTTCACAAGTTCCAGAAAAGCATTCTTCTCATGGGGAGACCGGGGAGACTTATGTCCAAAAATGCAACTTCCTGAAGGAAATTTAACTCAGAAGGAGAACTCTGACCTCAGTGAGAGGCGTTGAAAGAAAAAAACAAGATCCCTGCACACCAGACCTGTTAACTACTCATCCCCCACAGTAGTTCTGCAAGAGGCTCATTCTAAAAGAATAATCATTCTAATCTTTTTCTGAAATGGTACTTATGAAAAATACTTGTTGACAATTTGTTGACATGGTATTATGTTCTGGCCGATGAGATGGCGCGTCGGCTTGGTTCAAGGAATATGGAACCTGAAATCTGAGGCAATTCTAAGGCAGAAAGGAAGGCAATGGGAACGCATCAAGCAAGCTTCCAGAAGCATCTCCAGAGGAAGAAGGCCTCATTGAGCACGGCCTCGGCATGGGTTGGTCGTTCGGTCGGCGTAAGATTCTGAGGCAGAGCGTGTAACCATACATGGGTGGAACTGAACCTCCTCTCTCAAGGTTCGCCTGTCCCTTTTTGTGCAGAGGAGGTGATGAGGCAAAGGAGACGCTCACAGATACTCATCGGATCTCTCAATGGATCTTCACACGGACCCAAGGAGGAGAAAATCATGCGTACCCCTATGTTGATGATGGCGGTGATTCTGAGCATAGCGACAGGAGTTTCAGCCCAAGTGTTCGCAGACGTGGCCACCCTCTACGGCATCGCGAACGAGCGCCCGGCGGTCAATGCCAGGTGGCTGGACTATGACAACGATGGGGATTTGGACATCCTGCTAGCATCCAATTATTTCCATACGTTGCTCAGGAACGATGCAACGACCTTTGTTGATAATCTCGTATTCTCAGAGAGTTCGGCGCCCTCCCCTCCCCCTTCCGGCCCGACAATGTTTACCAGCATCGCATCGACGGCCGGAATGGATGACGCACTGGACGAGAATGGTGTGGCCTGGGGGGACTATGACGGGGATGGCGATTTGGACTTATATGCCACCCGCGGCAGAAGTCCAAACCGCCTCTATCGAAATGAGGGTGACGAAGTATTTACGGAAGTGGCTTCCACACTCGGTGTGAGTGCGGAGGATATCCAGAGTTTGAGTGTTTCATGGGCAGACTACGACAATGATGGTGATTTGGATCTATTTGTCACTGCAAACGGTGGAAAGCCCAGCAAACTGTTTCGCAATGATGGGGAGAGGTTCTTGGAGGTGGGTGTTGGTTCAGGATTTGTCCATGTTGACAACACCTGTTCTGCCGTCTGGGCGGACTATGACAAAGATGGGGATCTGGATCTATTCGCGGCGATTTGGGGGGGCGCGAATAGACTATACAGAAATGACGCAAGTGGGTTTGTGGATGTAGCTCAGGCCGTTGGCATACTCGAAACTGGGTATAATCGCGCGGCGTCCTGGGGTGACTTTGATAATGACGGGGATTTGGATCTGTATGTCTGCAAGGGCAGGCGCATAAGTGGGGAGAATCAACAGGACTTGCTGTATCGCAATGAAAACGGAAATTTCGTGAATATCAGCGCTTCGGTTGGAATAACTGATGTGCTGGTTTCTACGGGTGCTGACTGGGGCGATTATGACAATGACGGTGATTTAGATCTCTTTGTTACCACAGCCGTCTCACAGCCAAATAGGCTCTATCAGAATACGGGGGGTGTATTCGTTGACATTAGTGCTGAAAAAGGAGTAGACAACATGGAGGGAAACAGTCAGTATCCTTCATGGGTAGACTATGACAACGATGGCGATCTGGATCTGTTTGTTACGCGAGACGAGCACTTCAGTATTCTGCTCTATGAAAATGACAACCAGGGCTTCACTGAAGTTCAAGATGAGGCAGGTTTGGGGGAGGATTTGGGGTGGAGCGCTGGGTGTAGTTGGGGTGATTTCAACAATGATGGGTTCCCGGACGTGTACATTCCCAATTACAGCGGTGCAAATAGCTTCTACAGGAACAACGGAAATGGCAACCACTGGCTTGTAATTCGAACGATCGGAACCGTGAGCAATGCGGATGGGATTGGGGCCAGGATTGAAGTGGTCTCGGGAGCACGCAGGCAGATCCGCGAGGTGGGCGGATCCGACCTCAGTTCTCAGAATTCCCTTCCAGTCGAGTTTGGTCTCGGGACACATGCGGTCGCTGATTCTGTGGTGATCCAATGGCCCAGCGGGGTGCAGCAGGTGCTGACGGATGTTTCGGCTGATCAGTTTTTAACCCTAACTGAGCCGGGCGAACGGATACCGCCACTGATGGATGATTCTACCCATGTGTTCACGGATGTGGCGAGCATCTATGGCGTTGCAGATGACCGACCAGCGGTCAATGCCATGTGGCTCGACTATGATAACGATGCAGATCTGGATCTACTGGTGGCATCCACGGTGTTCCCCCGGCTGTATAGAAATGACGGGAGTATGTTTGTGGATGTTGCCCCATCATTGGGGCTGCTCGAAGCCAACGGTGCTTCTTCCGCGTATGTGAGTGCCGGAGACTATGAGAACGACGGGGATATCGATATGTGGGTCACTTCGGCAGGGGAAAGCAACCTCTACCGAAACGACATCAGCACAGAAGAGGGTTTTACAGGAATAGGGCACTTTGGGTCCGGAAACCTCATAGATTACGACGGTGATGGAGATCTGGATGCCTACAGAATAGAGTTCTACATTCCCAATCGCTTGTACAGGAACGACGACGGAATACTCACCGAGATTCCGGATGCCCTGGGTCTGAATGATCCTGGCCATACGCGCTGGCCGGTATGGGGGGACTATGATGGCGATGGAGATATGGACGTATATGTCGTAAACGGCAGAGGCGAAAGGAGTTCGCTCTATCGCAATGACGTGAATGTCACGGGTCACTTCACAGACGTAACCGATCAGGTCGGTGTAGGAAATGAAGATGGCGGATCTGGGGGGGGTGCGTGCTGGGGGGATTACGATAACGACGGAGATCTGGATCTGTATTTAGCCACTTCTTCTGCAAATCGCTTGTATCGAAATGAGGTGAATGCGTCGGGAGGATTCAAGAATATTGGCGATAGCCTTGGTGTAGCAGCAAATGATTTCAGTCAGAGTGCAAGTTGGGCCGACTATGATAACGACGGTGATCTGGACCTTTATGTGGTCAACACGGAGGATAGGCCGAATCGCCTGTATCGAAATGACGTGCTTCAGGGCGGTGGTTTCGCCGAGACCGGAGAGATGGCAGATGGCCAGTTGGATTTTGGGGGGAGTTGGGGGGATTTTGACCGGGATGGAGATCTGGATTTCTACCTGGCGGGCGGAAATCAAGGCAATCTCACCATCAATCGTCTGTATCAAAACGCGGGTAATGATAATCATTGGCTGCACGTAGAGACCGTTGGGACCTTGAGCAATCGTTCCGGCATCGGGGCACGGATTCGCGTGGTGGCCGATGGATCGGCCCAGGTACGATATGTCGAGACTACATCCGGTTTTGGATCCCAGAATTCGCTTCCAGTCGAGTTTGGTCTGGGAACGCAAGCGGTCGCTGATTCGGTGGTGATCCAGTGGCCCAGCGGCGTGGAGCAGATACTGACGAATATCTCGGCCGACCAGTTCCTGACGGTAACGGAGCCGGGCGAAGGGAGCCCCCCGGTTCCACAGACAGGCAGGAGGGTATTCTTGGACAACCTGGCTGTATTCCCGGGGGACACGATCAGTGTCGTGGTGCACGCCACCGAGGGCGCCGAGATCGCAGCCGGAAAGCTGTTGCTACACTATGATCCCGCCGTGCTGACCGCCACCTCGGTGGGTCAGGCGGATTCCACATGGAGTGCGGTCTTGGCCCACCAAATTGACCAGGAACAGGGGATCGCAGGTGCCACGTGGGCGAGCACTTCGGGGATCGGAACCGATCCTGCGGATCTTCTCTCCGTCACCGTAGTGGTGAACCCAGCCGTATGTCCGGGCGATACCACCCGGATCTGGATCAGCGATCTATCCCTCACAGACAGTGATGCGGCGCCTCTGGCAGCCCGTTCGCGACCTGGCCGGGTGCGTGTCTTTGGCGTTCCGGGAGATGTGAATGCGGATGGCGGAGTGGACATTGATGATGCGGTGCTCTGTTTGAAGGTGGCCGTGGGTGCCGATCTCCCGCCGATTCTCCCGGAGTATACCAAACCACGCGGTTTTGCCGAGCGATTGGCGGATCGAACCGGCGACGGCGTAGTCAACGCAAGGGATGCGCTGCGGATTCTCCTGGATGCGCTGGAAGGGATGATGCCTTCTGGGATGGCCAAGCTGGCCCGATCCACGGACAGCCCCCTGGACCTCTCCGGTGCCACCTGGGTGGCTGTTCGAGCGGATGCATCCGCCCAAACGGGCGGATCGGCAGCCGATGTCGTGATCCGTTATGACCGGGATCAACTGACCCTGATGGATGCCGTGCCTTCCCGAGCAGGCGGCCTGATGGCGTTTCACGAAGGGGAACCGGGTGTGGTTCGATTGGCCCTGATCAACACTGAGGGGCTGGTGGATGAGGAGGGGATTGTCCTTCGGTTGGCCTTCCAGCCTAAAAACGAGGGTTCTCCAGCGGCTGGGTGGGCCCTCGAATCCATGTCCCTGTACGATCTGGATGAGGGATTATTGACCGATACCGAAGAGTCGGGCAATGAGGGGACTGCCATTCCGACTGCCTTCGCCCTTACTCAGAACGTCCCCAATCCCTTCAATGCCGGCACGACCATTCGTTTTTCTGTGCCCAACACAGAGGACGGGGCGCGTCTTTTCATCCATGACTTCCTGGGACGCGAGGTGCGCACGTTGGGGAATGTGCCGGCGGCCGCAGGGGAATATGAGGTGATTTGGGATGGGAAGGACAAATCGGGCCGGGAGGTCTCCAGCGGAGTGTATGTGTATTGGCTGAGTGTGGATGGCAAGCAATGCACCGAGGCGAGAAAGATGGTGCTGATCCGGTAGAAGCGCGCGGATGCTGGCGGATCGGAAGCTTCCGAGAGCGTCTTGAGAGTGAGACCTCGCAATTCACAGATGGTGAGCATTGGCGGATAAAATTCACATCTTGCTGGTGAGCAAAGACGCAGATCTGAAGGCCGCGGCGGTGGATGAGTTGGAGGGGGCGTCCCGGCATGTGATCGTATCCGAGGGCGTGCATGCCGCGATTGGGGTGCTCAGACGGGGCGGCGCAGATCTGCTCATTGTGGACCGTCCCTCCCAGGCAGAGGCGTCCGGGCTATACGCGGAACTGAAGCGGAATCGCCCGGAGGGCATGATGCTTCTCGTGGGGTCCCCCGGGGAGCAGGATTTCGGCTCCCGATCCCAAGCCGATTTCTATATGGAGAAACCGGTGGATCGGGCGCGATTGCGTGAAATCGCTGATCGCGTTCACGCGCAGAGGCACTTTGTCGAGGACAGTCGTCTGATCGGACGTTCGGAGGGGATTCAGGAGATCCGGGCGGTCATCATGCAGATCGCGCCCACCAACGTCAATGTGTTGATCGTGGGAGAAAACGGTACGGGCAAGGAGGTGGTTGCTCAGGCGATCCACCGGTATAGCCCGCGGCGCGACAAGCCCTTTGTGCCTGTCAACTGCGGGGCGATTCCGGAGAATCTCGTGGAGAGCGAGCTGTTCGGCCATGAGAAAGGGGCCTTTACCAGCGCGCAAAATCGCCGTGAGGGGCTTTTTGAGGCCGCAGACGGGGGCACGCTACTCCTGGATGAGATCGGAGAGATGCCTCCGATGGCGCAGGTAAAACTGCTTCGGGTGCTGGAGGAAAGAGAGATTATGCGGGTTGGGGGACGCTCGGTGATCCCGGTGGATGTGCGGGTGCTGGCCTCCTCCAACAGGGATCTGAGGCAGGCCGTGCAACAAGGGAACTTTCGGGAAGATCTCTACTTTCGGCTGAAGGTGGTTGAAATATCGGTGCCGCCCTTGCGCACGCGCAGGGAGGATATTCCGCTTCTCATCGCCCTGTTTTCCAAGGCTTACTGCGCGGAGAACAGAATTCCTCCGATCCGGTTCTCGGACGACGTGATGGAACGCCTGTCCAGCTATTCCTGGCCCGGGAATGTCCGGGAGTTGAAGAACGTGGTGGAGAGCATGATCGTGCTTTCCGGCGGGCGGCGGATCGCGGCTTCCGACGTGCCCGTTCACCTGGGCGAACGCACCCAGGAGGGGCGTCATTTGCCCGTGCTGCTTGGGAAGACGCCGGATCAATCGGAGCGCGAGTTGATCTACCGGGCGCTTCTGGAATTGAAGGCCGATGTGGCGGAGCTGAAGGAGGTCTTGCTGGGACGCCAAAGCGTCGCAACGCCCGTGCCCTACCCGCTCCACGACGTGGACTTTACCGAAGAATCCTCGGAGAAGGGCATTCGGGTCAGTACCATGCAGGACATGGAGCGGGACTTGATCCGGAAGACGCTCGACAACATGAAGGGTAACCGGAAGAAGACGGCCCGGACGCTCGGAATCGGAGAGCGGACCCTGTATCGCAAACTCAAGAAGTATGGGCTCTGAAATCTCACGGGCGGAATGGGAAACGCGGCTGCCTGGCACATTTCGGGGTATCTCGGGAATCTCACACGATCGTCACACTTGCTCCGGTTTTGGCCGAATGGAGGATGGCATCCAACGTCTTTTGCGCCCCGATGATCTGAGCCTTGGTTGTAAGGGGCTGTTCCTCTCCTGCGACGCACGCCAGGAAGTGCCTCATCTCCTCCAGATACGTATCCTTCTCCTCAAATGCCAGTTTCTTATCCACGAAGTTTCCGTGCTCCTCGGAGAAGATTGTCATCGAGCCGAAATCCGCTCCGGCCCGGTCCCCCAACAACGTCGAGCTAAACGCGCCCGCGCCCACATGCGCTGCCCAGCTGACTTCGAAAGATATCGCAGCCCCGTTTTTCATCCGGATCAGGGCGGCAGCCAGATCCTCCACGTCGAAGGGGCCGCCGGGAACGGGGGTGGCCCACCCTCCGGCTCCCTTTCCCAACGGGCCAAACTTGGCAAAACTTGCGGCCAACGCCGATTCCGGCTCAAAATTGTCCATCAGCCACAGCGTCAGATCCAATGCGTGCACGCCGATGTCATAAATGGGTCCGGCTCCGGCCTGAGCCTGGGTCGTGAACCATCCCCCCATCCCAGGAATGCCCGACCGTCTGAGATACCCGCACTTGGCGTAGTAAATTTCCCCGAGCTCACCGGACTCGATGTGTGCCTTCAGCACCTGTGAGCCGCCGTGAAACCGCTGACACAGGCCAATGAGCAACTGCTTTCCCGCCTGCTCTCCTGCCTCGATCATCCGGATCGCCTCGTCTGTGCTGGTCGCGGCCGGTTTCTCGCACAACACGTGCTTCCAGGCCGCAAACGCATCCACTGTGACCGGGCAGTGCAGGTAGTTGGGCAGACACACCGAAACCGCGTCCACGTCCTTCCGGTCCAGGAGTGCTCGATAATCCTCAAATGCCCTCTTTACTCCATGCTCCGCTTTCGCGCGACCCAGCGCGCCGGTATCCACGTCGCACACGGCCACGACCCGGGCGTTCTCCAGCTTTCGATAAGCGTCCAAGTGAATCCGACCGATCCCCCCACATCCAATTACGCCGATGCCGATTGGGTCCATCTCCTCCTCCTTGGGCTCGAAGCCCCAAAAAAAACCTTGTTTCGTAACGGATGTGCTCCAAAACAACCATGACCGGAAGGCCGGCACATCCCATCTCTGTTTCCTATGAATGCACCCTTTGGCCATACGCTCTGGAGGATCTACGGACGACTCCGCGCACACTTCGGGTATGCGCCTGCGTGGTGGCCCGGAGATCCCACAGAAATCGTCTTTTCCGCCCTCCTGGTGCAGCAGTGCGGATGGACCCAAACCTGGCGCGCAGTGCAGCGTCTGCGCAAGGAGGGGCTGCTCGTCCCGGAGCGGTTGGCCCGGCAGAATCCCGAAGCTGCGGAAAAGCTCATCCACCCGGTGGCTTTTGCGCCCACCAAAGCCCGGCGGATCATCGCCCTCGCGAAGTACCTGACCGACGTGCGCTGTCAAACAGTGGCAGACTGGCTGGATCCCTTGCGTCCCACCGATGAAGTGCGAAGGGAGCTGTTGTCTGTCTCCGGCATTGGGAAAGAGACCGCGGACTCCATTTTGCTCTACGCGTCAACCCATTGCCGCTTTGTGGTGGACGCCTATACCTGCCGCGTGTTCGGGCGTCTGAACGTGTTCGGGGAGGTGCCAACTGATGGGTGGACCACCCGGAATTACGATCTCATCCAGGAACACTTTCAGCAGGCACTGGGGGAAAGCCAGTCTCTATATGGGTCGTGGACATTTGACCCCGCGATCCCGCATCTGACGGCCCTGTATCGGGACGTCCACGCCCAGATTGTGGAGCTGGCCAAGCACCATTGCATGGGGCGGAATCCCCGCTGCGGAAAACAAGGCGCACGAGGATGGGACGAGTATCCCTTCTGCAAAACGCACTGCACAGAAGGGGATTGCGCGGCATGTCCCCTGCAGGATATGTGTGCGACGGGGAAAACCCTGTAAACGGGAGGCTGGACCGCAGTCCTCCTATGGATACTGGCAGAAGATCGCTTTGCCTCTGTTCGGTTGTATCTGTTGCGGGGCGAGCTCCTGCCGATGCGCTCCAACGCGCAGGCAAGCCTGCGCACTCCATAGCCCCCACTCCAAAACAGCGCGTTTCCAATAGACCAAGTCGAGAGAATATACTTCGGAATTTCCGATAAAGCAAATAAAAAAAACAGTGGGATGTGCGGGGAAAAGGGCTTTGGATTTTTTCCTTGACTTCTCCGGGAGGATGGCGTAGATTATCGTAACATCTCTTGCCCTCACGGGATTAGGTGTTGGATCTCTTCGGGCGGAGAACATCGGATCGGAGCCCGTGTGCGCACGGAGAGCGTGGATACGTGGCAGAGGAGACCACGCCGCTTTGAAGCGCACTCCCTTTTTATCCTCACACAAGGAGACCTGCCATGAGCGCAGTGGATATCATTCTCTTGGTGCTTATTGGAGCGAGCGCACTCTATGGGGCTGCCCGTGGGGGCGTGAAGGAGATTTTCTCCATCCTGGCAATCATAGGCGGCATTGCGGGGGGAATCTATCTCCACGGCCCGGTGGCACAGGCGTTTGGCGGATCGGGCGTTGTCCACGTGGTTGGGTTCGCGGTGATTTTCCTGGTCATCGCTTTTGCGCTGCATAAGATCGGCGGCGTAATCCGGACAGGGCTGAAGCTGATGTTCTTGGGCGGGTTGGATCGGATCTTAGGTGCTGGGATCGGCCTGGTTCGAGGGTTGGTGCTGGTGGGGTTGATCTGGGGACTGATGAGCACGTATGTGGATGGATCGAAACAGTGGATCGAGGATTCCAAGCTGGCCTCTCCCACTCTGAGGGCCGTGGAAGTCATCTCGCCCGTGTTCCCCGGATCCCTGAGGGATCGTTTTGAGGGAAAACAGCGCGCGCTGAAAGACTCCTGGGAACAACTGATGGAGAAGACGGAGGGAGCCAGGGATCTGCTCGAGAAGACAACGGGAGCGAAGGAAGTCTGGCAGAAGGTAGAAGAGATTGAGGAGAAGGTAAGGGGGAAGTAGGGCGTGCGCGTCGGGCCAGGCGGGCATGCGAAGGAGGGGCTGTGTTCCAGAGCCATGGGTTGAGGCCAGTCGTGAATCTGATCGGGGCTGTGGATCTTCCTGCGGCGATCAGTCGTGATA
>JAZDJA010000142.1:0-2204 GCA_043804415.1 Candidatus Latescibacterota bacterium | reverse complement strand
GCGCCAATGGCAGGATCTTTTCTGGAACAAACGGTACTCCGCAACGGATATCTCGATCGCGCCTGATTTCGTCAAACTGGCCGAAGCCTATGGAGCCCGTGGCATTCGGGTCACCGACCCAAGTAAGGTCAGAGAGGCCATCGATGAGGCCATTGCCACCGACGGCCCCGTGATCCTGGACTTCATGGTCGAGCGCGAGGAAAACGTATTTCCGATGGTCCCCGCCGGAAAACCCATCTCGGAAATGATCGGAGGATTGGCATGAAGAAACACACCATTTCAGCGTTGGTGGAGAATCACTTCGGGGTGCTTGCCAGCGTGGCCGGGCTTTTCTCCAGTCGGGGCTTCAACATCGACAGTCTCTCCGTGGGGGAAACGGAAAATTCGAGTATTTCTCGGATGACGATTGTGGTCAATGGAGACGACCGGATTCTCGAGCAGGTTATGAAGCAGCTCAACCGGCTTATAGATGTGATTAAGGTGATCGATTTGACGGTGCAGGATTACGTGGATCGGGAATTGGTACTCATCAAAGTCAGCACGAACAAGGGAGCCCGGTCCGAGATTATGGAGATTGTCCACGTGTTCCGGGGTCGGATTGTGGACATCAGCCCGGGCACGATGACGGTGGAGACCACCGGGACCGAGGAGAAAATAGACGCCATCGTCGGAATGCTCAAACCGTTCGGCATCAAAGAGATCGCCCGGACGGGCAAGGTGGCGTTGCTGAGAGAAGTGAAGGCATAAGCAGACCGTCGGACGCTGCCAACAGATGCGGGCAGGACGGGGCGACATCCAAATCGGTGATAGGATGACTACAGGGGCTCACAAAAGCGGTGGTCCGTGTAAGCCTAATGAGAGGAGATGTGTATAAGCGTTAATTCTTGTCCGCCAGGAACGAACTATCCAGGAAGGTTTTTTTTCAAGGGAGCATCAGGCCCCACATAGCATAGGATACGGAACGGAGGTGCGCCGACCATTTCTCGCATATCCCTGTTCTTACCATTGCTATGCACTTACCAGGCAGCCAGAAGCTGCGCTATCACGGAAGGAGAAGAGCATGCAGATCTATTACGACAAGGATGCGAACCTCGACCTGCTCAAGAAGAAGCAGATTGCGATCATCGGATACGGCATTCAGGGACGATGCCAGGCCCTCAATCTCAGGGACAGCGGATGCAACGTGATCGTCGCCGATCTGAAGGGATCCACGAACTGGAACCAGGCTGTGGAAGACGGATGGCAGCCCACGGACGCAGCCTCGGCCGCAAAAAAAGGCGACATCGTCCAGATCCTCACCCAGGACGATGTGCAGGCGGTGGTCTATAAGAAGGAGATCCTGGAAAACCTGAACGAGGGAGATGCCCTTCTTTTCTCCCACGGCTTCAACATCCACTATAATCAGATCGTTCCCCCGAAAAACGTGGATGTCTTCATGGTGGCACCCAAGGGCCCCGGCAGTCTCGTTCGGGAATGCTACGTGAACGGACAAGGCGTGCCCGGCCTCTTGGCGGTGTACCAAGATTTCACCGGAAACGCGAAGGACATCGGATTGGCTTACGCGAAGGGGATCGGATGCACCCAAGCGGGCGTGCTCGAAACCACGTTCAAGGAAGAGACCGAGACCGATCTGTTCGGTGAGCAGGTGGTGCTCTGCGGCGGCGTGTCCGCTCTGATCCAGAAGGCATTCGAGGTGTTGGTCGAGGCGGGCTATCAGCCTGAGTCGGCTTATTTTGAGTGCTGTCACGAGCTCAAGCTCATCATGGATATGATCTACCAGGACGGCATCGCCGGGATGCGCAAGCGGGTGTCGGATACAGCGGAGTATGGGGACATCACCCGGGGACCGCGTATCGTGGACGAGTCGGTCAAAGAGGAGATGCGCTGCATTCTCGAGGAAATTCAGGACGGGTCTTTTGCCCGGGAGTGGATTTTGGAGAATCAGGCGGGTCGACCGGTGTATAACGCCCTTTCAAACCAGGGAAAGGCGCACCAGATCGAAGAGGTCGGTGCAAAACTTCGGGGAATGATGAGCTGGCTGTAAGCTCTGCAAGCGCCATGGGGAATCGGAATCCTTGCCGGGAGGCAAGGCACAACCTCCCCTGAAAGCTGTAACTCCGAGGGCACACACAAAATCAGGAGGCGGGATTCCGCCTCCTGATTTTTTTGGGTGGGAAGGGATGGCGATCGACAGGCGCACGCAG
>JAZDJA010000141.1:0-2623 GCA_043804415.1 Candidatus Latescibacterota bacterium | reverse complement strand
GGGGCTACAATGGGGGCGTTCGCGGCATGGAGATCGACCAATACCGTCCGGCAGGGGGCCATGGAGGATGGAAGGGCATGGAAGATGGGAAACCGAGAATCCAAGTTCCTATCCAGAAAGGAGAAGCGATGGCAGCATACTATGCTTGGTATCGAGCGATACTAGCTTGGATGCGTGCGAGGTTGCGCTGGCCTACGGCTGGAGATGGGAAATCGAGGTGGCTATTAAGGGACTCAAACAGCGTCTTGGGCTGGGACAGTATCAATGCAGATACTATGAGGGAACGGTACACCACCTGCACCTTTCGCTCCTGGCTCAACTTGTACTCACGACCGCCGAACTAAAACGCGGTCACTATGCCTGTAAAAAATACGCGACGCTACAGTTCCCTTCAATTCGCAACCTGCAAAATCATCTCCGGCTTGAAGTACAGCGGGAATTCCTCAAACGCATCAAAGCTCAGTGCTTAGATGCCAATTTGATTAGACGTTTGGAGGCTGCGCTTGCCGCTGCCTAAAATTCCGGCAACTTGTGTAATTTACCCATTTTTTTGTCTGGCCTTTTGGGAGTATCTTATTATGACTGTCGAGTTCGAGTCACTGTGGCAACCAATCACAGGCATGCGAAAGCGTGCCTCGTCATATGACCGTTCTGGTGGAAATCGCGACTGCTGGATATGCGAGCCCGGAGAAACTAAGACCATATTCAGTCACGAGGGTTCGCCCGGAAGCGTGCTCAGAATGTGGTTCACCTTGAATTCAAAGGATGAGACCTATCTACGGCGAACGGCGATTTCAATGTCATTTGACGGAGTAGAGACTGTCGCCAAGATTCCCTTCGGGATGTTCACCGGCACTGGTCCTTGGATAGTGAACGATCTGAGATCCCTGCCCGTCAATGTGATGAGGGCAAGGATGATGAACAAGGAGCAGGAAGGGACGGGCTTTGGCAGCTTTAACCTGACATGGCGGATGCCTTTTGCCTTCAGTTGCAGAATCCAGATTCACAATCAATCCTCAGAAAGCCTGCGTTTGTTTTTCTACGTGGATTACAGGATAGAAACTCTTGCCGAAGAAACTCTGGAGAATCTTCTTTTCCGAGCCACACACAACCGTAAGGATTTTACCACTCCGCAGGTACGATCAATCGCGAAGACTGCGGGAGATGTCGACTTGTCTGAAGGCGAAAGCCGGAATTGCTCTAATAGCCATAATTACGTTTTCGCGGACATTGACGGGTTCGTCGGGAACTATATTGGGACGATTCTTGCCGTGGAATCCCATCCGGACAGATGTGGAAAGTGGTACGAGGGGGATGATATGTTCTTCGTGGACGGAGAGTCATGGCCACCATCGCTCCATGGAACCGGCACTGAAGACTATTTCGGAATGGCGTGGGGCATTCACCGCAAATATCAGGGTTGGGATCATGGCGTCACCCACTACGAACGTAGTATCACGGATCATGACCGATTCTATGATGGCCGATTTGTGCTCTATCGGTGGCATCTTGCCGACCCCATCTCTTTCAGGAAGAGTCTTCACGCATCCATTGAAGCCGGACACGCCAATGAGTGCGAGCAGTTCTATGAAAGCGTGTCATTCTGGTATGGAAAGGCCATCGAACCCACAGGTGCAGGCGACGCTTTACAGCGCGCCTGACCTGTGGCGCTGGCAGGAAGAGATAAGGGATCAGCACGATTGTTTCAAGAGAGGGACTTGCAAAACCTCACGGTGAGGACATAATGACATAGGCTGGTCGCGTGTTGTGTCGGTGAAAAAGGCCATTGAATCGCGTCACAGGAGGGCGCGAGCGTGTCCTTGATGTTCGGTCACTTCCACCACAAGCGGAGGCAACTCGGCCACTTGATGCCAAGACGGCGGCGGATCGTAAGGCCCCGCTTTTTCAGACAGCGGCACTTGGCAATGTGCGCAGACCTACTCCAACCGGACCCGGGCCCGGCGGGCAAAACAAGACCAGGCTGGCGTCCCCGCTACCCATGCGCCCCGCGGACGAGCCCAAGCTCCCCCTGGCCGTCCGGCGCGCGTGGGCGGCCATGATCAAGCGTTGTGGTAGGGGCGGGTTTTAAACCCGCACCCTACATCTGCCCCCATTGCCAAGCGACCATGCGCATCGTGTCGTACATCGAAGACGAGGATGTCATCTACCGTATACTGAAGCATCTGGACCTCCTGGGCAAAGATCCGCCTGTGGGCGAGGTCCGCGTACGGGGCGCGCCCGAACCCCCGGCCCAGAGCGCGTAACTCCGTAATCCGCTTTTGAATGGGGCCCAGCCCCGTACAGCCGTGGTGTGTAACAGCGCCGGCGATGGAGGGGATATCGGCATCATCCTTGACATCCCCAGTCATGGGGCTACAATGGGGGCGTTCGCGGCATGGAGATCGACCAATACCGTCCGGCAGGGGGCCATGGAGGATGGAAGGGCATGGAAGATGGGAAACCGAGAATCCAAGTTCCTATCCAAGCCGAGTTTGGGGTGTTAGACGGATCGGAATAAACATTGTTGGGTTGTGGGAAAATCCGCAAAGTGTGAGGAGGTACAAATGTCGAACTGTGACGATGATGTGACGACGGCCTTCGTGAAGGTTATTCCAATACTGTG
>JAZDJA010000140.1:0-2471 GCA_043804415.1 Candidatus Latescibacterota bacterium | reverse complement strand
CTGCGGGAAGCTTGGTAAGAGGAGAAAGCGGGCCGAGCGTCCTGCTGCTCGACCCGCTCGTGCTGTCTGCTATCGGATCAGCAGCATCTTCCGCGCTTGGTTGTTTTCTCCTGCGCGCAGCCTGTAAACATACACGCCGCTCGAGACCGCCCGACCGGCATCATCCAGACCATCCCAGACGACCGCATGCGCACCCGGCATCATGGCACCCGCCGCCAAGGCACGGACCTGCTGTCCCTGGGCGGTGTAGATTATGAGGGTGACGGGCGCGTTCCCGTTATCCGGAATCGAGAAGTGAATGGTGGTGGAGGGATTGAAGGGATTGGGCACATTCTGCGCCAGTGAAAAGGCGGCGGGCGTGGTCTCGCCCGGCTCTTCCACAGCCAACGGTTTGGCTGCAAAGAGCGCCCATTGCGTTCCCGTGGCCGGCACATTGCCGAAGGCCACATTGCGCTCGGTATCCACTCCGCCTTCCATCCTGCGCCATGCGGGGGTATCGCCCGATGTATCCCAGATAAACAGATGCACGGCTCCTTCGTCTTCGATGCCCAGCGCGATCAACTGCGCTTCATTATACTGGATCTCCACATAGATCTGCTCCACAAAGGCCAGGAGCACCTGATCCGGACGGAAATCCACCATGCGCAGGAAATGATATCCGGCCAGCTCCCCGCGCGTATTGCGCGCCGCATCGGAAAACTCGATCTGGCCTTTGGTACCCGAGGGGGCCGACAATTCCACGGCCGTGCCCGTCTGGTTGTTCACCAGGATCGGGCCGGTACCCTCGTCCTCGGCTCCCACATAGATCACCCGGAAGGCCTGGCCGATCGTCAGTTCCAGGGAAGCACGCGTTTTCTCGGCGTTCTCCGGCAAGGTGAGGTACGCCGACAGCAGGAGATTGCCGTCCGTTACATCCAGGGCATCCAGGGCGACCTCCGTTTTGAACGCCTTGGAGCCGCCTGCCGGGATCTCCAACGTGGTGGGCGCATCGGTGAAGCCCTTTCCGTCGGACCAGCGCCAGATGACGTGCTCGTCCTTTCTCAGGACAAAGTCCACCTGCTGCCCGTCCGTGAATTCAAAGGCGATCGCTTCATCGCGCGCATTGGTGATCCGATAGCCCATCCGGATCACGTCGTCGGCTCCCGCGTAAAAGTGCCGATCCGTGAACAGCTCAATCTGCACGCCCTCGTGCACAAAGACCGACACATTGGCATATTGGGTGTCAGAGCCCTCTTTGAGGAGCACAAAACGAACTGGGTTCTCCTCTCGGCTGGCCGTGAGGATCTTCTGCTGAGCCGCATAGCCCTTCCTGTAGGCTGTCACCTCATACGTGCCGCCGCGGTAGAGCTCCCTGAGCACGAACCTTCCGCTTGGGTCGGTGATCACCACCTGGCGCGTCTCGTTCAGACTCGCAGTCCTGAGCGCCACGTCCACGGGGCGTGCCGACACGTTCGTTTCGGGAAGGGGGTGGCCTTCATCATCCACGACCACACCTGAGATCGTGACATACTGGGCGATGGGTGTCTCCCGCTCCACCTCAAACTTCACGTAAGTCTGCGTATCTGCGCGCATGCCTGCAAGGAATCCGAGGAGGAAGAAACCATGCTCCTCGGAGTCCACCTCGCTCAGATCGAGCGTGGCTTCAAAGGTTTCGGATTCTCCCTGAGCCAGCGCGATTTCCCCCAGGGCTTGCCCGAACTCCTGTCCGTCCGACCAGCGCCAGATCGCCACTCCGCGCCATTCCCATTCGCCGATCTCGTTGTAGAGGGCGGCCCTGTCCCCGTTGAGCGCTGCGGACAGGACAAGGAAGTCGGTTCGCTGCGTGGTCGGGAAGGAGAAGGTTCTGACCTCGTCGCTCAGGTTCATGACGCGGTAGCGCAGCTGGGCGGTTTCATCCGCGTTGTAGGCCATTCGATCCATCGCGACTTCGTAGCGCACGCCTTCCCGGATGACGGAGGCTCGGTTCGCGAACCTCTCCTCCAGCGCGATCATATACAGCCGCACAACGGCCTGTTTTTCCACAATATCGACCCGCTGGTGCGCCACTTCGTACCCCCGTTTGCGCGCGGAAACGTTGACCGTGCATCCGATCGGCAGGCCGTCGATGACAAATCCGCCCTCCTCGTTCGTGGTGGCGGTGTATTCCTGGAAGGGGCCGCGTGGCGATTCGGTCCTGACCCCCGGATCAAGGATTGGACCCCCTGCCACGGAGTCTGAGGGCGCTATGCCACCCGCTACTTCCCCCTGTGTCGCATCGCCGAATCCTGCCGCAGTGTAGTAGAATTCCGGATAGACCAGCACTTCCGCTCCCGCAACCGCCTGACCGGCCTCGTCGGTCACGATGCCCGTCAATACGGCCGTCTCGATCTTTTCCATGGCGATCCTGACATACGGGGATTCGGATGAAGATTCTATCTCCGCCTGTGCCGGATTATACCCCTCCTTATACACCCAGAGCACAAACCGCATGT
>JAZDJA010000139.1:0-2480 GCA_043804415.1 Candidatus Latescibacterota bacterium | reverse complement strand
CTGCGGGAAGCTTGGTAAGAGGAGAAAGCGGGCCGAGCGTCCTGCTGCTCGACCCGCTCGTGCTGTCTGCTATCGGATCAGCAGCATCTTCCGCGCTTGGTTGTTTTCTCCTGCGCGCAGCCTGTAAACATACACGCCGCTGGAGACCGCCCGACCGGCATCATCCAGGCCATTCCAGACGACCGTATGCGCACCCGGCGTCATGGCGCCATCCACCAGGGCACGGACCTGCTGTCCCTGGGCGGTGTAGATTATGAGGGTGACGGGCGCGTTCCCGTTATCCGGAATCGAGAACCGGATGGTGGTGGCGGGATTGAAGGGATTGGGCACATTCTGCAACAATGAAAAGGCCGTAGGCGTAGTGTCGCCCGGCTCCTCGACAGCCAAGGGCTTGGCGGCAAAGAGCGCCCATTGCGTTCCCGTGGCGGGCACATTGCCCCAGGCCACGTTGCGCTCGGCATCCACGCCCCCTTCCATCCTGCGCCACGCGGGGGTATCGCCCGACACATCCCAGATAAACAGATGCACGGCACCCTCGTCCACAATGCCCAACGCATTCAGCTGCGCTTCGCTATACTGGATCTCCACATAGATCTGCTCCACAAAGGCCAGGAGCACCTGATCCGGACGGAAATCCACCATGCGCAGGAAATGATACCCGGCTAGCTCCCCGAGCGTATTGCGGGCCGTCTCGGCAAACTCAATCTGACCTTTGGTGCCCGCAGGGGCCAACAACTCCAAGGACGCGCCTGTTCCGCTGTCCAACAGGATCGGGCCGGGGCCGCCGTCCTCCGCACCCACATAGATCACCCGGAAGGCCTGACCGATCGTCAGTTCCAGGGAATTACGCGTTTTCTCGGCATGCTCCGGAAGCGCCAGGTACCCCGAAAGCAGGAGATTGCCGTTGGCCACCTCCAGAGCCTCCAGGTCCACCAGGGCGACCTCGGTCTTGAAGGTCTTAGATCCGCCTGCCGGGATCTCCAGCGTGGTGGGCGCATCCGTGAAACCCCGTCCGGCGGACCAGCGCCAGATAACGTGCTCGTTCTTTCTCAGCACGAAGTCCACCTGCTGTCCGTCCGTGAATGCAAAGGCAATCGCCTCCTCGCGTGCGTTCGTAATCCGATAGCCCATCCGGATCACGTCGTCTGCTCCCTCATAAAAGTGCCGATCTGTGAACAGCTCAATCTGCACGCCCTCGTGCACAAAGACCGACACATTGGCATATTGATTGTCAGTGCCCTCTTTACGAAGCACGAAGCGAACGGTGTTCTCTTCCCGGATGGCCGTGATGATCTTCTGCTGGGCCGTATATCCCTTCCGGTGGGCAGTCACCTCATACGTGCCGCCGCGATAGAGATCCCTGAACACGAAGTCACCCCGTTGGTCGGTGACCACCACCTGGCGCGTCTCGTCCAGATTCTCGGTCCGGAGCGCCACATCCACCGGGCGTGCCGTTACGTTGGTTTCTGGAAGGGGGTGGCCCTCGGCATCCACAACCTTGCCCGCGATCGAAACAACCTGCGCGATGGGTCCGGCCCGCTCCACCTCAAACTTTACGTAGGTCTGAGTATCTGCGCGCAAGCCCGCAAGAAACCCGAGGACGAAGAAGCCATGCTCCTCGGAGCCCAATTCGCCCAGATCGAGCGCGGCTTCAAAGACCACAGATTCCCCCTGAGCCAGCACGATGCTTCCGGGGCTCTGCTCGAATTCCCTGCCATAGGACCAACGCCAGATGGGCTCTCCTGCCCATTCCCACTCGCCGGTCTCATTGTAGAGCGCGGCCTTGTCCTCACTGAACATAGCGGAAAGGACGAGAAAATCACTCCGCTGTGTGGTCGCAAAGGAGAAGGTCTTGACCTCCTCGGTCAGGTTCATGACGCGATACCGCAGTTGGGCGGTTTCGTCCGCGTTGTAGGCCACCCGATCCGTGGCCATTTCGTAGCGCACGCCTTCGCGGATGGTGGAGGCTCGGTTGGCAAACCCCTCCTCCAGTGCGACCATATACAGCCGCACAAGGACCTGTTTTTCAGCGATCTCAACCCGTCGGTGTGCCACCTCGTATCCCCGTTTGCGCGCGGACACGTTGACCGTGCATCCGATCGGCAGGCCGTCGATGACAAACCCGCCCTCCTCGTTCGTGGTGGCGGTGTATTCCTGGAAGGGGCCACGCGGCGATTCGGTCCCTATGCCCGGATCAACCCCTTGGCCGCCCCCCAAGGAGTCCGAGGGGGGTACCTCTCCGTTCGCTTCCCCCGCTGTCGCATCGCCAAGTTCTGCCACCGTGCCGCAGAACTCCGGATATACCAGCACTTCCGCGCCCGCAACCGCCTGACCGGCCGCGTCGGTCACGATGCCCGTCAATACGGCCGTCTCGATCTTTTCCATGGCGATCCTGACATACGGGGATTCGGATGAAGATTCTATCTCCGCCTGTGCCGGATTATACCCCTCCTTATACACCCAGAGCACAAACCGCATGT
>JAZDJA010000138.1:0-30085 GCA_043804415.1 Candidatus Latescibacterota bacterium | reverse complement strand
CTCAGCGACTGGCTGGGGGAAAGAGGATACTCGGTGGCCACTGCTGCGACCGGGCGCCGGGCCATCGAGATGGCGAGAGCGGATGGTTTTCAGATCGGCATCGTGGACCTCAAGCTGCCGGACTCGGATGGCCTGGAGGTGCTCCGCCAGTTCAAGCAGATCACCCCGGAGATGGAGGTGATCATCATCACGGCCTATGGCACCGTCGAAACGGCGGTGGAGGCCATGAAGGAGGGCGCGTACAACTACATCGTCAAGCCTTTCGAGCTGAAAGAGCTTGGAGTTTTCGTTGAGAGAATCATTGCCCATCGTGAGTTGATAGCGGAAAATATTCGGCTGCATCAAGAGCTTCGAAGAGCCTATGGCGCCCAAAGGATCATAGGACGGAGTCCTCAAATACAGAAGGTGCTGCAACTGATAGAGGACGTGGCAGAAACGGACAGCACGGTTCTCATTGAGGGACCGAGCGGCTCTGGGAAGGAGTTGGTGGCCCAGGCTATCCACTATGCCAGCTCCCGTCGGGACAGGCCTTTCATCGCGACCAGCTGCGGTGCGCTTCCGGAAGGTCTTCTCGAAAGTGAGCTTTTTGGCCATGAGAGGGGCGCTTTCACGGGAGCCATTGCCAGGCAACAAGGTAAGTTTGAATTGGCTCATAGGGGCACCCTCTTTCTGGATGAAATAATTACCATGACCCATAATGTTCAGGTTCACCTACTCAGAATTCTGGAGGAGAGGGAATTCAGGCGCGTCGGAGGCAAAGACGTCATCCGAGTGGATGTCCGGATCGTTGCCGCCAGCAATGAAGATGTCAGGCGTTGCGTGGAAGAAGGCCGCTTCCGAGAGGACCTCTATTTTCGTTTGAACGTGGTCCCCATTCGCCTGCCGAGCTTGGCGGAAAGAAAAGAGGATATCCCTATCTTGGCAGAGCACTTCCTGAAAAAGCACAGTCTGGGGAAGGGGAAATCCCTTTCTCCAGATGCCCTTGGATTCCTCGTTGACTATCCCTGGCCGGGCAATGTAAGAGAGCTTGAGAATATCATAGAGAGGGCCATCGTTCTGGGAAAACGGAAGGTAATTTCGCCCGATGACCTCCCTCCAGCTGTCCAGCATTACGATATGCAATCCAGACCGGCCTTCTCGCCCGATCAATCCATTCAGTCCGTGGAGAAGGAACACATTCTCAACGTGCTCAGAGAAGCCGGCTGGAATAAAGTGCTGGCCGCGGAAATATTGGGGATCAGGCGAATGACCCTGTATAACAAGATTGCCAAGTATGGCTTGACGGATGGCGACACTGTCTCATAATAGGACAGGTGTCTAATAGTTGGACACATGTCTGAAGGCTCTTCATGTCCTTGATCCTATTCGTGTTAGGAACAGCGTATTTGCGAGAATGGAAATAGATGTCAATATTATGGACATGGGCCCGCAGAAGAGGGGAGCTTTAGGGAAGAACAGGATGGGCCCTGTAAATATTTAAGCGATTCAGCACAAACCACTTAGAGCAACCTAAGTGGTTTTTTTTGTGGATTGGAGCCACGGGGCCTGAGAATTGCTTACTAATCAGCCCACTACCAGTACGTGGGCATTTTTTTGACCCGCCCTGTGATATTTTTTACCGATGCTGTGATGTTTTCTACAAGGCTACGGAGAGTATGCTATGCCTCTGAGGAGGAAAGTTGCTGATGCAGGTATTGCTCGACTGTCCACCTACAATCAAGTCCTCGTCTGCCTGAGTAAGAAAGGGGTGGAGATTATCTCTTCACAGGAGCTCGGAGAGCAGGTGGGTTGCAGCGGAGCACAGATTCGGGGGGATCTCTCCTGCTTCGGCGAGTTTGGCGAGACGGGGAAAGGATACTATGTAACGGATCTGAAGGATGCCATTTCCCGCATCCTGGGCACAGACAGGAAGTGGCATGTGGCCTTGGTGGGAGTGGGAAATCTGGGCTCTGCGCTGCTTGCTTATCCGGGATTCAGGGATCGTGGATTTGATATTGCGGCAGTTTTCGACAATGACCTGAGAAAGATCGGAAAGCGATGGGAGGATGTGACCATCCAGGACATATCCGAACTGCCAGATACAGTCAAGGAACGGGAGATAAGGATCGGTGTGATCGCCGTTCCACCTGCAATAGCCCAGACGATTGCAGATATGCTTATTTCCAGCGGCGTGAGGGCCATACTAAATTTCGCCCCTGCCCGAGTCACTGTTCCCGATGAGGTGAATTTGCGCGACGCCGACCTGGCGACGGAGTTGGAATGTCTCTCTTACTTTTTGGCCAATGAGGCGAGGGTAAGAAGCGAACTTTTCGTGAAAATGAAGGATGGCAGTGGGGGAGAAAGGTAAATGAAGTTACATATCTCTTCTGAGGCAGTAAATTCAGCGCTTTTGCAGGAAGCGGAGCGAATAAGCGGTCAGAATATCTCGCAGTGTTACCAGTGCGGAAAATGTTCGGCTGGGTGCCCGATCGCCTTTGAGATGGATCATCCTCCCAATCAGATTATGAGGATGCTGCAATTGGGAATGCGCGATGACGTGCTTCAAAGCCGCGCCATCTGGCTCTGCGCTTCCTGCGAAACCTGCACAACCCGCTGTCCCCGTGAGGTGGATCTGGCCGCGATTATGGACGCCCTCAGAATGATCGCGCTGCGGGAAGGCGTTCCCTTGGCCAAGCAGAATGTTTCTCTTTTCAACGAGATATTCCTGGGTATCATTCGAAGGTATGGAAGAGTGTTTGAAGGAGAACTGATTGGGAGGTTCAATCTGGGCAGCCTGCAACCCTTTAAGGATGTCTTCAAGGCACCGAAGCTCCTTCGCCGGGGAAAGATGAGTTTCATGCCGGTGCGGAGTGACGTCAAGACCATCAAGAAGATATTTGACAAGATTAAGGCATTGAGGAACGTGAGGAGAGGAGGAAGTGGTGAATTACGCGTACTTCCCTGGATGTTCACTCCACGGAACGGCCGTTGAATACGATGAATCCGCCCGAGCGGTAGCAGGTTCCCTGGGAATTGACTTGGTTGAGATTCCCGACTGGACATGCTGTGGCTCAACCCCGGCTCATCTCACGGATGATCTGTTGGCCGTTGCGCTTCCGGTGAAGAATATTCTCCGGGCTAAAGAGGTCTCAGATCAGATAGCCGTATGTTGTGCGGCCTGCTATAGTCGGTTCAAGTTTGCCAACAAACATGTCCAGGAGAAAGAGGACATCCGAACACAGGTCGGAGAGGTGCTGGGGGCTGAATACTCCGGAGACATGAGGGTAAGGCACTTCCTCGATATCTTGATCAACGATGTCGGATTGGAGAAGGTCGCCGAGTCAGTGAAGAGGAATCTGGGAGGACTGAAGGTCGCCTGCTATTACGGCTGTCTGCTCACCAGACCCCCGAAAGTGGCCGAATTCGACGATCCTGAGGACCCGACCTCCCTGGACAATCTCATGAAGACGCTCGGGGCTGAGCCCATCTCCTGGCCCTGTAAGACCGAGTGCTGCGGCGCCACCTTCTCTCTGACCAAGACGGATATTGTTTTAAAACTGTCCCACGATATCCTCGCTCAGGCCAAAAAGAGAGGGGCAGAGGCGATCGTCCTTGCCTGTCCCCTCTGCCAGGCCAATCTGGATATGAGACAGAGCGATATCAATAAGCGATACGGGGTCGAGTTTGACCTCCCTATTTTTTACTTCACCCAGCTTCTCGGTTTGGCCCTGGGGCTGGACGGCGCTGATCTCGGCCTCAAAAGGGCCATGGTCAACCCGATGAACATATTGAAAGAGAAAGAGTTAGTCTGATGAGAATTGGACTTTTTGTCTGCCATTGCGGGATCAACATCTCCAGAACCGTGGATGTGGAAAAAGTGGCTGCCGAGATCGCCAAAGAGGCCGGTGTGGTCGTTGCCACCCATTACACCTATGTCTGCTCCACGCCCGGACAGGAGATCATCCTCAAAGCGATCAAAGAGGATAACCTGGATCGGGTGATCGTGGCGGCCTGCAGTCCCCGCATGCACGAGACCACGTTTCGGCGCGCCTGTATTCGGGCCGGTCTCAATCCCTACCTCTGTGAGATCGCCAATATCCGGGAGCAGTGCTCCTGGGTGCATGATGATAAGGAACTGGGCACCCAAAAGGCGATGGACATCATCCGCACCACGATCGAGAAAGTGAAGGGAAATCTCCCCCTGACCGAGATCCGTGTCCCTCTAAAGAAGCGCGCCCTGGTCATCGGCGCAGGGATAGCTGGCATTCAGGTCGCTTTGGATATGGCCAACGGGGGGCATGAAGTTGTGGTGGTGGAGCGGGAGCCCTGCATCGGCGGCCATATGGCCCAGTTGAGCGAGACCTTCCCCTCCTTGGATTGTGCCAGTTGTATCTTCACGCCCAAGGTAGTCGAGTTTTCCCAGCACAAGCGGATTACCCTGTATGCCTATTCAGAGATCGAGTCGCTGTCCGGGATCGTGGGCGATTTCAAGGTCAAGATCAGGAAGAAGGCCCGGTCTGTGGATGAGACGAAATGCACGGGATGTGAAAGCTGTGTGGCCAAATGCCCGACCAAGGTTGAAAGTGAATTCAATCGAGGCATGGCCCTGCGGAAGGCGATCTACAAGCCCTTCCCGCAGGCCGTTCCCAATCTGGTCACCATAGACAAGGAGCACTGCCGGTACTACACCCAAGGGAAGTGTAGAGTATGTGAGAAGGTCTGCCCGGCCGAAGCGGTAGTCTTTGACCAGGAGGACACGTTCATAGAGGAGGAAGTGGGGGCCGTGGTGGTGGCCACCGGCTATGATGTCTTGCCCAAGGATGTTTATGGAGAGTACGGATACGGGAAATATAAGGATGTCATAGACGGTCTTCAATTTGAGCGGCTTCTCTCCGCCTCCGGTCCGACGGCCGGGGAGGTCAAAAGGCCTTCCGATGGCATGGTGCCCAAGGAGGTCGTGTTCATCCAGTGTGTCGGATCCCGGGATGATTCCAAGGGCAGGTCGTATTGCTCGAAGATCTGTTGTATGTATACCGCAAAGCACACCTTGCTCTTTAAGCATCGGGTTCATGACGGGAAGGCCTACGTCTTCTATATGGATGTCAGGGCCGGTGGGAAGCGGTACGAGGAGTTCTGGAAACGGGCGGTGGTCGAGGAGGGTGCCACCTACCTTCGCGGAAGGGTCTCCAAAATCTATGAGGACGATGGAAAGTTGATCGTGCGGGGCGCAGATACGCTCTCCGGAACCCAGGTTGAAGTGAAGGCCGATATGGTGGTCCTGGCCTCTGCCATCACCGCTCCGCCGGGCATCGAGGATCTGGTCAAGAAACTGAGGATCGGCACCGATGAGCATAAGTTCCTCTCTGAGTCCCATGTGAAGCTTCGTCCCGTGGAGACGAATACCGCCGGGATCTTTCTGGCCGGCGCCTGTCAGGCGCCCAAGGATATTCCCGATACCGTGGCCCAGGCCGGGTGTGCGGCGAGCAAGGTCTTGTCGCTTTTCGCCGAAGATGAACTTGCCCACGAGCCGGTCGTGGCTTATGTGGACGAGGAGATCTGCTCGGGCTGTGGCCTCTGCGTCGCGATATGTCCGTATGACGCTCGAGACATTGATGAGAAGAAGGGGGTAGTCTCGGTCAAAGAGATACTCTGCGAAGGCTGCGGCGCTTGTGTCTCCGCCTGCCCGAACGGGGCCTCTCAGCAGCGGAACTTTACCTCCGATCAGTATCTTGCTATGGTGGACGCGGTCACGTATTAGCCGCCTTAAACACTATGTTTCGCTGAGGTGAAACCCTTTTTGTCAATCTTGGCAGCTTTTTGAGTGGCTCAGCAGAGGAAGACAGTGACGTCTGATGATCTGTAATTGAAGGAGGTAGAAGACCATGGGTATGCTTTCCGGTTCCAGCCGTTTGCCCGAATTTTCGTTCGGGGAGAAATGTGCGATCACGGGTTTCCTGTTACTCCTCGGCCTGGGCTATCTATTTGCAGTGGCAAACATCTTTGTTGGCTTTCGGATGGCGGATGGTGAGGCCGGCATGAGTGTCCAGGACATTCGCATCCATTTCAATGGGGATCCCACCAAGACGAGGCTCATGACTGCGCTGCAGGGCTCCATGATGGATTACGTGGACGGTGAAGAGCAAACGGCCACCATTGGGGCGTGGATAGCCCAAGGTAAGGACCAGGAAGTATTTCGGGAGAAGGTCAATCCGATCCTGGAAAGCAACTGCGTGGAGTGCCACAGCCCGGAGGGTGATGCTTCTCTCCCCTCGTTCACCAGTTTCGATGACGTGCTCAAGGTTGCCGAACCCGATCACGGCGTTTCTATACCGAGGCTTATTCAGAGCAGCCACATCCACCTTTTTGCGATGGGCCTGGTGTTCTTTTGCCTGGCAGGCATTTTCTCACTCAGTGGGGTTGGATCCGCGCTGAAAACCGTTTTGCTGGCCGCACCCTTTGTGTTCATCCTGCTCGATGTGGGTTCGTGGTGGTTGACCAAGCTGGCACCGGGCTTTGGTTTTTTGGTTATTCTGGCAGGGGCGGGACTGGGAGTTTCTTTTGCGTGCCAGTTCTTCATCTCTCTCTACGAAATCTGGAGAGGCGAAGGTGCGACCAGTGGGTAACGCACAGATTCTGCAATCGGCAATCAGCCATGGGCAGTCCGGTATCCCATTTCCCCAGGAGTTGATCGGATCCTGATGACTGACAGCGGATTGCCAAGTGAGGTGAGAGTATGACCACGGAAGTTGATGACGGCAAGGTTGGGGCAGTGTTGGTGGTAGGAGCAGGAATCGCCGGAATTCAAGCCTCATTGGATTTGGCGGAGATGGGATTTAAGGTCTATTTGGCTGAGGAGAAGCCCTCCATCGGAGGCGTGATGCCTCAGTTGGACAAGACCTTTCCCACTAACGATTGCGCGATGTGCATTCTTTCGCCCAAGCTGGTGGATACCGGAAGGCATCCAAATATCGAGCTTCTCACCAATACTGAGGTGGAGGAGGTGACCGGAGAGGCGGGGCACTTTTCGGTGAGGGTGAAGAGGAATCCCCGTTTTATCAATGAGGAAAAATGCACGGGTTGTGGGACCTGCATCAATAACTGCCCGGTGAGAAACGAAGCCCATCTGGAGAAGGCTTCTCAGGTGAAGCTGGCCCAAGAGGATCTTGGGAATATCACGGAAATACTGGAGCGCAACAAGGGGCAGGGGGAAGTGCTGCTTCCTGTGTTGCAGGAGGTCAACCTTCGGTATAAGTATCTGCCTGAGGACATATTGAGGTATCTCTCTTTCGCAATGGATATACCGCTGAGTCACATCTATAACATAGCAACCTTCTACAATGCGTTCAGCCTGAAGCCGAGGGGCCGGTATACGATTCAGGTCTGTCTGGGTACGGCCTGTCATGTGGAGGGGGGGCAGAGACTCTTCGAGCGGCTTGAGAGAGACCTTGGCATCAAGGACGGGGAGACCACAGAAGATCTCAATTTTACGCTCGAGTCCGTGCACTGTCTGGGCTGCTGTGGGTTGGCGCCGGTGGTGACTGTGGGTGATGAGTTGTATGGAAAGATGGAACAAGCCCGGCTTCCTAAGATAATCGCACAATATAAGGGTGAGTAAAATGTCCAGACTAGCGCTTGAGGATTTGGAGAAGATCAGCGACAGAATGAGGAGGACAACCCAGTTGCGTGAAGGAGCGGGAATCGCAAAGATTACCGTTCATATGGGAACCTGCGGGATCGCCGCGGGAGCCCGGAAGATTATGACTGCGCTCATGGCTCAGATTCAGGAAAGCGGGGTTGAGCATATCATTCTCACCACGTCCGGCTGTGCCGGTCTTTGCAGCCGAGAACCCATGGCAACGGTGGAACTCAGGGGAGAAGCGCCGGTTAAATATGTGGATCTCACCGAGGGGAAGACTGCAAAGATCTTCTCGCAACATGTCCTGGAAGGAAAGATCGTCACCGAGTATGCCTTGGCTCTGGGAAGCGAGCGGGTGTCGTAGAAAGAGGAAGATTCAATAGATTGCCAGGATTGCCAAAGCGGTGTGTGGGATTTTTGAAGTTTTTGAAATCTAAGTAATTCAGGCAATGGGGAGCAGGGAATGCAGAACGAAAAGTTTAGAACCCATCTTATGATCTGTGCCGGAACAGGGTGTGTCTCGAATAAGTCTCTCAAGGTGAAGGAAGCGCTGGAGAGAGAAATCGAGAAGGCCGGACTGGCGGAAGAGATCTCTGTGGTGGCTACTGGATGCAATGGCTTTTGTGCGCAGGGCCCGATTATGGTGGTCCAGCCGGAGGGCATATTTTACCAGATGCTCACCGAGGAAGATATTCCTCACCTGGTGGAAGAGCATTTCCTCAAAGGCAGGCCGGTGGAAAAGCTGATGTACACGCCCCCCATGGAGGAGAAACCGATTCCCCGGATGAGTGATATTGGCTTTTTCAGCAAGCAGAGACTGATTGCCCTGAGAAACCGGGGGTTGATAGACCCAGAAAAGATCGATGAATATATCGCCCGGAACGGATATAGAGGGTTGGCCAAGGCGCTTACTGAAATGACGCCGGAGGAGATTATTGCCGAGATCAAGGATTCCGGTCTCCGCGGAAGGGGCGGAGCGGGATTTCCAACCGGGAAGAAGTGGGAACTTGCTCGTCAGGCAAAAGGGGACGAGAAGTATATCGTATGCAATGCCGATGAGGGAGACCCGGGCGCCTTTATGGACCGAAGCATCATTGAATCCGACCCCCACTCCGTCCTGGAGGGAATGCTCATCGGAGCCAAGGCGATAGGCGCCACGCATGGTTTCATCTATATTCGGAGCGAGTATCCCATTGCCTTAGAAAGATTAGGCATAGCCATCGAGCAGGCGAGCGAATATGGCCTTCTGGGAGAAGATATTCTCGGCACCGGATTCCATTTCGACATAGTCGTCTTCAAGGGAGCCGGAGCGTTCGTGTGTGGGGAGGAGACGGCCCTCATCGCTTCGTTGGATGGGAGAATTCCCCTGCCCAGCATAAGGCCTCCCTTTCCGGCTGAATCCGGCGTTCGGGGCAAACCCACCAACATCAATAACGTGGAGACATGGGCCAACATACCCGAGATCATCACCCGGGGAGCAAAGTGGTTCTCCGAACTGGGCACCGAGACCAGCAAAGGGACGAAGGTATTCTCCCTGGTGGGCAAGGTCAATAACACCGGCCTGGTGGAAGTTCCCATGGGCATCACCATGAGGGAGATCGTATACGATATCGGGGGGGGGATCCCTGGAAATAAACGGTTTAAGGCGGTGCAGACCGGAGGGCCCTCCGGAGGATGTATCCCTGAGAGCCTGCTCGACCTTCCGATAGATTATGAGCGTTTGACCGAAGTGGGCTCCATTATGGGCTCGGGCGGGATGATTGTGATGGATGAGGATACCTGTATGGTGGATGTGGCCAAATACTTCCTCAACTTTCTGCGGGGAGAATCCTGCGGAAAATGCACCTCCTGTCGGGAAGGGCTTGAGGCGATGTATCAGGTTTTTGCCGATATCTGTGAGGGAAGAGGGAAAGAGGAGGACATTGAGCTCCTGGAGGAACTTGCCTCCGCGGTCAAGGACGGCTCCCTGTGTGCCCTCGGTGGCACGTCTCCCAATCCGGTCTTGAGCACACTGCGCTATTTCAGGGACGAGTATGAGGCTCACATCAAGGAGAAGAGGTGTCCGGCCGGCGTCTGCCGGGAGCTTATTCACTACCGGGTGGATGCTGAGAAATGCACGGCCTGCCATCTTTGTGTCAAGAGTTGTCCCCAGGAAGCGATTCGTGGAGAGAAGAAGAAGCCCCCGACCATAGACTTGGCGCAATGCATCAAATGCGGAGCGTGTTTGGAGCGCTGCAAATCTGATGCCATAGTGGTGGAGTAGCACAGCGCATGACCTTAACTGAGATACGAACACTATTAGAGGCTGAAGTGGTAGGGCTTGGCATGTTTGACAAAGAGATAAAGACGGGATGTGGATGTGATATGATGAGCCATGTCCTGGCCTTCATCAAGTCGGATTCTCTTCTTCTTACCGGGCTGACCCATCCTCAGGTGGTTCGCACAGCTGAGATGGCTGAGGTGGTGGCCATCTGCTTCGTAAGAGGGAAGAAACCCCAGGAGGAGACGATCCATTTAGCCCAAGAGCAAGGGATTCCTCTTCTGACAACCCATCTCCCCCTGTATGAATCGTGTGGCAGGTTATATAAGAATGGGCTTCCTGGATGCTCTGAACATCGAGATGAGGCAAGAAGAACGGAACCATAGAGAACACAGAGAAAAATGGAAGAGAGAAAACAGAGGGGGTGGGGAAGCCTGTGTGATCTCTGTGACTGACAGATAAGGTCGAAGGTCCGGACAGACCGCATTTCCGTTTCGATTCAAGAGAGATGGGTAACTAACATGGTAAACCTTACCATTGATGACCGTCCGATTCAGGTGGAGGATGGGAAGACGATCCTTGAGGCAGCCGAAACCGCCGGGATACACATTCCCACTCTCTGCTATCATAAGGCATTAAGTCCCTACGGGGCTTGCCGCATCTGCCTGGTGGAGATCGTTGAAGGGGCCAGGCCCGCAATCCAGGCATCGTGCATTTATGTTGCCCGGGAGGGGCTGGTGGTCCGAACCGACACCGAGCGGGTCCTAAGGACGCGTCGGATGATGGTGGAGCTGCTGCTAGCCCGCTCTCCCGAATCGGAGAAGATCAAGGAGTTGGCCCGGCAGATGGGGGTGAAGGAGACCAGGCTAAAGAAGAGAAATCAAGATTGTATCCTCTGTGGACTTTGTGTGCGCATGTGCCAGGAGCGGATGGGAAAATCAGTGATCGGTTTCGCCAAGCGGGGCATAGAACGAGAAGTCAGCCCTCCCTTCGACAGGCGTTCCGCGCTCTGTATGGGGTGCGGGGCATGTGAATTTGTCTGCCCCACCGGTGCCATAAAGGCCTCGGATAATTCCGAGAGGGAAATCGTACCCATGGCCTCTGAATTTGACATGGGCTTGGTTTCGAGACCTGCGGTAAGTCTCATGTATCCCCAGGCCGTTCCCAACACGCCCTCCATTGATAAGGAACGATGCGTTCATTTCCTCACGGGAAAATGCGCCGTGTGCCAGGATACCTGTGTAGCCAAGGCCATCGATTTCGAGCAAGAGGAAGAGCATTTAGATCTCCAAGTCGGAGCGATCGTTCTCGGTGCCGGCTATGAGCGATTCGATGCCCGTCTCAAATTGGAGTACGGGTACGGCATATTTCCCAACGTGGTGACCAGTCCGGAGTTCGAGAGGATCCTCTCCGCCTCCGGACCTTTTGCCGGACATCTCGTGAGACCGTCGGACAAGACCATTCCTCTTAAGATCGCTTTCCTTCAATGCGTGGGCTCCCGGGATCTGGACTGCGGCAACAGGTATTGTTCGAGCGTCTGTTGTATGTTTGCCACCAAGGAGGCGGTGGTGGCCAGGGAGCACGAGCCGGACGTGGACTGTCACATCTATTACATGGACATCCGGGCCTTTGGAAAAGGGTTTGACGGATACTATGAGCGGGCAAAGAACGAGTATAAGGTGGACTATCGCAGATGCCGCGTCGGTTCGGTGGCGGAGATAAGGGGCGGTAACGATCTTTTGGTGAGATATGAAACGGAATCCGGGGATTTGAAAGAGGAAACCTATAATCTCGTTGTCCTGGCTACGGGTTTTGTTCCTCCTCCGGGGTTAAGAAAGATCGGAAAGACCTTGGGGCTTGAGGTCAACGAGCATGGGTTCCTCAAGACCGACCATTTCTTTCGGGAGATGACCGGGAGAGAGGGGATTTACGCCTGTGGCGCGCTGTCCGAACCGAAGGATATTCCCACCACAGTCACCGAATCCAGTGCCGCTGCTGCCTTTGCCTCCGGTATTCTCGCCGAGGCGCGGGGAACGCTGATCGAAGAAAGCGTTTATCCTGAGGAGCGCGATGTGAGTGGGGAGGAACCGAGGATCGGGGTATTTGTCTGCCACTGCGGCATCAATATCGCTTCGGTGATCCGCGTGGAGGAGGTCGTCGATCGGCTTAAGGAGTTGCCCAATGTAGTCTATGCCGAACGCAACCTCTATACGTGTTCTCAGGATACTCAGAATAAGATTAAGGATATCATCGCCCAGCATAACCTGAACAGGATCGTTATCTCCTCCTGTACCCCAAGGACTCACGAGCCGCTGTTTCAGGATACGATCCGGGAGGCTGGACTCAATCCCTTCCTGCTCGAATTTGTCAATATCAGGGAGCATTGCTCCTGGGTTCACCAGACCCAGAAGGAGGCGGCTACAGAGAAAGCGGTGGACCTGGTGAAGATGGCCATTGCCAAAGCGAGGCTACTCAGGCCGCTTCACCGATCTTCTTCCCCGGTGATCAAGAAGGGCCTGGTGGTCGGAGGTGGTATCTCCGGAATCACGGCTGCACGCTCGTTGGCCAAACAGGGATTTGAGGTTTATCTGGTGGAACGGGAAGGAGAACTGGGGGGAAATGTCAAGGACCTTCACTATACTCTGGAGGGAGATGATCCTCAGAAGCTGCTCAGGGAGAGCATCGAAGCCTTGAAGGAAAACCCGAGAATACATCTCTATACCCACAGTCAGATCACCCAGAGCGGCGGGTATCTGGGAAACTACACGACGACCCTGGAGACGAATCCTTCCGAATCTCAGGGCCCCGATCCCAGCGGATCCGTCACCCAGGTTGAGCACGGTGTCCTCATTATCGCTACCGGGGCAAAGGAACTGGAGACCGTGGAATATCTCTACGGTCAGGATGCCCGGGTCATCACCCAGCGAGAGCTGGAAGGACGAATCGCAAAGGATGACCTGTTGGCGGCAGGTGCGGAGGAGAAGGATTCGGCCGCAGCGGGAAAGAAACGATCCAAGAAGAAGAAGAACCCCAAATCCGTCGTCATGATCCAGTGTGTGGGTTCCCGGAACGAGGAGCGCCCCTATTGCAGCCGGGTCTGCTGTTCGGAGGCGATCAAGAACGCCATCCGGATAAAGGAAATAGACCCAAAGATTGATGTCTTCGTCATCTATCGGGACATACGGACATACGGTTTTAAGGAAGTCTATTACGAGAAAGCAAGAGCGTTGGGCGTCATCTTTATCCGATACGATTTGGATGAGAAGCCGGACGTCAGCACAGGGGAGGATGGGCTAACCGTCCTGGTGACCGATCCGGTGCTTGGGGCAAGAATAGCGCTCAATCCGGACCTACTCGTCCTGAGCGTGGGCATCGTTCCCAATGAGAACGAGGAACTGGCAAAATTGCTCAAAGTGCCTCTCACCCAGGATGGTTTCTTCCTGGAGGCCCACGCCAAACTGAGACCGCTTGATTTTTCAACGGATGGGGTCTATCTCTGCGGACTGGCCCACTCCCCAAAGTTCGCGTCTGAATGTATCTCCCAGGCCAATGGCGCGGCCGGACGGGCAGCGACCATCCTGGCCAAGGATAGCATCCAGGGCAAGGGAAGGACGGTTGAGGTCAGGGAGCGGATCTGTGCCGGGTGTGGGCTCTGTGTCACCATCTGTCCCTACGGAGCCCGAGAGATTGACGAGGAAAAGGGCATCGCCAGGACAACCGAGGTGCTCTGTCAGGGCTGCGGAACCTGTGTGATGTACTGCCCCAACAAGGCCACCATACAGAGCGGATTTGGTACCGAAGAGCTTCTTTCTGCCGTAGATGCGCTGCTATAAAATCAGGGATCAGGGGGCAGGAAGAACCCTTCGTGTTTATTCGTGGTCGATTTAACGAGAACTACCTACCGTCAAGGAGATCGCATATGTCTGAAGAAAGGGAGAGCAAGACCACGGAAAACGAACAGTGGCGTCCAAAGGTCATCGCTTTCTTGTGCAACTGGTGCTCCTACGCCGGGGCAGATTTAGCGGGAACTTCAAGGATCCAATATCCGGCCAATGTGAGAATCATCCGCCTGATGTGCAGCGGGTCTCTGGATCCGGTCTATGTGATAAGGGCCCTTATGGAAGGAGCTGACGGGGTCCTGATCGGAGGCTGTCATCCGGGAGATTGTCACTATATCAGCGGCAATTACAAAGTCAGGCGCCGGGTGTCTATGCTCAAGACCATCCTGGAGGAATTGGGGTTTGAGAAGGATCGGCTCTGGCTTCGCTGGATCAGCGCATCGGAGGGGCAGCGGTTTGCCGAGACCATCAGGGAGGTCGTCGAGAACGTGCAGCGCTTGGGTCCCAATCCTTTGAAGAAAGCGTGGGCGGTTTGAGTGGTCTGCGCGATGTATTTGCTCATTTGACCGCTTGGGGGGACAGGGGCCAGCAAATGGAGCGTCCGCATGATCCCCGTCCCTATACGGGAAAACGCTCCTGATCCTGTCGGAGTGGGCAGGCAATGGATGGCTGATCGGCACGGGGAGCAGGGTTCCATTTTGCGTGTGGGTCGCGCTACTTCGGCAGCCCCGGAAAGTTGGGTATAGCGCATTAACGGTAAGGAGGACCAACCTTGTTTAAGATCGAGGTAAAAGAGGGAAAACCGCTTGAGGCCATGGGGGACTTTTTTCGTCGCCTCCTCTTCGAAGATGTGGTGGATGGGATGCTCGTACCCCAGGAGATCCCTTCGGGAGAAACGGTTGTCCAGACATTGGTTACGGAACCTGAAAACCTGAGCAGCGTCAATGCGGTGGCTCCGGTCCTTCCACAAAATTCAGCCCGTCTCGTTGCCAGGTTGACCCGGAATAACGCGACGAAGAAATTGACCTGCCTCTTAAGACCTTGTGAGATGAAGGCCCTTGTAGAACTGGTAAAGCTCAAACAGGCCTCCCTCGACAATCTGCTCACAATCGGTATTGACTGTTTCGGCACCTATCGGGTTACCCGGTATGCCGAGTTGGCAAAAGCAGGCGGGAATGGGTCGGTAACCGAAGATTTCATCAAGCAGATGAAAGGGGATATTCCGGACGTAAGGGAGGTGTGCTCCGCCTGTCTTGATCCGGTTCCCCGGGCCTGTGATATTACCATCCAGCTTATCGGGTGCGATCTGGAGAAGGAGATCTTCGTTGAGGGCACAAGCGACAAAGGGAAAGAGGCGCTCGGGAAGCTGAACCTGGAGGAGGCGAACGGTCCGGAGGGAAGAGCCAAAGAGGTCGAGCGATTGATGGATCTGAGGAAGGGAAAGCTCGAGGAGCTGGGCGCCCAGGTGCAATCGTTTCTCTCGCTGGTCTCAAGCCGGTGCATCAACTGTCAGAACTGTCGCAGCGTCTGTCCGATCTGTTACTGCAAGCAGTGCGTGTTTGAAGGACCGATCTTCGATTACCAGAGCGACAAGATGTTCGACCTGGCCCAGAAGAAGGGAATCCTGAAGATGCCCACCGACACCTACCTTTTTCATCTGACTCGGATGAACCATATGCTCGCCTCCTGTGTGGCCTGCGGTCAGTGTGAGGAGGCCTGTCCCAACGGCTTACCTGTGGGGAGCGTCTTTGCCGCCCTGGGGAGAAAGGTTCAGAGTCTGTTCGATTACCAGCCCGGAAGGAATTTGGAGGATGAATTACCGTTAAGCACGTTTAAGGAGGAGGAGCTTCAGACGGTTGAAGATTAGAAAAAGAGGAGAGGAAGATGGCTATAGCGGAAACGGTTATCGTTAGTGAATTGGATCCGGAATTTAAGTATGAGATTATGCAGCAGCCGGGGGGGGAGCATATCACCAGATGTTTCACCTGCGGGACCTGTCCGTCCGGATGTCCGGTGACCTCCGTGGATAGCGAGTATAATCCCAAGCGCATCATTCGCAAGATCATCCTTGGAATGAGAGAGGAAGTGCTCTCCTCTCCTCTTTTGTGGCTCTGCGAGCTTTGCTACCGATGCACAGCTCATTGTCCTCAAAAGGTGAACTTCACCGATATTATGAGGGCCCTTCGCTACATGTCCATAAAGGGGCATCATGTTGCTCCAGAGATCCTGGATAAGTTGGCCGAGATAGACAGATTCAGCCCCTCGGTGCGCCACGATTTGATCAAAGCATGTTTTGAGAACAAGACCGATGTTCTGGAGGGGATAAAGTCTAAACTGGAGGAGTTGAAATAGCGTGGCTAAGAATAATAGTGTAGAGGTCAAGACATTTCGTGATCTCCAGAGGGAAATTCACAAAAAAGGGCTCTGTGGCAAGTGCGGCGGGTGTGTCTCCTTCTGCTCGGCCGGAGAGCTGAACGCCCTCTGTATAGGCGATGATGGCATACCCGAGTTCTCCAACCCGGAGAACTGTCTTGACTGTGGCATCTGTTATCTGATCTGCCCGGAGACGGAAGCGCTCAACCCCGAGTTGAAGGAGAAGTTCCTCTGGAGAGCGCCTGTTGGCAGACAGAGAACCCTCGCCTCGGCCAGGACAAAAGACAAGAAGCTTCTGGAGGCTGCCACCGACGGAGGGGTGGTCACCGCTCTGCTCCTCCACGCCCTGGACAAGGGGTTGATCCGAGGAGCGATTGTCTCCAAGAGGACAGGACCGTTCTCCAGGCAGCCGGTCATCGCGACCACTCCCGCCCAGATCCTGGAGGCTGCCGGCACCCATTTTGATGCGTCCTCCCATTTGGAGGAGGTAGGCGAAAGATATACCACGTATTCGCCCACGATGCACGAGGTGAAGGTTATGGAGCGAAGCGACTTCGGCAGGATGGCCATGGTGGGAACGCCCTGTCAGATCAATACAGTGCGAAAAATGCAGGTCCTGGGTGTGCTTCCGGCCAATGCCTTTATCTTTACCATCGGACTGTTCTGTATGGAAAATTTGTCCTTCGGGGAGGAGGCGAGGGGAAAGCTGGAGAAGCTTACGCATGTCAAGTTGGACGACGTGAGGAAGCTGAACATCAAGGACGATGTCATCCTGACCACGGACAAGGGCGAGCGCGTACATCTCCCCTTTGAGGCAGTGGATGAGTTCGCCCGTCCAGCCTGTTTGGCCTGCTCCAACTTTGCCAACGACTTCGCGGACATCTCCTGCGGGGGACTGGGCTCGCCGGATGGATATACCACCACGCTGGTGAGAACAGAGCTCGGGGAAAAGATCTATAACGGAGCGAAAAACGGCGAACTGATCGAGGAATTGTCGTTCAAAGACAAAGAGGAACGGAAAATTCACAGGACGAAACTATCGGCCAAGATCATTTCCTTCGCGAAAATGAAGAAGGAAAGGGCAAAAAAGGTACTCGCAAATGCATAAGAAAGTCGCGGTTATAGGCGGAGGTATTGCCGGGATCCAGGCATCTCTGGATCTTGCCCAGATGGGAGTGGAGGTCTATCTCATCGAGAAGGGGCCGAGTATCGGTGGCAGGATGGCTCAATTGGATAAGACTTTTCCCACCAATGATTGTGCCATGTGCATCCTTTCCCCGAAATTGGTGGAGGCCGGTGCCCACCCCAACATAAAGATCATGACCTGTGCCCAGGTGGAGAGCGTCTCGGGCAATGCCCCCGATTTTACGCTGTCCGTCTCCAAGAGGGCCAGGTTCGTCGATGAGGAGAAATGCACCGGCTGCGGAACCTGCTCCAGCAAGTGTCCGGTGGAGATCCCCGACGAATACAATATGCGGTTGGGCAAAGCGAAGAACATCCAGGTTCCCTTCCCTCAGGCTGTCCCGGCTGTGGCGATGATAGCCCGGGAGACCTGCCTTTATCTGACCCGTGGCGTCTGCCAGCTCTGCAAGAAGGTCTGCACCGCTGATGCCGTGGATTTTGAGCAGCAAGATGAGGTCGTGCAGTTGGAGGTGGGAAGCATCATCCTGGCTGCCGGCTCCGGCGAGTTCGATGCCCGGAGGAAGGGCGAATACGGCTACAGGGCTTATCCCAACGTGCTCTCCAGCATAGAATTTGAGCGAATCCTCAGCTCGTCCGGGCCCACACAGGGACACGTCAAGCGCCCCTCCGATGAAAAGGAGCCCAAGAGAATTGCCTTTGTTCAGTGTGTGGGTTCCAGAGACCTTGGGTGCGGGAATGAGCATTGCTCCAGTATTTGTTGTATGCAGGCGGCCAAGGATGCGGTGGTTGCTTCTGAGCATCTCAAAGATCCGGAGGCCACCGTATTCTACATGGACATCAGAGCCTACGGGAAGGACTTCGATAAGTTCATTGAGAGAGCAAAGGGAGACTATGGTGTGCGGTTTGTAAAGAGCCGGGTCTCCTCCATAGAGATCGTCGGGCCCACGGATAATCTTTCCATCCGCTATCTGGATGAGCATGAAAATCCCAGGGACGAGGAGTTCGACATGGTGGTCTTATCGGTTGGATTGGAGACCTCCACGAAGCAAAGCTCTCTAATGGAGCTGATGGGACTTGAAGTAAACGAGGAACGATTCTGCAAGACCGGAACGTTCGCTCCCATATCCACCTCCCGGCCGGGCGTATTTGTCTGCGGCACGCTCTCCGGTCCGAAGGACATCCCGGAGACGGTTGTTCAGGCCAGTGGAGCCGCCTCGGCCGCCAGCGGCGTATTGCGGGATCTGCCCCGGGCCGAGATCAATATAGAATATCCACCGGAGCGGGATATCCGGGGAGAACCTCCTCGTATCGGAGTTTTCGTGTGCCGATGCGGGATAAATATTGGCGCCATCGTAGATGTGCCATCGGTAGCCCAATACAGCCAGGGAATCCCTTTCGTGAGCTTTTCCACAGAGCTGCTCTACGCGTGCTCCAGTGATTCCCAGAAGCTGATCGCGGAGAAGATCGCCGAACACGGCCTCAATCGGGTGGTAGTGGCCAGTTGCACGCCAAGAACGCACGAACCTCTTTTTCAGAACACCTTGAGAGAAGCGGGCTTAAATCCCTTTCTCTTTGAGATGGCCAATATCCGGGAGCACTGCTCCTGGGTGCATATGCAGGAGCCGGAATCGGCCACCGAGAAAGCAAGAGATCTCGTGAGGATGGCGGTCAGGAAGGCCCAAGGGCTTTCACCGCTTTCCAGGATGAGCCTTCCGGTAAATAAGAAAGGGCTGGCCATCGGAGGAGGAGTCAGTGGGTTGACGGCTGCCCTGGACCTGGCTGAAAGCGGCTTTGAGGTGCACCTTATTGAAAGAGAGGACACGTTAGGAGGGAATGTAAGAAAGAGTTACTACACGCTGGGCGGCGAAGATCCGCAGGATTTCCTGAAAAGCCTGATCGAGAAAGTACAGGCAAGTCCCAAAATCAACGTCTATACCGGGGCAACGATTGAGCGAATTGAGGGCTACCTCGGCAATTTCAAGACGCACCTGTTGACCGATCAAGCGTCACAACCCACCCAACAGGAATTGGATCACGGTGTCATCATCATCGCCACCGGAGCCAAAGAACGCGAGACGAACCAATATCTCTATGGCCAGGATGAGCGCGTCATCACCCAGCATCAGTTGGAAGAGCGCGTTGCCTGCGGCCAATTCCCCGTCGGTGCCCAGGCGGGCGGCACGGATAACGCCACCGTAGTCATGATCCAATGCGTGGATTCGCGGGATGAAGAAAGACCCTATTGCAGCCGTATCTGTTGCAGTCAGGCCATCAAGAATGCCCTGCGCATCAAGGAGGCCGCTCCGGAGACGAATGTCTTCATCCTGTATCGGGACATAAGAACCTACGGAACGAAAGAACGCTACTACAGGAAGGCGAGGGAGAAGGGCATCGTTTTCATCCACTTCGAGGACGGTGAAGCGCCGGAGGTTCAAAAGATCGATGGGAAACTGGAGGTCAGGGTCCTGGATCATATTATCGGGAAGGAGCTTTTGCTGAGTCCCGACCTGCTGGTCTTGAGCGTGGGATTGGTTGCCTCAGCCGACAATAAGAACCTGGCCCAGATGCTTAAAGTGCCCCTCAACGACGATAACTTTTTCCTGGAGGCGCACGTTAAGCTTCGTCCGGTGGACTTTGCCACCGAGGGGATCTTCGTCTGCGGACTGGCTCACTATCCGAAGTTCATCGACGAATCCATCGGACAGGCAAGAGCTGCGGCTGGGCGCGCGATCACTATTCTGAGCAAAGAGGAGATTGAGGCGGAAGGGAAGGTGGCCCAGGTCACTTCAACCCGCTGTTTCGGATGCGGACTCTGCGTGGCAGTATGCCCCTATCAGGCCATCGAGGTGATCGAGCCGGATAGAATTGCTTCGGTGAACGAAGCCCTATGCAAGGGGTGCGGAACTTGTTCTGCCTCCTGCCGGACCGGAGCGATTGACCTTAAGGGATTCCAGAATGACCAGATATTGGCCGTGCTGGAGGCGGTGTAACAGATGTCAGGGGGAAGAGGACAGATGTCAGAAGAAAGAGCGTATGATAAGGCCTGGGAGCCCAAGATCGCTGCATTTTTATGTAACTGGTGTTCGTATGCCGGGGCCGATTTAGCTGGAGTGAGCCGGATGCAATATCCCCCCAATATCAGGGTCATTCGTGTTCCCTGCTCGGGCAGGATCAATCCGCTCTATATACTCAAAGCCCTGCAGAACGGATGGGACGGCGTGTTGGTCTCCGGCTGCCATCCGGGCGACTGTCATTACTTGAGTGGTAATCTCTCTGCCCGGAGGAAGTTTGCCATGCTCAAGGATTTTCTCCAGTACGTGGGCATTGAGCCACAGAGGGTTCAGTTCTCCTGGGTTTCGGCGGCGGAGGGGGGAAGGTTTGCCCAGATCGTCAAGCAGGTGACTGAACAGATCAAGGCGCTGGGACCCAATAAGACCATGGCCAAATAAGAGAGAGCAACCAGATGGATGATCTGACCCAAAAATTGCGAGAGGCCGTCGGCCAACTGTTCGCCGAGGACAAGATTGACCTTTTTATCGGCTACGAGAAGGGAAGTTTGCCTCTGACTTCTACTCCTTGTTTTATCAGGAGCAAGGACGAGGTGTCCAGACTGATCTGGGACCCTTTCTGTTCGAATAATCTCTCGGTCTATCTGCCCCGATATTTTGTCCCTAACCCCAGGGATAAAGAACAGAAATTCCCCAGAGTGGGGATCATGGCCAAGGGGTGTGACGGGCGGAATCTCGTTGTGATCTCCAATGAGAAGCAGGCGCCCCGATCCAATCTTACCATCGTTGGGATCGCCTGCGAGGGCGTTATGAGTAAGGACAAGTTGTCCCATCAGATGGATGGAAAGGAGATCGCTGCCATAAGAGTTGATGGCTCCAAGGTCGTACTGACTGACGAGGCTGGCAGAGAAGTCCAATTGGAGAAAGAACTCCTTTTGGCCGATCCCTGCCTGGCCTGCGAAGACCCTGTTCCATCGGTTTTGGATATGCTCATTGGGGAAAGATCGGAATCGAAGAAGGGCGAGGACCATTTGGTTGCGGAATTTGCGGCCCTGGGAATCGAGGAGCGCCGGGCCTATTTCGAGGAAGAGATGGCCAAATGCATCCGCTGTAAGGCCTGTCGGCAGGCCTGTCCCCTGTGTTACTGCAAGGAGTGTTTTGCCGACCAGATCCAGCCCAAGTGGTTGGGGGCAGGCAATGCGCTTTCCGATGTCATGTTGTTCCACCTGGGGAGGATGTTTCATACGGCCGGGCGGTGTGTGGACTGTGGATCCTGTGCCCGTGCTTGTCCGATGGGAGTTGATCTGAGGAGATTTCAGAAACAGTTGGTCGAGGCGGCCATGGATCGTTTTGAGTATAAGCCGGGGCTTTCCCTGGATGAAACGGCTCCCCTGGCTTCCTTTCATCTGGAAGATGAACAGGGGTTTATCACCAAGCCAGAATAGCCCGGATGTCAGTGGTTAGAAGTCAGAGGGAAGAGGCGAGCAGGCCAACCCCCCCTTTCCCCTCCTCACCCCATACTGCTTTGTGTGGAAAGAACGGTCAGGGATTGCGCGATGAAAGAGAAATGGATTGAAAAGAAGAAGCTTGCATCCCTAATCGAGGCGATCGGGGAGAAATATCGGGTGTTTGCTCCGCTTGAGCGGGGAGGGAACGTCGGCTTTGCCGAAGTGGGGAAAGGGGACGATGTTCGGCTACAGGGCTCTAATTCCAAGGTGCCTCCCAAAAGTCTCTTCTTCCCACAAGTTGAAAAACTCCTCAGCCTGGAGGAGGGAAGATGGCGAGAGGAGCCGCTCCCGGATGAGAAGCGGGTCGTCTTTGGATTGAGGCCCTGTGACTGCAAAAGTCTCAGTCTTTTGGATAAGGTTTTTCTGGGAATGGATATTGAGGATCCCTATTACCTCCAGAAACGAAAGAACACGGTCGTAGTCGCTCTTGCCTGCAATACGCCCCAGTCGACCTGTTTCTGCACCTCCTTTGGTGGCGGTCCCTTCTCGGAGGAGGGAGCAGACCTCATGCTCCGGGAACTTGAGGAGGGCTACCTCCTGAACCCGATAAATGGTAAAGGCGAGGAACTCATCCAAGCGGTTTCCGATTTACTGAGCGATCCGAGGCAATCTGATTCGGCGGAGCGGGAGAAACTCGAGAAATCGGCTGTGGAGAGAATCCATCCCAAGCTTACACTGGAGAAGCTGGGCGAAAAACTGAGCGGTAACTTCGAGGATCCCCTCTGGGACGAACTCTACGAGAAGTGCCTGGGCTGTGGGGCGTGTACTTACCTTTGCCCTACCTGCCATTGCTTTGACATTACAGACCAGTGCGGGGAAAGGATAAGAAGCTGGGATACCTGCCAGTTTCCCCTGTTTACGCGTCACGCCTCTGGGCATAACCCCAGAACATCGGGAAGAGAGCGAGTGAGGCAGCGGATTATGCACAAGTTCAGCTACTGCCCTGAGAATTTCGGGGAGACTTTCTGTGTGGGATGCGGAAGATGCGTGAGGTTCTGTCCGGTAAACTTAGATATTCGGTCTGCGGTCGATCAGCTTTCGGAGAAATTGGAGCAATGAAAAATCCATATCTGCCTATCCCAGTGAACATAGAGAAGGTGACCATTGAGAATGCGGGGCGGGATCTGAAGACCTTCCGGTTATCGTTCGTCAATGGAGAGGACTTTCCGTTCCAATGCGGGCAATTCGCTGAGATCTCGGTTCCCGGTTCGGGTGAGGCTCCTTTTGGCATTGCCTCGTCGCCCCTGGATGTCCGGTTCCTTGAATTTACCGTGAAACGGTATCCGACGGGGGTGCTGACCAGGGCATTACATAACTGTCGGGAAGGGGACGAGATCGGTGTCCGGGGACCGTACGGAAATTCGTATCCCTTGGAGGCGATGAAGGGAAAGAATGTCGTGATCATCGGTGGCGGGTTTGCCTTTACCACATTGCGGTCCACCATCAAATACATGTTGCACGAGACGAACCGGGCGGATTTCGGACACATCACCGTTATCTATGGCGCACGGGATCCAGGAGAACTGCTTTATAAAGAGGAACTGAAAGAATGGGAGGGGCGGGAGGACATAGATACCTACGTCACCGTTGACAAAGGAGCGGACGGATGGACGGGCCGGGAGGGATTTGTCCCAACCGTTGTGGGTGAGGTGGCTCCCTCTTCCGAAAATGCGATAGCCATTGTTTGCGGCCCGCCGATTATGCTAAGATTTACCATCCCCGCGCTCATCAAACTCGGATTTAGCCCGGAGGCCATCATCAACTCCCTGGAGATGAGAATGAAATGCGGGATAGGCAAATGCGGTCGCTGCAATATCGGCAACAAGTATGTTTGCATCGATGGGCCAGTCTTTACCTATGCGCAACTTCAGAACATGCCTGTGGAGTATTAGGCCATGTTAGAAGGCATTCCGGGAATTGCCGCCCGCTTCTACAAGGCATTTGCAGCCAAAGCGCTGGGCGGATTTCATCGCCGGATAGCCTTGGAGATCCTCAGCGGAATTCCTTCGGGCAGCATCCTGGATGTCGGGACCGGGCCGGGCAATCTGCCCCTGGAAATGGCCGGCAGAGCAGGATGTTTGAAACTGGTGGGCATAGACATAAGCCCTGCGATGATCGCCATGTCCAGGGAGAATTCCGCCCGGATTGGGACAGATAATCTATCGTTCGACGTGGCCGATGTACACGAGTTGCCGTATCCAGATGGCTCCTTCGACTTTTTGGTGAGTACCCTGGCGCTGCACCACTGGAGGGATAGAGCGCGTGCCTTTGAGGAATGCTATCGGGTACTGAAGCCTGGAGGATCCGCCCGGATCTACGAGATCAGGAAGGATGCTTCGTGGTCGGAGGTTCTCGGAGCGATCAAAGGGCGCTCGGCCGCCGAACGCTATCTTTCATTCGCTTTGCACTGGCATGGGCTCCCGACACGGGATTTCTACGGGGAAATCAGGGAGTTGCTTGGGGAGGCTGGATTTCGTGACATCACCATGGTCGAAGAAGGTCCTTTCATGAGGATTGGATTGAAGAGGTGAGGCACATGTTTCTCAGGTCTCCGGCAGGCAACCTGCCCTCACTTACCGCTGCTGTGGATGTGGGAGCAGACGCGGTGTATATCGGATTCGACTCGGCTACCAACGTGCGCAATTTCCCCGGGCTCAATTTCTCCGATGAAGAAGTCAGAGAGGGGATCGCATACGCGCATGATAGAGGCAAACAGGTTTACATCACGCTAAACACCTATCCTTTAAGCAGTCAAATAGCCGAGTGCTTTCGCGCGGTGGACGCAGCCCATGCACTGGATGCCGATGCGGTGATCATGGCTGACATGGGGCTTTTGGAATACTGCCGTGACCGATATCCCGATTTCAGGATTCATCTGAGCGTTCAGGCGGGAGCCGCCAGTGCTCAGGCTATCCGGTTCTATGAAAGGGAATTTCGGATAGCCTGTGTTATTCTCCCGCGCTCGCTGACCTTGGATCAGATAAGCAGCATCCGAGCAACCACTCAGATCGAATTGGAGGTCTTTGCCTTTGGCTCCCTGTGTGCCAATTATGAAGGTAGATGTTATCTCTCCTCTTATTTGACCGGCCGGTCGACCAATAACTTTGGAGCCTGCTCGCCAGCGGAGTTCCTCCAGTTTGAGGAAACAGATGGCGGCAAATTGCAGTTTCTTCTAAACGGGACTATCCTGAACGAGTACGATCAGCATGAGGTCTGCAGTTATCCCACTCCCTGTAAGGGAAGGTTGACGAACATGACTACGGGGAAGTTCGATTACTCGTTTCAAGAGCCTCTTTCCCTCAATGCCCTCCCATTGCTCGGGGAGCTTGCCCAGGCCGGAGTGGATGCGATCAAGATCGAAGGAAGGCAGCGATCGGAGGTCTACGTGGAAGGGGTGACCCGGATATTCAGGGAAGCCATCGATCATCCAGGGATTGAAACGGGTTGGGAGGAGGAACTGCTGCCTCTTTGCGAAGGCATGCGCTTTTCTTCCGGATGCTTGAAGCGATAGGTACCCAGTGGTGCTCTTTACCGCAGGGGTCACCGGAGAAACCTGGCATAGAACATCGTACTACAAAACACGTGTGTGATGGAGCGGGGATGCAGCCAGTGGAGGAACCCGATGGGGTAGATAAGGGCGAAGAACTATAGCGAATAGGAGAGACAGCTTTGGAGATCTCTTTGGGCCCGGCGCCCCTAAGCTGGGGAAAAGAACGTGTGATTCGATTCTACGAGGAGATGGCCGAAACCGAGGTAGCTCATTTCTATCTGGGGGAAATCTTCTGTCCAAAGCGAGGTCGTCTTTTCAGAGAGGATCTGGTAAAGATAGCCGATCTGCTCCGCAGAAAAGGTAAGAGGACCTACGTTTCATCCTATGCGATCATCAGGCATCAAGAGGAACTTGAGGAACTGGCGTATTTACTGAAAGCGACCGACGGCATCGAGATCAACAATGTGGCCGTTCTGGAGATGGTGCTTGAGGGGAAGGATCTTGTAGCCGGTCCTTTCCTGAACGTGTATAACAGCCGCTCAGCTGGTTATCTGAGACGGCTCGGGATGAAGCGGATCGTTATTCCTTCCGAACTCGGCTGGAAGGAAGCGTCTGAAATGGTCGGGGCCGTGGATGCTCAGTTTGAGTATCTTGTTTCCGGTAATCTCTCCCTGGGGGTTTTCCCGGGTTGTTATACGGCCAGAGCGCTCGGATTGGATGAAAGGGCATGTGAGAAAGCCTGCCTTCGACATCCAGAGGGCATGGTTCTCAAGGCGCTGTCCGGGGAGATGCTCTTCAATCTGAACGGACCCGAGGTCTCAAGTGCCAAGATTCATTCTGTTACAGACGATCTGAGAAACATGGAAGGGCTGAGTTCGGTAAGAATTAGACCCCAGGCCCGGGGGACGAGAGAAGTCGTTGCGCGTTGTCGAAGCGCAATGGATGGGCAGGCTGAAGAGGGAAGAGAGTCGGTCGAAAGCGTTTTCCCGTAGTTTTGCCCGATGATTGGCCCTTCGATGAGGCGGGCCGGAAAGTTTGCAGCACCACAGTCCATAGAGAAGGAATGGAGGCCTAGCCGTGCGCTTAGCCGAACGGTCACAGGGGACATCGGATACCATGCAGCGCAGATTTGCAGGTTTGTCCCGATCGCTGCCAAGATCCACCAACGGCAACGAGGAGTTGGCTGAACTCATTGAGTCCATCAAGCGGATTCCCGAGGTGGTGGCCGATCTGGAGAAGGGGGGCGGAAGAAAGGTTGCTGTTTTTGAGGCCACGGATACGGGTGGGGTAGTCAGCATTGTCTTCGATGGAGGGGATATCTCAGCCTGCCTCGGACGCGTGGAGGACTGTGATCTGAGATTTCAGGCGACGGAGGCCATTCATCTGGGGATTCTAAGCGGACGGTTAGACCCCGACAGCGCCTTCTTTGCCAGAAAGATAAAGATTCACGGTTCCCTGTTTGAGGCGATAAAACTGAAGAACCTGTTCTTGAGGATGCAAAGGCGGACTCTATAGGAAGGGGCACAAAGGATCCGGTAACCGGTGATTGCTGTGTCTTTCCTTCGCTGATCCGCAGCGGAGGGGTGTCCAAATGAGGCAGCCACTTCACGGACCTGAAGCGCATTCGTCAGACGGTCGAGCTTGGGGGCTTCAGGAGTTTGTCTACCCAAAAGTCGCAAGTCCCTGGTCACTGCCTCTCAAGGAGATCGCCTGGAGCGGGTCAGGTCCGACAACGCGAAAGGAGGAACATAGGCGTGGAAGTTTATAAGACTTAGCTACTTAGTCCTTTGAAACGATAAAATACAGAAGATCAATAGAGGGAGGTGAGAATGGTGGACATACCGAGGATTCTCATCGTGGATGATGATCCAGACTTTGTCGAGGCCACGAAAGCGTTTCTGGAGACCAAACCCTATCAGGTGCTGACTGCCTCAAATAGGGAAGAATGTCTGCGCAACGTGAAAGAGGAGAGCCCGGATCTAATCATTCTGGATGTCATGATGAAACATATGGACAGCGGGTTTGATATCTGCCGCACCTTGAAGGAAGACCCGCAATTTGCGCATATTCCCATCCTGATGATCACCGGGGTGCGCGAAAGAGTGGGATTCGACTTTATGGCCGAGGCCGTGGATGAGGACTGGCTCCCAGCCGATGACTATGTACCCAAACCCGTCAAATCGGCTGAGCTCCTAAGGCGGGTGGACGCCCTCATAAAAGCTTCCGCGGCTTGAGTGCATCAGATCGGACGCTGGCAAAGCCGTGGCTGCGCGCTTCCTTTTGAGACATGCAAACTGCTGCCTGTTTCAACAGGTGTGGTTCTGTCGGGCACGCTCATTGGCCCCTTCTCGGGGAGCGTGAATTGAGACGGTGACCTCCGAATCTCCAAGATCGTTTCTCCATCCCTCGGAAAAATGTCAAGGCGATTTTCTCCTCCCAGCCTTCCCCCTCCGTGGGGTCCTCCTCTTCTTGGTCGGTTTTCAGCACTCCTTGCGCATTCATGATCCCAAAGAGAGAGGCGATCTCTCCGCAGCCACCCGAGTGGGCACGCTGGCACTCCTTACCGGGAGTCTGCCCATCGGCTTTGGAGCGGGAATCGCCATGCGAACCCCTATATCAGCCACAAAGGTCAGGCGTCCGAGGAGAAGTCCTTCCAGCATTCCGCTCCCAGCTCGATGATTTTGTCATGTTGAGAAAGCGAGCACTCTATGATTAAAGGAGAACTTTTCCAGGCAGAACTATCAGAGAGACTCAATTGGCTGATAAGGCTAAGGTGGTTGGCTGTTCTCGGAGTCTTGATGACCGTATGGCTTACCAGCAGCCTCCTGGACATCACTGTGCACCCCTTTCCCCTTTATGTCGTCGCTGGATTCCTTGCCTTGTGCAATGTCCTCTTCCTCCTCTATGGGAGGAGCATAGGGCGATCGCGAGAACGTCTGGACTGGGCTCGGGTGGGGAATAGATTTGCTAATCTTCAGATCTCGGTGGATTTGGTTGCGCTCGCTCTCCTCATCCATTTCTCCGGGGGAGCAGAGAATCCCTTCATCTTCTATTTCATTTTCCACATGATTATTGCCAGCATTCTGCTTTCAGTCAAGGCCACCTACCTTCAGGCCACCTTGGCCGTCTCTCTCTTTGGTGCCATCGTTGGACTGGAATATGCCCAGGTTCTTTCCCATGTTCATTTGAGACATTTCCTGCCTGAGGACATCTACAGACAGCCCAGCTATGTTTTGGGAGTCCTCTTTGTCTTCACTACTACCTTGTACATTTCCGTTTCCATGGCCATTTCGATAACTGGGAGATTGAGGAAGCGGGAAAACCAGTTGGTCGTCCTGGAGGAGTCCCTGGAGAGAGCCAACGAGGAATTAAGGGAGTTGGACAGGCTGAAATCGGAGTATGTTCTCAAGGTCACCCACGAGCTGCGCTCACCCCTCGCCACCATCGAGAGCTGTCTGGAGGTGGCTACCGGCGGTTCTGTTCCGGAAGCCAGTGAGAAACAGCGGGAAATGCTGGGGAGAGCATCCAGGAGGACCGGTGCCCTTATCGCTTTAATCAACGACTTATTGGATCTCTCCCGGATGAAGGCCAGCAGGACGCCTATGCCCATGGAGCCCCTGAATCTCTGTGTCATCGTTCAGCAGACCGTTGACCTCATGCATCCCCTGGATGAGGGAAAGGGGCTTCTGCTAGAAATGGTGTTGCCATGTGGGCTTATCCGGACAAAAGAAAGCTGCCAAATGGAGGGTCCCAAATCCGAGGAGGCGGATTTTCCCTGTAGATTGGGAGGGATCAAGGCAAACAAGGGGTGTATGGAGCGGCTCCTCACCAACCTGGTTAGTAACGCGATCCGGTATACTGGCGTGGGAGGAAAGATATCAATCGAAGCTCATGCTGAAAATGGGGCTTTGAAGATAGTGGTCTCGGATACGGGAATCGGCATTCGCGAAGAGGATCTCCCCATGGTCTTCGATGAATTCTACAGAAGCGAGCGCGCGAAAGTTCACGATAGGACGGGTACTGGACTCGGACTCTCCCTTGCCAAGCAGATCGTTGAGTCGCATGGGGGCAGAATCTGGGTCGAAAGTGAAGTGGGCAAAGGCAGCAAGTTCATACTGCTTCTTCCCAAAGGATAGCGGGGCGTCATTCCCTGGTTGCGGGTTTTTTTTCAGATCGATCAGGTTTACTCCTTTCAGATGAAGGCACGAATCCATATCAGTTGCCGTGTCACGTTTCAACGTATTTATGAATATGCAAGTTGTCGACAGCTCCCCGCAGGGCAGGCTCTCCCTCCCTCTTCCCCCAAGCTCGCTGCGAACCCTCACCGAATCGCCGCCCCAGCGGTTCCCAAAGGATTATCCAAAGCCACCCGTTCCTCCTCAGCGCGTTTGATCGCCCATCTTCGGGTTCCCCTCGAAATCCATCCGCTTCTTTTTCCTCTTTTCCCTTCCCGAATCCTATAGGCAAGCTCTCGAACTCCCAAACGGTGGCAAGTTGCGCCCAAGAATGCCAATCATCCTGAGAGCATATGGGCGCATGACTCCTTTAATTTCCTACCAATTTGATAGGTTATTTCACGTCTCGTGGGGGATGCGAAATAAAAACGGAACCAAGCGCACTGTTGGCTGGTTTAACCCGGACATTTCAATCGGAAAAGAAAATGTATATGCGCAGTTTCCAGTATTTCCCACCAAATTAATAGGCTTTGTTGGATCGCGCAAGGAGAGGCCAGACGGTTTTCTGCAAGAGCCTGCCATGGATTAAGGGAAATGTGGAACCGGGAGGTCGATTACGGGAAGGGAACCTGTCACCCTGAAAGAAGGGCGGCGAACTGCAGATTTCAGGGCAG
>JAZDJA010000137.1:0-13023 GCA_043804415.1 Candidatus Latescibacterota bacterium | reverse complement strand
CGTCCGTCGGTGATCAGCGCCACGGAATCAGCCAGCCCCATGCCCACGATAGCCGCGGTGGGGGCCAGCATTTCCCGCATGCCCGGGCCGCCCTTGGGACCTTCGTACCGGACGACCACCACATCTCCGGCCACCACCTTTCCCTCGGATATCGCCTGCATGGCTTCCTCTTCCGCGTCGAAAACCTTGGCCGTTCCTTCGAAAACCCGCATGCCTTCGCTCACTGCGCTCTGCTTGACCACCGATCCATCCGGTGCCAGCGAGCCCCGAAGCACCGCGATCCCTCCTTGTGCGTGATACGGGTGCGCCAAAGAGTGAATCACGTCCGGATCGGTCACCTCCGCAGCCTCCGCAATTTCAAGCGTGGTCTTTCCAGTCACAGTGGGGCCGTCCTTCAATTTGGATCGCAGCACGTGGCACACTGCCGGAACCCCTCCGGCGTATTCCAGATCCTCCATAAAGTGCTCGCCCCCGGGACGGATGTTGGCGATGTGGGGCGTATCCGCGCTGATCTCGTCGAAGCGCTCAAACGGAAGCGGCACCTCGGCATCGTGTGCGATGGCCATCAGGTGCAGGACCGAATTGGTGGATCCGCCAAGTGCCATATCCACGCGGATCGCGTTTTCGAAGGCGGACTCGGTCATGATCTTCCGGGCCGTGATGCCCTCCTTCACGAGGGAGACCACCCGCTCCCCGCTCCGGTAGGCAATGCGCCGCTTCTTGGCCATTCCGGCCAGTGCCGTGGCACAGCCCTCCAACGACATGCCCAACGCCTCGGTCACGCACGCCATCGTGTTGGCCGTATAAACCCCCTGGCACGAACCGGGACCGGGACATGCCTCGATCTCGAGGGCTTCCAACTCCGCGCGGTCGATTTTGCCTGCGTGGAACTGGCCGACTGCCTCAAACGAATCCCGCACCAAGGAGAGCCGCTTTCCCCGATACCGTCCCGAGAGCATTGGACCGGCGGTCACCACGATGGCCGGAATATCCAGCCGTGCGACGGCCATCAGCATCCCCGGTGTGATCTTATCGCAATTGGTCAAAAGGATCAGGCCGTCAAAGGCGTGGGCCTCTGCCACGGATTCCACCGAGTCGGCGATCAATTCCCGGGAGGGCAGCGAGTATTTCATCCCCCGATGCCCCATCGCGATTCCGTCACAGATCCCCGGAATCCCGAAAATAAAGGACACCCCACCGCCCGCATTGATGCCCTTTTCGATGGAGCGCTCCAATTCCCGCATCGCCGTGTGGCCGGGGATCAGGTCGTTGGAACTGGAGGCCACTCCGATAAACGGTCTTCCTATCTGGGAGGGATCCAGTCCCGTCGCATACAAAAGACATCGGTTCGGTGCTCGATCCACCCCTTGCGTTACTCGATCGCTGTTCATGGTTCTTTCTCCCCATGGGTATATTTAGTGAATAGTCTATGGTCAGACAGTTGATGGACGGACAAACAAAGAGATCCTTTCACTGAGTTCGTCAGAGGTTCTGACCGGGCCAACAGTCATGTAGAAAGAGGGGATGACTTCGGCAGGGCCTCTATGAGGTTCATGCAACTGTCACTAAGTGCAAGAAATCACAAATACGATGATGTATTTTGCGACTTGGCGTGGAGACTCTTCACTGCGTTGAGAGTGACAAGCGCTGCCATTCTGGTGTAGTTGAAAATCTCCCATAATCAGGTTACGCCATAATATCTATGATTTCGGCCACTAAGAGGCCGAGGCATAGTACGAGCTGGCGTACTACGTTCGACGGTACGAATAGAGCGAGGCATAAGCGGCGGGATCGTCGGGGTGAAGATATGCCCCGGGAGGGAAGAAAGCACGGTGTGACGGGGTCTGCGATCCATATTCAGCTTTCCATCTGAGGGAGTGTATGAGCGCGATCGGTCTGGAAGAGAAGCACAGAACATACTTCGAATTGTTCCATGGCGACTACCGGGTTGGAAGTATATGCTTTCAACGCCCCGCAGTTCAGCCGCCGCCGAGTTGACGCAATATCGCTCGCGACCGCGCACGGTAGGCGGTCGGCTGGAACCGTTTGTTAGGCCGCTGGCTTGTGGCTGCTTCAACCCGTTTGCATGTCGTGCGCAGGCGCCGTCTTCTTGCCGGCATGGCGATAGCGAAACTTGAGGCCATGCTTACGCTCGACATCCCGAACGATCCGGTGTACATTTTGCGCATACTCGTGCAAATCATCGCCGCCTTGGTCTGCCAGGGCACGTTGGGCGCGATACTTCGCCTCTAACAACTCATTCGTCAACATGGTCAGCCTCCGTAAACAGTTCAAGCGGCGTGATAATCTCAGGCGTAGGTAGATTGAGCCGGGCGTTGATGATGCGGATATGTTGTCGCTTGTTCGCATTCGCCAAGTGGTTGCAGTTCCAGGTCAACAGAAAATCGCACTTGTAGAAGGCAGCGTAGGCGAGGTGCAGAGCATCCCCCTTGAACACTCGCGGCATCAGGTAGTTGTCCAGATAGACGCGCGCAATCTCCAATATCTGTTCGTCGGGTGGCAAGACCTGGAGCTGTGCCACGAACCTCAATATCTCGTGCTGACGAGGATAATCGCCTTCGCTCAATTCAGCGATCGTTTCTTCGGACACATAGACGTCGAAGTGCTTGCTTTCCTCGTCCCACCACTTCTTGGTGACTGCGATGTACTCGCGAATGCTTTCCCGTTCGTCAAACAGATAGCTGGGAATGGTTGCATCCAGATAGACCGTCTTCTTCATGAAACTCATCCTGTCTTTGCGATTCCTGGTACAACGCAAACCGACGGCCTAACGGGTCGGGCGTCAGCGGCAACGCCGTCCGGCCTGCCAGGGCCGGGGTGGCGCGCTGCCTGCCCCGCGGTTCCTCCGATTCTTGGCGGTTGAGATTAGCACAGCGCCGCGGGACGATGCAGGCAGCGTGCCGCCAGGCGTTGTCCGATTGCACGCCTTGGTTCGGCGCCCTTTCCCGGGTGAAAATAAATGTCCTCAGGATCGTGCCATGCTGAGCACGATTGCTGCGACCGATGCGTCAGCGACGATGTGTGCAATGACCGGCGCTGCGATCCCCCCGGATCTAGTCCGCAGCCAGCCAAGCATGATCGCCCAGACCCCGGCCATTGCGACTCCGACTATCCCCCTCGGGAATCCATGCGCATGCTGAACCCCAAACGAAAGCGCCTGGATGAGGACCGCGACAGAAGGGCCGATGACTGCGGCGAGGCGGTCCTGGAACAACCCGCGCCAAATGAGTTCCTCGCCGAGTGCATTAACAACGGCGAAGGCGATGGCTCCACCTGCCAGGATCGGGAGAGATACATCCGGGATCGCCTGGAGCAGATCCTGAATATCGGGTTTGAAAAACCAAACCCATGATACGAGAGCAATGGGAGTGACCAGCGCACAGACTCCGGTAGCAAGCCAGGGTACACGTCCTGGCGCCCACCATCCTCGCGACGGGAGAATGGGGACGAAACGTGCTACTGCGAGATAGGCAAGTAACGAGAGCAGCGTTGCGGCCTGCCAAACAATGCCTGTTGCTGAAGCAACAATAAGGAAGCCAACTACAAGAGCGATAGGGGCTCCCTTGCCCCCAGCGAATCTGATGGAAAAAAATGCTGCGCAGAACGCCATGATAGCCAAGCCAACCACAAACCATGTGGAATCGGCGGGGGAAAGCAACGCGACGAACCCAAGAAGGACGATGCCCGCCAAGGCGACGATGAGATCCAGGAAATTTGTCACGAATACTCATCCTCCCTTCCAGTGCGCCGATGGCTCGGCGCGAAGCGTCCGAGCCATCGAAAGAAGTTAACCGGCGCTACCGAAGCGGCGCGTTGCGGTGGTGGAAGTGACTCGAAGAGGTATCGTCCGGTTGAACGATTGGTTAGACCCGTGAATGTACGGTGGATTTTTGTTAGTGGGAATGGCGGGATGCCCACTCGATTAGAGCGCTCCGCATGGCCGCGTGAAGTGTCAGCCCAGCCGCTTGGGCTTGAGCCTGGAAATTCGCCCAAAAGGACTCAGGCATTCTGACTGCCTTGACTTGGACCGGAGCTTCTTCGCCTTTGGGAGGTCGCCCAAGAACGATACGAATGCGCGTCATGCCCTCGATGGGCTGATTCTTGTGAGCAATGGCCCGAGCCACATCATCGTCGTGGCGGGCTTCGAGAATCTCTAGAGGTTCGCCAGGGCCGAGAGAAACCATGAACTCAGCCTCGGTCATTTTCTTGATGTGCTCTGTTGTCATGTTCGCCTCCGCTTGCGAGAGATTAGGAAAGTCGTTGTGATGCGGATGCCTTCGGGAAATACCTTGGAAAATAGAACTCGGTACAGCTTTTCGTACACCGTGCCTTCGGCGGTCCAGCGGTTGGGAATCTCGGGGTCGGCTTTGTACGCGAAATCTTCGGAGTAGAAAACCGCCTCCGCTGTGGCAGTGTCTATGCCGTGGGCCGCGATCTCTGATTTGTTGATCTCGTCCCAGAAAAACCGCATTCTTGCCTCCCAAATAAAGGTAATACCGTTTGCAGCTCTTGTCAATTCTCCTGTCTGTCGCTCCAGGAAGGCACCGGTGCGGACGGTCCAACGGCGCGGCTGAGACGCGCGCTCTTCCGCGTCGTCTCGAGCCGTCTTGTTCGGCCTACTCCTTCTTCTTGATCAGTAGAAGGGACGCTTCGATCTGTTTGATTGCTTCCTGCTCGATAGGGAAGGCTTCTTCGAGCCTCCGGATTTGTCCCTTGAGCGTCTCGTCCGACCAGGTTTCTCCCCCTCTCAGGGCCCAGGGATAGGGCGCGATCGTAACGACGCAGTTCTTCTCGTCTCTCAGCACTTCGTTCGCCATCTTGTTGTAAAGCGTCGCCGCCTTCTTCAGGTGGGCGGCTGTTTGCACGGGGAATTCGCTGGCAACGTCCTGCAGATACTTCGCGGCGCAGGTCCGATACTGTGCGAGGCATTCGTAGATCCATGCGTTGCCCATCATGGCGTCCGCACGGGCCTTTGCGTCGGCCGTGTGCAGTTCCTTGAGTTTCGCGATGTATTCCTTCCAGGCGCGGAATCCGACGAAATATCCACCCGACTCCTGCGCTGCCGCCATCTGGGCCGCCTGCTCCAGGGCGCCGACGGCCAGATCCCGCTTCGATGGGTTCTGTTTCTTAATCGTGGCGAACACCGCGATTCCCCAGGGCCAGCCGGTCTCCACGAAGGTCTTCTTGCCTCCATCCCGCAGTGGATGGTAGCAGATCCATTCCTCCCCGTTCTTCTGGTAGCCCGCGATAACTCCGTCTTCTTCCATTCCGTATTGCACGGGGATCCCGCTGTCGATGCTGGCAACGACCGCCTTCCGCGCCTCCGCCACCTTCTCTTTCTCATCCGGTTTGACATTGAAGATGCGCACATCCAGGGGCAGGGCCTGCAGAGATCTCGCCACGCACGCGAACCCGCATTGCGAGTGCGGCGAACTGGGGCAGAGGCCCTTCTTGGAAACCTGCATCCGGAAGGCCAGCCCGGAAACGCCAACCAGATAGTCGTACGAAACATCCTGACCCACAGCCCGCATTGCCACCTCCTGGGCCGCATGAACCGAACTCTCCTTGTCTCCTACGAACCACCCCGTAACGCCATCAAGCCAGACCTTGTCTCCCTCGCGTTTCACCGTTGTCTTCATGGGTATGTCTCCTGCCGCGGCCAAGGAAGCCGCCACGATTGCCGCTGTTGCGAGCATGTTAGCGATCCGCTTCGGTCTGTAGTGCATCTTCTTCTCCTGCCGAACTACTAAATATACGGTTTCCAGATATGCACACTTTCTGGGTTTGCGCCCAGATAACACTCCAATTCAGAACTCCTGCAATGGCCTTCTTTTCAATGGAATAGGGCCATCCCGACCACGCTTCGGCGTCTTATATGGTTTCCGCATAATACGCATCGTCGTCCTGCTCAGAGACTATCCACAGGGCTGCGCACACCATGGCCGCCCCGATTGAGAACATGAGTGTAGATCATCGTTGTTCGAACGTCTGCATGCCCCAAGAGCTCCTGTACCGTTCGGATGTCATACCCGTTTTCGAGAAGGTGGGTCGCAAAGGAATGGCGAAGTGTATGGCGCGTTGCCCGCTTGGCGAATCCAGCCTTTGCCACCGCCTGCTTAAACGTTTTCTGGAGAATGGATTCATCCACATGATGCCAGCCTTCTTGGCCCGTTCTCGGGTCGTTCCACCGGTTCTTCTGGGGAAGGACCCATTGCCAGCGCCACTCGGTTGGCGAGTTGGGGTATTTTCGGCCCAAAGCATCGGGTAATTGAACACGCCCCCAACCATCAGCCAAATCCTTGTCATGAATCCTCTTGACCCTCCGCAGATGATCCTGAAGAGGCTTCCTGAGGGATTCCGGGAGCATGGTCACGCGGTCCTTACCGCCTTTTCCGTCGCGAACCAGGATCTCGTTGCTGCAGAAATCGATGTCCTGAACCGGGAGGCGAAGACATTCCATCAACCGCAACCCTGCCCCGTAAATGAGCGAGGCCATCAGCCACTTCTCGCCGTCAAGATGGTTCACAACCGCCCTGACCTCATCACGTGACATAACCACCGGTAGACGTTTGGGCTTTCTGGCGCGGATGATGTCGCCCAGGTCGCCGATGTCGCGACCCAGAACATATCGGTAAAGGAACAACAGCGCGGAAAGGGCCTGATTCTGTGTTGATGCGCTCACATTCTCTTTCACAGCCAAATGAGTAAGGAACGCATTGATCTCAGGTTCGGACATCTCCGCCGGATGCCTGACGTTGTGGAAATGGATAAAGCGCTTGACCCACTGGCAATAGGTCTGCTCGGTCCGGCGGCTATAGTGGCGGGAGCGCAATGCCTCTCGCAGGCAGTCGAGTAGTCTGGGCTTCCGTTCGTTCAAAGGACGGTTCATCGAAGCGTGCACACCTTTTTGATGAGATCGGGAGACCTCGCCAGATTTGGCTGCTCGCAAAGCATTGATTTTCCGAGCCGAGGCTTTGCGTCCCTCTTCTCGAATCCATGCAATCTGGGCCAATTCCAAGTGCACGAAACCATAGAGATTATGGCGTAACCTGACTATGGGAGATTTTTCGGGTACACCAGAACGGGGCGTTTGTCACTCTGAACGCAGTGAAGAGTCTCCCCGCCAAGTTTCAAAATACGTCATCGTATTGGTGATTTCGTGCACTAAGGAACTGGGTGGCACTATGCCAGGGTCTCCCATTGCTTTGGCCGTCTGGCAGCTAAATATATGGCCCGAGCATAGACTTGTCAAGAGAAAAGACGACGAGGATGGATTGCGCTCGTCGTTGGGTGTGCTGCAATACGTCATGCACTAATGCAAATGCGCTTCTACATCTCTCTGTCCTTCGGACTTGCCCGACGACTCCGAAGCGCCGGTCACCAGAAACAGCCCGGACAGGATCACCGCGGTTCCCGCGACCATCGTGGTGGTGATTCCTTCTCCGAGAATAACTGCCGCGAGGAGGCTCGCAAAGAGGGGTTTGAGGTAGAACAGCGTCGTCCCTCTGGAAGCGCCCACCCGATGGAGCCCCTTGAAATAGAAGAGATAGCCCAAGCCCGTTGCGATCAGGCCCAGGTGGAACACGTTTAGAAACACCAGACTGTTGGAGAAAATCTGGGAGGGCAGACGGACGCTATCCATCCACAGGAGCGGCACAAACGGCAGGCTCCCAAGCACAAAGGTGGTTCCGATCAGAGGGCCCTGCGAGGACCCGAAGATGCGTTTCCCCAGGACGGTGTAAAGCGCAAAGAAGAAGGAAGCGCAGAGCATCAGCAGGGATCCTGCCGACACCCGGCCAAAACTGCCATCCAAGCGGCACAGGATGATCACGCCCACAAATCCCACGAGAATCCCGGCGATCTTCCGGAGGGTCAGGGATTCCTTGAGCAGCGCCGGAGCCAATCCGGCTACGAAGATGGGGGTCATGCTGAAGATCACCGCGCCCTGAGCGGCCGGGATCGTTCTGAGGCCCAGATGAAACAGGGCGGTGTAGGCCGGAACGCCGAGAAAACCCAACAGGCCCAGTCGGATCCGATCTCTTCTGGCCATCTTCCGCAGGGCGCGCCACCACCTGCCGGGCGCAACCGCAATCAGAAAAACACCTCCGATAAAAAACCGGAAACCCGCAAGGACCAGCGCATCATAGGAGGTGAATGCCCCGACTGCGCTCACAATCTCTCTTAGAATGATCTTGGTAGCCACTTCGATCGTGCTGAAAAGAAAGATGGTCGCCCAAAGAAATCCCCATCCTTGCATACACCCTCCCTCTCTAGTCCCATGTTCCTGACAGCCGAAACCCGGAAGATGCCGGGCGAAAATCGGGCAAGGAGAACAGGCCTGAAGGAGGCAAATCCTTTCGCCGACCGGCGATTGCATAAGAACCCAAAAATAAAATATAGTCCAATTACGGCATAAAGGCAAGCTTTTTTTCCGGCGCCCCCCAAAGAGCCCTTTACTGCTGGCTGCGCGAGCGGACACCGGAGAGGTGTTTTGGGAAGCATGTTGTGCTAAGGAGGCGATGAGAGTGGCAAGAGCGTGTTTTTTTGCTTGACTTTGCGTGCTTCTTTCCCTATATTTCGCTAACTGTGCATATATAAAAATAGGGGGAGGGCATATGAAAGCAAAGATCAAAGTCTTCAAGGCCATCGCAGATGAGAGCCGTCTGCGGATTCTGGGGATGCTGGATGGGAAGACGCTGTGCGTGTGTGAGATCGCCGAGGTGCTGGGATTGGCTCAATCTACCGTGTCCCGCCATCTGAAGGTGCTGGAAGAGAGCGGGTTGGTACACCGGGAAAAAGAGGGGCTATGGGTCGCGTATTCCCTTCCTTCGGCGCCGCTCGGTTCTCTGCAGGAGGGGATACTGGATCTGGTGAGAGAGCTGTCGGCTGGTGATCCGCTGGTCAGCCGGGACAGACGGGCTGCGGAGCAGGTTGATCGGGAGGTCATCTGTCGGCGGGTGTGAGTCGTTCCCAGCCAAGAGTCGGAGAGTTCGGCACCGTCGAAGCGCACTCGTGGGGAGAAAGGACAGTGATGAGCGAACGCAGCAAGTTTCTTTTGATCGCGGCGGTCTTTGCGGCCGTGTATTTCATTCCCTTCGGCCATCCCACCCTTCGGGGTGCGGGGCTCGAAGCCTTCCTGATGCTTCAGGAATACGCCCAGAACCATGTGTTCTTCTGTCTGGTTCCGGCGTTTTTCATCGCAGGGGCCATTGCGGTGTTTGTGAGTCAGACGTCCGTGATGAAGTATTTCGGCGCCCGGGCGAAGAAGATCCTGGCGTATGCGGTGGCATCGGTTTCCGGCACGATTCTGGCCGTGTGTTCCTGCACCGTGCTTCCCCTGTTTGCGGGGATCTACAAGCGGGGTGCCGGCATCGGCCCGGCCACTGCCTTTCTGTATTCCGGTCCGGCCATCAATGTGCTGGCCGTCATCCTGACCGCCCGGGTGCTGGGCTGGCAGATGGGACTGGCCAGAGCCCTAGGTGCCGTGGTTTCTGCGGTGGTCATCGGGCTCTTGATGGCGCTGATCTTCCGGAAGGATGAGGCCAGCCGGGCGCAGCACGGGCCGCCTGCTTTTGGGGAGGGGGAAGACGGCCAGCGGCGGTTGTGGAAAGACGGGCTCTATTTTCTCACCATGGCGCTGATCCTGATCTTCATGGCGTGGGGCAAGCCGGCTCAACCGGTTGGATTCTGGAACGCCGTGCACGCGATTCATTGGTACCTGAGCGGGGTGCTTCTGATCGTGCTCGGCATCATGATATGGCATTGGTTTGAGCGAGACGAACTCTCCGACTGGGTATCCGCCACGTGGGCTTTCTCCAAACAAATTCTGCCGTTGCTCTTGGGCGGTGTGCTCGTGGCCGGGTTTCTGATGGGCCGTCCGGACGCCAACGCGGGTCTGATCCCGGCGCGCTGGATCGGTCGGCTGGTGGGAGGCAACTCGCTGGGGGCGAATCTGCTCTCCTCGCTTCTGGGGCCATGATGTATTTTGCCACCCCGACCGAGATTCCCATTCTCCAGGGGCTCATCGGTGCGGGCATGGGGAAGGGGCCTGCGCTGGCGTTGCTACTGGCGGGGCCTGCGCTGAGTCTGCCCAATATGCTGGTGATCAGAAGCGTTATCGGCACAAAGAAGACGTTGGTTTACATCGCGTTGGTGGTGGTCATGGCAACGGGCGCGGGGCTTCTGTTTGGGGCCCTGCATGGATTGAACAACGGGCCGCTATGGGTCACGGGCTGACGCAGTCAGGCATTTTGCAGGGAGGTTTGTATGAAGATCGAGATTCTGGGCACCGGATGCGCCAAGTGCAAAAAGGTTCTTACCAACGCCGAGGCAGCCGTGAAGGAGCTGGGGATCGAGGCCGAAATCGTCAAGATCGAGCAGATAGACGATATCATCAACTACGGTGTGATGGTCACCCCGGCCTTGGCTATTGACGGAGAGGTAAAGGCGGTGGGACGGGTTCCGAAGGTGGCGGAGATCAAGGCGTGGTTGTAGTAGAAGAGACTCTCCGATCCGATAGCGCACAAGGGCAAATCGTAGGTTCCCCGGTTCACACAGGAGGTCCTATGTTCAAATGCTGGATGGTATGGGTGGGTCTGCTGACAACTGCGGGATGCGGAGAAAATCAAGCCACAAACGGAACGCCCCTCGTGGAAGTCAACGGGGAAGCGATCACGCAACAACAGATCGAGGAGGAGCTGAAAACCCTCCCTCCACAGGCACAGCAAGCCTATAGAGAGGACGCCAAAGGATTCGTAGAGCAGCGCGTCCAGCGGACAGTTTTGCTTCAGGAGGCCAGAAAACGGGGATTCGATCGGTCGGATGCTGTAAAGGCCGAGCGGATTCCTCCGGAGGTGAATCCGGACGAGGTCCTCATTCGGGTGCTGGTTCAGGACGTCACAAAGGATGTATTCGTGTCCGAGGAGGAAATTCAGACCTTCATCCGGGAAAATCGGGATCGGTTTCCATCCGATGACATGGAGACGTTACGGCCTCAGTTGGCGTCCTTCATCCTGAGCGAAAAACAACAGAAGGCCATGGATTTCTGGATCGAGAATCAGGTGGCCCTTTCAAAGATTGTGTGGAATACAGCCTGGCTGAAAGCGCATGAAAAGGGACAGGAGGCCAATCCCCTGGATCGGGCCCTCGGAAGCGGCAGGCCCGTGCTGGCCGATTTCGGTCGCGGGGTGTGCATCCCGTGCAAGAAGATGCAGCCGATCCTGGAAGACTTGGAGAGAGAATACAAAGGCAAGGCGGAGGTCCTCATCATCGAAATTGACGAATATCGTGCGCTGACGCGGCGATCCAAGGTCCGCATGATCCCCACCCAGATCTTCTTCGACGCCCGGGGAAATGAGGTTTACCGACACGAGGGATTCATGGGGCGGGAGGCGATGGTAGACAAATTTCGGGAGATGGGAGTCGAGTAATATGGAGCGGCTGTTCACCGCGTTGACGCAGGCGGTCGAAGGCACCCCCCAGATCGCCTTGGGCGCTTCCTTCCTCTGGGGCATCCTCAGTATCGTTCTTTCGCCATGCCATCTGGCGTGCATCCCCCTAATCGTGGGATTTATCGATGTGCAGGGACGGATGTCCACGAGGAGAGCGTTTGTGATCTCCAGCGTGTTCTCTGCGGGGATTCTGGTTACCATCGGAGCGGGTCGGCGCGGCCACAGCCGCGCTGGGCCATATCATGGGCGACGTCGGGCGGATAGGCAACTACGTGGTGGCCGGCGTTTTCGTGCTGGTTGGTTTGGTGCTGTTGGAGATTGTTCCCTTGCCGTGGGGTGGTCCGGGACCGATTGGCATGAAGCGGAGAGGCGTGCTGGGTGCCTTTGTGCTGGGGCTGGTGTTCGGCATAGCGCTCGGCCCATGTACGTTTGCCTATATGGCTCCCATGCTGGGAGTGACCTTCCGATTGGCGTCCACCCGGTTGATGTATGGGATTCTGTTGTTGTTGGCGTACGGCATCGGCCATTGCTCGGTGATCGTGTTTGCAGGCACCTTCTCCGAAATCGTTCAGCACTACCTGAATTGGAACGAAGCCTCCAAAGGGGCTGTACTCCTCAAGAAGGCATGCGGCGCACTCGTGTTGTCGGGTGGGCTGTATATGGTTTACAGTATGTTCTGAGCACCTGCCCATTTTCCTGCATGTTTTGTGTTCGGGCTGAAGGAAATGAGCCCCATGTTTCGATCATCAGGAGGAGTAAACGATGTCCACTCAAGCAACCAAACAGTCGGAGCGCAAGCTCTCGGTGTTCGAGAAATACCTGACCCTGTGGGTGGGGCTGTGTATCGTCGGAGGCATCTTCCTGGGGAAGATCGCCCCGAGTGTGGCCATTCGCCTGGATTCCATAGCGATCTATCAGGTGTCTATCCCCATAGCAGTGTGCCTGTTTTTCATGATGTATCCCATCATGGTCAAGATTGACTTTGCCGAGGTGGTCCGAGCCGGGAAGACGCCCAAGCCCCTTCTGCTCACCCTTGCGGCCAACTGGCTGATCAAGCCCTTTACCATGGTGCTCATTGCCACGTTCTTCCTCGGATACGTGTTCAAAGGCTGGATTCCGGGCACGGAAGTGCTCAAGGATGGCCGAACCGTGGAGCTTTTCCGGTCCTATATCTCCGGTGCGATTCTTCTGGGCATTGCACCGTGCACGGCCATGGTGCTCATGTGGAGCTATCTGGCGAAAGGGAACGCGGGCCTGACGCTCGTCATGGTGGCCATCAACTCCCTGACCATGCTCTTTCTCTACGCCCCCTTGGGGGGATGGCTGCTCGGGATCAACGCGATGCCCATTCCCTGGCAGACCATTTTGCTCTCCGTGGCGATCTACGTGGCGCTGCCCTTAGTCGCGGGGCATTTCTCCAGAAAGTGGATCCTTCGCAGGAAGGGCATGGTCTGGTTTCAGGAGAAGTTCCTGCACCATCTGACCTCGGTGTCGATTCTGGCGCTCCTGGCTACGCTGGTGTTGCTGTTCAGCTTCAAAGGGGAGGTGATTC
>JAZDJA010000136.1:0-4504 GCA_043804415.1 Candidatus Latescibacterota bacterium | reverse complement strand
CCTCGCACTTTTTCGGATCGCGCACCGAAGAGAAGATGACCGTGGAGGGACTCCGTGAGATGGTGGATCATTACGTTCAAGGAACGCAGGTGCGGCAGCTGCTTTTTTGTCCGAATGCCATGTGCGCCAGTTTCGCCAGTGAGGTCCTGGATCCCATCTGGCACGGCCACGGCGATCCCGAAGCGATCAGACTGGCCCATGCCGACCGATGGCGGGAAAATGCGCTGCTGCTCCATGAACGGGGGATGGATCCCTACGCCATCTGGATTGGCTACAGTCGGGAGCTTGGAGTTTCCCCGTGGCTGTCGATGCGCATGAACGACGTACACAATGTGGACGACCCGAGTTCGTTTATGCACAGCACCTTCTGGAAGGAAAACCCGCAATTTCGTCGCGTGACCGATCGCTTCGATCGATGGACCGACCGTGCCTTCGATTATGGGCACAAGGCCGTCCGGGACCATCACATTGGTTTTGTCCGGGAGCTTTTCGAGCGCTACGACTTCGACGGACTTGAGCTGGATTGGATGCGATTCGGTTTTCATTTTCGTCCCGGACACGAGGCGGAAGGCATTCCGCTGCTGACCGCGTTTATGGCGGAGGTTCGGCAACTCGCGGACGAACACGCCGCGCGTCGCGGTCATCCGATCCAAATAGGAGCCCGGGTGCCCTCCCGTCCGGGGACGGCCAAGGGACTGGGAATGGACGCAATCACCTGGGCCAAAAAGGGACTGATCGACATGCTCGTGGTCACGCCCTTCTGGGCCAGCATAGAGACCGACATGCCCATCGAAGCGTGGAAGGCGCTGTTGGGGGAAAGCCCCGTTGTGCTTGCGGCCGGACTGGAGGTGCTGATTCGCCCGTATCCGGACGCCAGCGCAGGCTTCACGAATAACGCCGAGACGGTCAGAGGCACGGCTGCCTCCCTGCTTCACCGCGGTGCGGACAGGATCTACCTGTTCAACTATATGGATTCGGAGACCACGACGAGCAGCCAGGAGGACTACCTCAAAATCCTTCGGGAGGCCGGTTCCCTGGAAACCGCAACAGCCCATCCCAGACGTCACGTGGTGACCTACTCGGACACCTGGGCACCGGGAGAGCCGGAGGTCTATGCGCTTCCGATTCATCTGGAAGAAGGACAGACCGCGGCTTTCCGGATACACATCGGGCCACGGTCTGCAACAGGAGATGTCAAGGTGTTCGTCGGTTTGGGTGAAGAAGGCAGCCGGGAAACAACGCTACTCGAAGTTTGCGTCAACGGGGAGCCGTGTCTCGCATCGAAAGGCGCCCCTCCCACGTATATCCATCCGGTTGTCAAAACTCTGGCAGGATTTGACGTGCCCCTAGCTGCGACCAAGGCGGGATACAACCGTGTGGAGGTAAAAACCAGTGCAGCCGACGCAAGTCAGATCGTCTGGGTGGAGATCATGGTGATCCCCTGACTTGCACGGCCATCGTCATCGGCTTAAGGGAGCGGAGGATCGCCGCGACCCGGAGGCTCGTCACAAGGAAAAGAACACAAAGGGAATGCGTTGAACCCGATGATACCCGGTTTTGGATTGGTCTTTTTCGCCGCGATCAGCGTGGGTGCCTTTGCGCTGCCCCTGCGACTTCGTCGCAGGTATGAGATAGAAAACATGTGGGGACTGGCGTATGGGGTTGGCATCCTCGTCATCCCCATGCTCTTCGCCCAGGTGGTCCTGCCCAACTGGCCCTCTGTGCTCCAGTCCGTGGGCGCGGGCACCGTGCTTGCGGCGATGGCATTCGGGTTGTTGTGGGGGATCGGCAGCGTCACGTTCGCCCTGGGGGTCTGCGCAGTGGGGTTGTCCCTCGGGTCTGCCCTGATCGGCGGGATCGTCACCGTTTCCGGTTCCGTCATCCCACTGGTGAAACGCTGGTACACCGTGCCCGGGGACGCGCGTGCGCTTGTTCTGCTGGGGATTGGTCTCTGTCTTTTGGGGGTGGGGTTCTGCGGTCGGGCCGGTGTGCTGCGCGAACGATCCAGTGTGCCCGACGGAACGCCCCCCTCTGCCATGCATCCGGCTCGTAAGGTGTTTCTTTTCGGCGTGTTTTGGTGTATCGTCTCCGGTCTGTTCAGTGCCTGCGCAAACCTGGGATTCGATTTTGCGGAGCCCATCTCCCGGGAATTTATCCGGAGGGGGGTGCATCCTGCCCTTGCGACCCACGGGCGCTGGCTTCCCGTTTACTGGGGCGGATATATCTCCGTGCTGATATTTTCCGGCGTTCGGATGGTAAGACGGCGTAGCTGGACGCATTTTGCGGGCCCGGGAGCGGGGCGCGATTTCTCCATGACGATGGCGATGGCCCTCTTGCTTTTTTTGGCGCAGCTTTCCTATGGGATGGGAGCGCATTACCTCGGCCGACTGGGCACGTCCGTGGGATGGGCGGTATATACGGCCACGTCGCTGATCGTGCCCAACCTTTTTGGCTTTTTGATCGGCGAATGGAAAGGGGCATCCGCGCGTGCGATCCATGCGCTCTTTTGGGGACTTTTCGTGCTGGTATTGGCGATGATCGCTCTGGCGTGGGGCAACAGCCTGGTTCCCGCCCCGGGGAGATAGGATGGATCCTTCAAGTGCACCCCTTCGTGCCCTGCCACCCGCGCAAGCTTCCAGCAATCTGAGAGATAACAGGAGCAGACCATGACGCCTCCGAAAATCCCATATCCCATTCGAACAAAGGGCGACCTGCGTGCCCAGCTGACCCAAAACCTGGTCGGGCGCAGCCTGAGGAGTTTAAGCGATGCGGGCGTGCGAAGAAAAGAGGCATTCGACAGCGGCGACTGGAAGGCGTATCGCGCATCCATTCGGCAGCACATCCGGGAGGTTCTTGGCCCGATGCCGTTCGGGAAAGACGGCTGCCCGCTGGGGACCCGGCAGGTGACCACGTATAGTACCAGGCATTGCCGGATCGAAAATGTCCTCTTCCAGTCCTTTCCCGGTTGGGAGGTGAACGCCTCCGTATTCATCCCGCACGGTGCAGGCCCGTTTCCAGCGGTGGTGATCCCGGTGGGACACAGCGGGAAGCATTACGAAAACTATCAGATTCCCGCCCAGGCTTTCGCCAGTCTGGGGTTCGTCGCGGTGCTCTTTGACCCGCCGGGGCAGGACTCGGAGAAAAAGCCGGGCAACGATCATTTCCGAGATGGCGTGCGCACGTTTTTGACCGGATGCTCCTCCCAGCGCTATTTTGTGCTGGATGCCCTGCGCTGCATCGATTACTTGGAGACGCGCCAGGACGCGGATTTGTCCCACGGAGTCGGGATGACGGGGGTAAGCGGCGGGGGACAGACCACCCTCTTTGCCACGCTTTTTGACGCGCGGATCGCGTGCCAGGGGCCGAGCTGCTGTATCTGCCGCATGGCCGATCATCCGGTGGGGGACGCATACGCGATGTGCCCCGAATCCATGTGGCCGGGCCGCATTGCGGCGGGAGTAGATGAGATCGACCTGCTGCTGGCGGGCATTCCCACGCCCACCCTTTACATGGCGGGCAAACAGGACGAGGTGTTTCAGATCGCGTGGTCGCGCGCATTGGCCCAGGAATCGGAGGCATGTTTCGCGCTCTCCGGGGCTGCGGATCGCTTCCGCTTCTTCGAGGACGACGGGGGGCATGCGTATTCGCTCGCTCAGGTCGCCCAATTTGCCGCATGGATGAACCGCTGGATACGCGCTGAGCCGGAGCGGAGCGTTCCCCTCCTGAATCCCGATGAATATGCCATGCTCGAATATGACATGTTGCGGTGTCGCCCTGCGCCCGAAGAGAATATGTTCACCATGAACCGAGCCCTTGCGCGCGATCTGAAAACCCGCCGCGATCCGCATCCTGATCGGGAGGCCCTCAGGCAGGCTGTCGGGCGGGTGATCGGCGCGCCCACGCATCCGGGCACATGGGTGGAATCCGAGCCCTTCCAGCTCTGGGCGCAGCACTACCACGAAGTGTTGTTCACGACCGAAGCGCTCGAGATTCCCGCCACCCTGCTTCGACCGCTGGGAAGATCCCTTTCCGATGCCGGAAAATGGATCGTGTATCTCGACGATCACGGCCGCCGGAATGCGCTGGAGTCATGGGGATCGGCGGCGCAATTGTCGAACATGTTCGAGCGGGATTCGGGGGTCCCCCTTCCCACGGTTTTGGCCCCCGATCTGCCCGGATGGGGAGACAGTCTTCCTTCTTTGACTCCCTATTCGCTATCGGGGTGGGGGAGCGCGGACCGATGGTCAGCCTACCTCTCCTGCGCGTTGGGCGATGGCGTGCTGGCGATCCAGGCGCGCAGTGCGGCCAGTCTGGTGAACCATCTGATCCGGGAAGAGAACGTCGATCCCGGCGACCTGATCCTGGTGGGCCGCGGACTCGGAGGTATAGTGGCGCTGCTTTCAGGCGCGCTAGGTGAGGGTATTGGGGCGATCGTCTCCTGGTCGTCGCTGGGCTGCTTTCAGTTCTTGGCAGAAGAAGAAATCGTTGCGTGGCCCTCTGCGGC
>JAZDJA010000135.1:0-5108 GCA_043804415.1 Candidatus Latescibacterota bacterium | reverse complement strand
CGAAGGGACGGGAGGTCCCACCGATTTCCTTCAGCATGCACCTCTGGCGGTGATCTTGCCGCCACGTATATCTCGTCCCTAAAGGGACTGAAAGGAGGTCACTGGCCAGTTCCAACTGCTACAAATATCATATCCCTGACGGGACATGATGCCCGCTCTATTGACAAATTGTCCCATAGCCCTCTTGTTTTGCCTTACTCACAGATAGTGCGGGCAGTCTTCATCGCACTGGGGTGCGACCCACTCTTTTGGAGCGTGTGTGTGGGTGTTACGGCGTCTGGAATGCGCAGGCCAGGTTGCCCACGCCACAGACCCCAGCGCAGGGACCGCAATCGGGCACAATCCAAGGTGGAAGCACCTAAGCGCTCATTTTGGTCACGGTCTCAAAAGCGGAAAGTACGCTGTCTCCCACGCCGATCCCTCTCCGGTAGTTCCCTGCGAGAAACAATCCCGGAATCTCCTCTTCGATATCCGAAAAGATCTGCTGGACCTCCTGATAGCCCATCGTATACTGAGGGATCGCTTTCTGCCAGCGTTTGATCCGCACGATTGTTGGTTGTCCACGCAGGCCAACCAGATCGTTCAAGTCCTCATAGACCAATTTCTCGATCTCCGCATCATCCAACCGCGCGTTTTGTGGCTGGCGAGTGCCGCCCACAAAATTGGTGAAGGCCACGTATCCCTCCGGGGCTCTGTTGGGAAAGATGTTGGAACTCCATATGGAACCCAGCGTCCGCTTCTTCTCCACCTCGGGAATCAGATACCCGAATCCGTCTATATCCCGGACCACATCCTCTTCCCTGAAACCCATAAATACTACGGTCACGGGCGGATGCTCCGTGTTGCCGATTCGACAGGCTTTCTCTTGGGCCAGGGGGTGCAGCAGTTTGGCCAGGGTATAGGTGGGCACGGTCAGGACCACCTGGTCATACTGGTGCGTTTCTGTGGATCCTTTGCTGGTGACCTCGAGGCCAAAACCGGACGGCTCCCTCTGAAGAAGCGTGACTTCACTCTCCAACCTGATCTTGCCCTGCAGTTTTTCAGAAAGCGTGTCCGTTAAGATCTGCATGCCGTCCACAAAGGAGAATAATTTGGCGCGGTCCTTGGAAACCTCGTTGCGTTTCTTTCGTTCCTTGGCCCCCTTGATCGCCCCTTTGATAAAGCTTCCGTAATTCTGCTCCAGGGCATACAGTTTCGGAAACGCGGCAGGCGTGCTCAGCGTTTTCGGGTCCCCGGCATAAACCCCGGCCACAAAGGGATTTATGGCGTAATCCAGGAACTCTTTGCCCAGACGATATTCCACAAAATCCGCCAGAGAAATATCGCTGCCGTCTGTGGGTTTGATAAAGGGCTCCAAGAGCAGCCTGAGTTTGGCCTTTGCGGAGAATAATTTCGTCTTAAGGAATTTGCCACCCGAGGTGGGGATGGCGTGCAACAGCCCGTTCTTGACCACATAGCGGTTATTGGAAGCTTCGCTGCCGTATCTCTTCTGGTCCTCCAGTCCCAGCTCTCGAATCAGTTCCGTCAATGTGGTCGAGGTCTCAAGCGTGCTGTTCGCTCCGAGGTCGATCAGGAAGCCCTCTGATCTTTCGGTCACAATCGAGCCGCCAGGTCTCGACGATTTTTCCAGTACCGTCACGTCATAACCAGCCTTGTCCAGCCAATAGGCGGTGGTTAACCCGGAGATTCCTGCGCCGATCACTGCCACCCGAATGGTCTTAGGTTCCTGCATTGCGTCGCGTCCCCTTTCGTAATATCCCGCTTGAAGATGTTGGAATTAAGCAAGGTTACCGGCCCTATCGAGAATGATTTCCTTCAGTCCATCGATGAATAGTGCGTTTGCGTTCAGGGCCTCGATACATACAAAATGCTCGATTCCCAATGCTCTGGCAAGATTCCCATACAAAATGGCAATCTCATAGATTGTTTCGCTGTTGTCGGCCACAAATCCCAAGGGATAGACCAGCAGATTGCGAACCCCCTGCGCAGCCAGCTCGCCGATCTTGTCCGGGGTCGCCGGAGCCAGCCATTTGACCGGGCCTATTTTGCTCTGATAGGAGAGATGAAGCCGCAGATCTTCCGGCAAGAGCGGCTTGAGCGCCGAAACGGCTGCTTCTATCTCGTCGCGGTAGGGATCCCCCTTTTTGATGTCTCTCAAGGGAATGCTGTGCGCACTGAACAGAAGATCATTGAATCCCATGTTGGGATGGGCTGAAAGGGCATCCTTGATCTGTTGTGCCATGGCTTGAAGGAAGGCGGGATGGTCCGAAAAACGGTCGACGATCTGCAGATGATTTTCCGCGAAGGCCCCCGCCGCAGTCAGGCTTTCGGGCAGTTTTGCGAGATATTGGGTGGTGGCCCGGGTATAGAAAGGGTAGAGCGAGACCAGGATGAGTCGGGTGATCCCTTGCGCAACGATTTCCCGAAGGACATCCTCCAGGAACGGATGCCAGTAGCGCATGGCCACAAACACGCTGAACTGATCCGGCTTGATGGCATTGAGACTGTTTTCGAGCAATGTGGCCTGTTGCTTTGTGATCTCCAGAAGGGGCGTTCTTCCGCCAATCTGTCTGTAGATCTCCGTGCTCTCCGGAGCCCGTTTGTGAGCCAGCCATCGGGCGAAGCGCTTCCGCAGCATGCCCGGCATGGGCAGATCGATGATATCCGGATCCAGAAAGATATGGGTCAAATAGGGTTCAACGGCTTCCAGCGAATCCGGCCCGCCCATATTTGAGAGTAGGACAGCAGTCTTCATGGGTTCCCAAAGGATCTAGACGGTTCTTGAAAACTGCGGTTTGTCGGCTGCGTTGTCCTGCAGATAGGCGTCGAAATTCATGGCAATGTTACGGATGAGCAATCGTCCGGAAACCGTTACCCGTATGCGCTTCTCTTCCAGTATGACCAGATCGTCCCGTTGGAATGATTTCAGCTGTTCGAGTGCGGGTGCAAAATATTCATCAAATTGGATCGAGTACTTGCCTTCAATATCCGCCTTTTTCAGCACAAGATTGCACATCAATTCGGTGATCACCTCCCTGCGCAGACGGTCGTCCTCCGAGAGCGCGACGCCCCGCATGACCGGCAGGTTTCCGTTGTCCAATTCGGAATAGTACCCATCCAGCTTCTTCATATTCTGCACATAGAGCTCCGGGAACATGCCGATGGAACTGATTCCCAAGGCAAAGAGATCCAGACCGGCATGGGTGGAATACCCCTGAAAATTCCGGTACAAGGTGCCTTTCTGCATGGCTACGGTCAGCTCGTCATCCGGCTTAGCGAAATGATCCATCCCAATATACTCATATCCGGCCTCGGTCAGTTTCTCGATGCTCATTTTGAGCAGTTGCAGTTTCTCTTCCGCGTTGGGGAGTTGCTCCGCGGGAATGAGTCGTTGATGTTTGATCCTGCTCGGGAGATGCGCATAGTTGAACACCGCAAGCCGGTCGGGATCCAGAGACAGTACCACATCCAGCGTGTGCTCAAAAGTGGCTGTGTTCTGATAGGGCAGCCCGTACATCAGGTCCAGATTCGTGCTGGCAAATCCCAACTCCCGCGCCCATGCCAGTCCGTCCCGCGTAATCCGCTCCGATTGCAGGCGGTTTACCGCCTTCTGCACCTGGGGGTCAAAGTCCTGAATGCCCATACTGCAGCGATTAAATCCCATCTCGGCAAGGGCGACCATGTGTTCCCGGGTCAGTTCCCGCGGGTCGATTTCCACGCCGATCTCCGCGTCCTCGGTAAAGTCAAAGTGTTCCCGGATGATATTTCCCAGGCGCCTGATCTGATCCGGAGAAAGGTGCGTGGGGGTGCCTCCTCCCCAGTGCATCTGGGCCACCTTGCGATCCCTGGCGATGTGGGGCCGCAAAAGCCGGATCTCTTTTTCAAGATAGTCAATATACTGCGCTATTTTCTGTCTGTTCTGCGTGACCATCATGTTGCAGCCGCAAAAGTAGCAGAGCGTGTCACAGAAGGGGAGATGGAAATAGAGCGAGATGGGCCTGGTGCCCTGTGCTTCATTCTCTTTTCGGATGTTATCCAGGTACGCTTTCTGCGTGATGCCTTCGTGAAAATAGGGTGCCGTGGGATAGCTGGTATACCGGGGACCGGGCCGGTCATATTGCTTGAGCAGATCCACGTCTACAGTCATCTTGTGGGATTTCATGTCATTCCTGTTCTGAATGGTGTTGTTCGCTGATCTCCCGAACGGTATCCACGAGAAAGTGGACCTTGTCAACGGGAATATCGGGCAGGATCCCATGGCCCAGATTAAATACGTGGCCGCTTTCGCTGCGGAAAACGCCCAAGATTTTCTCCACCTCCGTCCTGATGATCTCTTTGCTGCCGTAGAGGGCGGTAGGATCCAGATTGCCCTGCAACGCGAAGGTGGTTCCGACCTCCTTTTTGGCCACACTCAGATCCGTCATCCAGTCGACTCCCAGCATATCCGCGCCACAGTCCTCAAGTTGTCGCAGGAGCTCGATGCCTCCCTTGCTGAAGAGCGTAACCGGGACGTCATATCTTTTCAGGTCATGGACGATCTGTTTCATAAACCGCCCGGAGAACGCATCGTAAAGGGGAACGGGCAAGATGCCGCCCCAGGTATCAAAGAGCTGCACGGATTGGACACCGGCCTCAATCTGCATGACCAGGTATCGGCTGACCGCTGTGGTCAACAGTTCCAGCAGTCTGGTCAGACGTTCCGGCTCGCTGTAGAGCATCCCTTTGATGTATTTGAAGTTGCGGGTGGGCTTGCCTTCGATCATATAGGTTGCCAGGGTAAACGGCGAACCGCTAAAACCGATCAACGGCGTTTTGCCATCCAACTCCGAGCAAATCATGCGCACCGCATTTGGAACATACTGTAGTTTCTCTTCAAGCGCTTCCAGGGATATTGCGGACACCCCGGCATCATCGAGAATCTGCGGCGACAGCCGGGGACCATGATCCTCGAGGAATTCAAGCCTCTGTCCCAGGGCTTCGGGAATGACCAGAATATCGGAGAACAGGATAGCGGCATCGAAACCGAATCGGCGTATGGGCTGTAACGTCACCTCGGTGGCCAGTTCGGGTGTCTTGCACACGGAGAGAAAATCGTGTTGCTCCCTGAT
>JAZDJA010000134.1:0-4970 GCA_043804415.1 Candidatus Latescibacterota bacterium | reverse complement strand
TTGAGGTTTGCGACGACGTTCCTGCGCCTTTCTCTGGGCCTGACCAGGTCGGTATCCACGCTGACCACGGTTACGCTGTATCTCCCGGCCGATCGTCGAACAATCCCTCCTCAGAACCTTTGCTATCCTCCTTTGAGAAACCTCCTCATGCAACAACGCATAAATTTGGTTACGTTCTCCTTCGGTGAGTTGGCTGTACAACATTCCCATCGTGCTCTCCTTGAGTAGGGGGATGATTTGTTGGCGCAAATATTATAGTATACGCCAACTCACTATCTCTTCCTACAAAAGTGTTGCACTTGAGAGTTGAATCTACCGCTGTCATTTGTCAAGAATCCAGCGAGCAATGGAGGGAGGCGCGGCTTTCTGCGCGCCAAATTGGGCACCGGAATCGAATGGACCCTCCCATGACGGACTGAAAAAAATCTCCAAACTGCAAAAAAAAGGTTGACAGAAATCCTCTGATCGCTTATATTCCTGCACCATGCGGAATCCCATGGCATGTTCCTCCATCCTTTCGGTCCGGTTTTTCGGAAAGGGCACGACGCCAAGATAGGACGTCCGGGAGGCTCTTCAGAGCTGTAGGGCACCGCAGCACAATGAAGAGCTTCATTCTGTGCAAACGGGGTGCTTCCGCGAGAAGCTATCTGTCTTCTTCGTTTCGTGTAATTCGGGTTCGAACACCATCATTTTCAGAAAGGAGCGACAGGGTGACCAAACTCTATTTCGACTGCAGGGATCTCCTCAGAGCCGTTCGCCTGGGTTGGAGCGGCAAGAAGATGGGGTTTTCTTTCCTCGGGCTGATCGTGGCCTACCTCGGGTACGCGATCCTCACATACGGGGCGTTGCTTGCCGCCGGCGAGCGATTTGGCGCGATCTGGGGAACCTACGGGCTGTATCCATCGGTATGTGGCTCTGGAGTTCCATGGTACAGTTGGGTGATCCACATCGTGGGCATTCTCTTTGCCCTCGTGGTGCTCTTTGTTTGTGCCACTGCGGTGGCCAAGATTACTCATCGGCAGCTCAAGGGCGATGATTTCTACTCGATGGGCGACGCCAGGAAGTATGGGAAGAAGAACTGGAAGGCAGCGGTCCTTTCTCCCACGGCGATTTTGGGAATGATCGCGTTTCTGGTCCTCTGCGGAATTCTCATAGGCCTGTTGGGAAAAATCCCCTATGTGGGCGAACTGGGATTTGCGCTCGGACTACCCTTCATCTTCGTGGTCGCCCTTTTCACGGTGTTCCTGGGGGTCGTATTTGTCGTGTCCCTGGTTCTTACTCCCGCGATCGTGGGGATAACCGGAGAGGACACGCTGGAGACGGTGATTCAGCTTTTCTCGACGATCTGGAGCCAACCGTGGCGGCTTGTGCTCTACGAAGCGCTGCTCAAGATCTATATTGTCATTGCGACCGTGTTGCTTGGGATTTTCAGCATGAAGGCGGCTTCGCTTATTCACTGGGCATGCGGACTTGCGATGGGCGAGAAAATGGATTCGATCACCCAGGTCGCCGCGGGCTTGCTTCCCACCAAATGCCCCGTTGCTGCGAGTTTTGTCGCAGGGACTCCGGTAGAGGTCGGTGGGACACTGCTGGTTTCCGGATGGATCGTCGGCATCATGGGGGTTCTTCTCATCTTTTTCGTCCTTTCGTATGGCATGTCGATTTGCAGCGCGGGTCAGACGATTATCTATCTTATCCTGAGGCAGAAGAAGGACAGCGAGAACCTGCTTGAGAAGAAGGATCAGGAGGAAGAGGAGGAAGAGCGAAAACGCGAAGACGAAGAGCGGAAGCAAAAGGCCGAAGACGAGACCAAGAAGGCATCAGCGTCCGGTGAGAGTGAGGACTCCACTGAAGTGGAGGAGGCCCCTGAGGAGACCTCCGGATCCGAGTCGGAGGACGAATAAGAGGGCAGGACATAGTCGCAGATGAGCACGAATGAACAAAGAGGCTGCCGGAGTCGGATCGATTCCGGCAGCCTCTTTGCTTCTGGTGGGGGGTGTCCCGCCCAATGACTGGCCCCCTCACTGGGCCCGATCCGAAGCGGTGGCGGAAATCAGAAAGAACCATCGGAAAGGCAAAGGTCTCCGCCAAGACCTCTGCCTTTGCATCTTACGCGTGGATGTGATAGGTCTTTCCGGCGATGCGTATGCAATTTGCCAGGTGAAAGAGGAGGATCGGATGAAGCATTCCCATTTGGTGGGGATCATTTCGGATACCCACGATCATCGTCCTGCCATAGCCAGGGGGGTGACGCTCTTCAACCAGCGTGGAGTGGGTCTGGTGCTCCACGCTGGGGATATGGTGGCGCCATTTACTGCCAAGGATTTTGGCAAGTTGGACAGCCCCTTTATCGGTGTTTTCGGAAACAACGATGGGGAGCGCGTTGGGCTCCGAAAGGCGTTCCGTGAAATCGGGGAGATCCACCCCGGGGTGCATACGTTTTTGCACGAAGGGAAGAAGTTTGCCCTGATGCACGAGCCGAGTTCCCTGGAGGTGTTGATTCACAGCGGCGATTTTGATGTGACGGTATATGGGCACACACACGGTGTGGACGTTCGGGAGGGGACCACGCTGGTGGTCAATCCCGGGGAAGCATGCGGATGGCTGAGCGGTCGGTGTACGGTGGCGATTTTGGATCTGGAGCGGACGGAGGTGGAGATCGTTGATCTATGAGACTCAGGAGGACGATGGGTCCGAGGATCTTGCTTCGGTGTTTCCCTCTGGCAATGATCTCGATGGCGCAACGGTGTCATCGAGCGTGGTGGAGAAACAAACATCGTTTTCGAATGGTTGCAGGAGCGTTCTGTGAGAGCAAAGACAGGAAAGCCTATGAATCCCAGGGATCGGGTTTTAACGGCGATGGATCATCGTGAGCCGGACAGGGTCCCCATCGACTTTTGGGCCGCTTCGGAGGTCACTGAGCGGTTGGCGCGCCACTTCGGTCTTACGGACAAAGAGGCTTTGCTGCAAAGGCTTGGGGTGGACTTGCGCACGATCGAAGGTCCGAGCTATGCGGGTCAGGAGCTGAGACAGCTTGAGGACGGAAGTGTGGAGGACCTCTGGGGTGTTCCGCGAAAACGGGTTCTCGTGGAGCGGGGAGGATTCCGTTGGCGCTATAAGCACGTCGTGCATTCCCCGCTGGAGAATATGACGACCGTGGCGGAGGTGGACCGATACGCGGGATGGCCCTCGCCGGACGGATGGGACTATTCTACGCTGAAGGCCGATTGCGAACGTTTCCGGGGATATGCCGTGGTCAATGCCGGGGATCGCCTGGATCGCACGGCCCAACTCAAGCCGATGATGTATCTTCGCGGCATGGAGCAGGCATATATCGATCTGGCGCTTGATCCGATGATGGTCGAAGCAGTGGTTGGCCATATCCGGGAGTATTTTCTCGAATATAACCGTCGGGTGTTCGAATCCGCAGGCGGGAAGATCGATATCTTCATGATGGGGGATGACTTCGGCACGCAGTCCGGGCCCATGATGGATATCGCGATGTGGCGTAAATATTTCCGTCGGGGATTTCGGGAGTATATCGCACTTGCGCACCAATACGGGATTCGGGTGATGCACCATACGTGCGGCTCCGTTCACGCGTTTATTCCAGAGTTCATCGATGCCGGGCTGGATATCCTTCAGTCGCTACAGCCCAAAGCTGCGGGAATGGATCTGAAAAAACTGAAGCAGGAGTATGGCAAAGATCTGGCGTTTCAGGGGGGCATTGACATTCAGGAGGTACTTCCAGCCGGCACGCCCGAAGCAGTCCGGGAACACGTTCGAAGGCAGATGGATGCGGGGAAGCCCGGCGGCGGATACATCGCCTGTACCGCGCACAACCTGCAGCCGGATACGCCCACGGAAAATATACTCGCGCTCTTTGACGCTTACAAGGAATTCGGAGCTTACTGAACCACGAGCTTTCTCGCGGAGGGATTGCGCAGGGAGCGAGATCTGTAGCCGCAGCCCCGCTTTGTCTCGATGAACAGGCTGATCATGAGGGAGAACCGGGAAGCATGCCCGTTCTCCTTTGTCGTACCGATCTGTCTTTGCCTGCCAAACGTCATAGGGGGTACTCGTCAGGCGCTCGGAGTCAGTCTGCCGTCCAGGACGGTGAGCAGATCCAAGGGAGCTTCAATCAGAAAATCCGGGTGTTGCGCCAGCAGATGCTCCTTGGGGAAGTAGCCGTATGCCGCGCCGCATGTGAGGATGTGCGCGTCTTTTCCGGCCCGGATATCGTTGTCGGTGTCTCCCACAAGCAGGGTTTCTCCGGGGGAGCTGCCGGTAGTCTCCAGGATGATCTGGACCATCTCCGGATCGGGCTTCAGATGGGTGACGTCCTCCGGCCCTACGATCATGCGGAATCTCCGAAACAACCCGAAATGCTCCAGGATCCGATCGGTCATGGAGTGGGGTTTGTTCGTGGCTACGGCAAGATAGGGCGGCTTTGAGGGAGATCCATTACTCAGATGTCCGATGAGTTCTTTCACGCCGGGATAGAGGGTGGACCGCTCTGTGCAATGGTCCACGTAGCACCGCCTGTAGCGTTCGAGAAGCTCCTCCCAGCGGTGGTATTGTTCGGGTGCGAGCATCGTCTGTGCGAAAACGTCCGAGCCCGGGCCAATGCCTTTTCTGGCCTGTTCCATGTCCACTTCCGGCAGACCCATTTCTTTCAGAGCCAAGTTGACACTGTTTAGGATGTCCCGGCTCGAATCTACCAGCGTTCCGTCCAGATCGAAGATGATGGTGGCTATCGCACGCAAATGGAACTTCTCCTCTCACCAGTAGTCGGTTTTGTGCGCTACGTGAATGGCTGTCAATCGCTTTACTATACCACTCCTTGAAATATGTTAGTTGACTTTGTGTTGAAAGGGCAGTAGGTTAGAGAAGTATTCGTAAGTTTTTTCTCCTTTACCCAGCCCTCAGAGGAGGACTCCATGCCTGCTCCTTATTTTGCCAAGCCCTAT
>JAZDJA010000133.1:0-3743 GCA_043804415.1 Candidatus Latescibacterota bacterium | reverse complement strand
AAATCGTTGAAGCTGACGCCTTAGGGGTCGTCCGAGTCATGAAGGTGGGTCCCGGGGAACTATCGCATCTGGAGCTGTTCGGTGGGGCAGCTTAGCTCTATGCTATGACGCCGTAGAGTCTTTGCCTTTCGCGAAGATTCTCAGGCGCACGCCCTCTCCAGTTGTGCGAGGCTCACCTGTTGATACTGGAGAATCGCCGTCGTCGTCTGCGCTCCTCCTCTGGTCAGCACGTAGCGATGCGTCCCCGCCACCTTGCGAATAATCCCGTGGGCACGAAGCATACGCAACTTCCGCGTCACTCGCGCCGAATACCGTCGCCGCTGCTCGAGGGGAAGCGAGGATGCCTCCGGGAACAGAAGGGGCAGCAGATCGCGATTGCGCAGGCCGCCCACAGCGAACTCCCCGCGGCTGATCACCTTCAGCAACAGCCGATCATTCTCCTCCCACGGCCTGAGGGCCCGCACGCGGCGGCCCTCCCAGTCCACCGCACGGCAGACTCGGTCAACCAGGGTGCTGATGGGAACATCAGTGTCGAGAGCGGCAAGAGCATCCAGGTAGCGGTCGTTGGAAGACTGCCCAACCTCCGCCAGACGGTTCATGTTGGCGATCCCTCGTGTCAACGGTCTCCACGCTTGCTCTCCCCCGGGGTTACCTTCCAGAGGACGGAATACCTTGAAGCCACCGGGGTCATTCATGGTGGTCTCAATCCGCAGCACACGCCCGCCGCCCTTGTCGTACATCTTCACCGAGTTGGTTTTCACTCGATGCTTCACGCAGATGCCCTCGGGCCGCCGGCAAACCTCGCTGACCACCTCGCCGGTGAAGTTTCCATGCATTCGCTTGCCCAAGAAGCGCATCACCTCTGGACTGGAGAACTGCTCCATCGCCCCTCGTACCAGCGCGGGATACATCCTGGCAAGATCCCCGGCGGAGCGAAACATCAGGTCCGTCGCCCACTCGTTTTGATGGACCGTCCAGTAATACTCGATCGGAAGCCCCCTGAAGATCCGCCCATGAGCGGGATTGAGCTTGCGGGCAACCTCCTGCAGCGGCGTCAGCCATCTCGTGCGCAGTTGCCGGTCCATCAAACGTTGGGCCTTCGGCGGATCCTCGATCCAGGGCAGGCAATTCTCTACGCGGTTATACTTGATTCCTGCCTGATCCATCTGCCGCGCCAGCCACTCCCTTCCGTTCAGGCAGAGGTAGATGTCGAACGGAAACCACGTCTGGATGCGCCCGCTCATGAAGCCCCACCGAGGATCGATCCAGTAGTGGTAGATCCACAGGCACTTGCGCTGTCGTTTTACCAGCTCCAGCCTCTGTGCCTGGCGATCGCGGTGGATATCATAGCCCATGCAGGGTTCGACAGTTCGAAAGAGGCAGATCAAACCCTCGCCGAGACCCTGCTCTTCGGCAATCTTTCGGGCAAGAGGTTCCTTGCGCGTGCGGCTGGATTCAAGATAGCGATTCGTACGCCCCAGCCGTTCAGCGTCCTTCTGGGAGGCTGCCTTCAGTTGTTCGCTCACTCCGTCAGCATATGTCCCGAAGTCCTTCAGCAGCACCTCTTTCTCGAAGAGAAAGTTCATCATCCCGGCCAGATAGCTCAACGGCCTCAAGGTTCCCTTGAGTACCACTCGGTCGAAGCCGCTTATCACACCGACCAGCTTGCTGCTATGCTTTTTCACGAATTGGTTCATGGGAGTCCTCCTCTTGTTAGTGGCGGCATCAAAGATGCCAGAGGAGCGACTCCCTTTCTACTGGCGCTTGGCAGCAGAAAGAGAAAGTGCCGGGGTTCCCGATTTCGCGTTCCTTGTTCGGGAGTTTTCCACATAAGGCGTGCGAAGGGCCGCTAAAAGCCCGTAGCATCCCGATTGTGGGAAACTCCCGCTGTTGATTGATCTCTCTCTTCCGTTTGGTTGCGGCGTCAGCCGCGATGGGTATAAGTTTCACTACCGAATACTGCCATCCAAAGAGATCAAAACCTATCATTCAGGCTGTCGATTTAACTGACTTTTGCCGCCCCAACCATTGACTTCAAATGCCGGGGGAGAGTAGAATTCTCTCACGATTTTCTGGGAGGGCGCATGAGAGCATTCATTACTCCGAATCGAGAGCAAAAGATTCTCATGACAGAAGTGGATCTGGACAGCATTGCTCCGGTGGGCAGCCCGCTGCGGACCATCGATGAACTGGTCGAGAGTCTGGATACTCGCGAGATCGAAAAGGTCTACGACTTTGACTCTGCACAGGGTCAGAATCCGTTCCATCCGAAGACATTCATAAAGGTAGGGCTCTACGCGATCTATAATTGCCGTTTCTCTTTGCGGAAGATGCAGGACGATACGACGAATCATCTTGGCTACAAGTGGCTGACGGGAGATCGCTCGATTGATCATTCGACCATCGGGTATTTTCTGGCGCGATTCCATCATCAGGTGGTGGAGCTGTTCAGCCAGGTGGTGCAAATCTGCAAGGAGAAAGGGCTGATTGAGTTTGATCTTCTGGCTATTGACAGCGTGAAGATGCGGGCGAATGCCTCCTACAAGCAGAGCAAGAACCTTGAAGGCATAGAGAAGGAAGAGCAGAAGATTCGTGGGCGCTTGGGGGAGCTTTTGCGGGGAGTGGATAAGGGGCGGGACACGGAGGAGCGGGAGGCGCTGGAGTATCGCCAGGAGCGACTTGTGGAAGCGAAAGAGCTTCTGGAGAAGCGCATCGCCGAGGAGGCTGCGGGCAAGAGCGAAAAGGAAGCGGAAAAGATCGCCAAACAGGAGAAGATCAACATCACGGATTTTGACGCAGCGATCATGGAGCAGGCGAATGGGGAGCGCAATCCTGCTTACTCGGTGACAACGTGCACGGACGTTGGCGGGGACATCATTACGCATTTTCAGGTGAACGAGCAAGACAACGACAGCGCAGCGCTTTTGGCAGCGGTAGAGGGAAGTCGGGAAAACAGCGAAGAGCGGCACGCGGAGGTGGAAGCGGATTCTGGATTTGCTTCCAAGGAGAACTACGAAAAGTTGGAGCAAGACAAGCAGGAAGCGCTCATTCCCGATCGGCGACTTGCGGCGGAGCAGAAGAATGAGACTGCGAAGGGAGAGTATGATCGGTCGAAGTTCGTCTATGATGAAAAGACGGACAGCTATATTTGTCCCTGGGGAATGGTGCTGGAGAGAGTCGGGGAAGTGCTGATCAACGGGCGGAAGCATTTTCGCTATGCCAGTGCCGAGGCGTGCGGGGGATGTGAGTTTCGCGGTCGCTGCACCAAGGGGAATCAGCGCATGATTTTCCGGGATCAGAATGAGGAAGTGCAGGAGAGAATGAGGGAGCGGCTGAGCAAGGAAGAGAACCGCGGGAGGTACAATATGCGGGGGCACGCGGCGGAATCCCCCTTTGGGAATGCGAAGAGGAACCTGAAGTTCACTTTTGTGATGAGGCGCGGGAGAGGGAAAGTGATGATGGAGATGGCGCTTCTGTTCATGCTGCATAATATGATGAAGATTTCTGCTCGGATGAGGGAATAAGAAGGGCAAGGGATGGTGAGAGGTCGGATTCAAGGGATGCGAAGACTACGGAGACGGCGGTTTAGGCGACGCGGCAAATAAAGTGGGCACGCAACCGGATATTTTTGCTCGGCACGCCCAAGCCGCGACCGGTCAGATCGACAGCCTGATTGGATCGATATGAAGCTTCTGGGTGGCCACAACATGAAACTCTTGAAGGACTTGGGTTGAAATGACAGC
>JAZDJA010000132.1:0-4057 GCA_043804415.1 Candidatus Latescibacterota bacterium | reverse complement strand
AACGAGATCATCGTGCGGGGCGGCATCCCCGGGGAAAACCTGTTTCTGCTGGACACCATCGAGATCCCCAATCCGAATCACTTTGGCCAACAGGGCGCGGGGGGCGGACCGATCAGCACGATCAACACGCAGTTCGTGCGCGAGGTCAATTTCATGGCCGGTGCGTTTCCCGCCAAATACGGCGACAAGGTCTCCTCTGTGATGGACATCGCGCTTCGGGAGGGCAGCCGCAAGCGGATGGAGGGGAGCTTTGACGTGGGGATGGCCGGCGCGGGCGGACTGTTCGAGGGGCCTTTGTCCGGAGGAAAAGGATCCTATCTGCTCTCAGCGCACAAGAGCTTCCTCGACCTGGTCATCTCTTCCTGGGGACTCACTGCGGTGCCGCAGTACTATAACCTGCAGGGCAAGGTGGTCTACGATCTGGACGATCACAGCAAACTGCTGGTCAACGCGATCTATGGCAGCGACGGGATTACGATCGAGGAAGAGGCAGAGGAGGACGCCAGCGGATACGTGGGCGAGGAGGAGAATGTGCGCTCGAAAAGCCGCCAATACGCGGCCGGAGCGACGTTGCGCTCTCTGTGGCCCAAGGGATTCTCGGATCTGACGATCTCGCGGGCACTCAACTATTGGGATACGTTCGTCTATGGTCTCGCGGAAGATCCCTACTACAGCAACAAATCCACGGAGGACGAGAACACGGCGAAGTTCGACGGGGTTTACCAGTTCTCCAAAGCGCATGAACTGAGTGCGGGGGTGTCTTACAAAGAAGTGCATGCGGATCACAATATGTGGGCGGATGCGGACACGGTCTTTGCGTGGGGTGTCGTGGACTCCGCCTCGGTCCAGCTGGATACCCTCACCAGTGTTCATCAAGCTTATCCGGTCTGGGAAGATAGGGAGAACGTGCGTTCGGACAAGATGGCCGCTTACGCGCAGTATAAGTGGCGTCCCGGGAGTGGCATCATCGTGAACCTCGGTCTGCGATATGACCGGTTCGCGTATACCGGGCACGCGCACCTGGGACCGCGATTGGGCCTCTCGTATGCACTGACTCCCAACACGATGCTCAATGCGGCGTATGGGGATCATGCGCAGAGCCCGGGTTACTTTGAACTGACCGCCCATCCGAACAACAGGACGCTGGATTACAAGCGCACGCGGCAAACCGTCCTGGGATTGGAGCATCTGTTCCGGGAGGACACCAAGGGAACGATAGAGCTCTATTACAAGGAGTATTCTCATGTTCCGGTTCCCAGGTCCTGGACCACGACCGATCCGTGGGATAGCTCTGAGGGTGAACTACTGAGTGCCGGCAAAGGGGACGCGCGGGGGATCGAGTTTTTTCTCCAGCGCAAGATGTCCGGGAGTTTTCAGGGAACGCTGAGCTACTCCTACTCCAAGTCGCGGTCCCTCGACCTCCGCTTCAATGAGTATTACGACTGGGACTACGATTACCGGCACGTGTTTACTGCCATCTCCAGCTACCGTTGGAAGCTGATGCACAAGGCGTGGTATCAGCTTCTCAAAGAACAAACCGTGTACAAGTTGTTCGCCTGGATCCTCCCCTTTTCCGACGAGACCGTGGTCAGCTTTCGGTGGCGCTATCTCGGCGGACGGCCGTACACCGAACCTAACTACCATCGGGAGTGGCACACATGGATCACGGGGGAGACCCAGAAACTTAATACTCAGCGCCATCCCGTATACCATCGGTTGGACATTCGTCTGGACCGGCGATTTATGTTCGGCGGCTGGAACATGGTGACCTATCTCGATATCCAGAATGTGACCAACCGGGACAACATCTGGGGGGTTCAGTATAAGGAGAATGGCGGGAAGGAGAATGTGCTCCAGTTCAAGGTGTTCCCCATAGGCGGACTGGTGATCGAATTCTAAGGAGAGACAGCTGACCGGACGTTCTTCAGAGACCCTTCCTCCCTTTGACCTTCTGGGGGCGGACGATCGAAAAGATCGGAGCGCCTTCGCACGCACCCTGGGCAAATCTCCGATTCCTCACCGCGTCTTTTGGAGTGCGCGGGCTTGTCTGTGCTTTTGGAGACGATCCGACTGGCACGCGGGCTCCCAGGGACAGGGCCGCACCTGCGCAAGGAACCATCACGTAGCCTATCGATTCAAGCAAGTGTAACCCGCCTCCCGCGGATGTCCAATCCGAGAGAGGTCCATTTTTGAGTCAAAGCGGAAAGAGGCAAAGAAAACCCGGCTCTCGGGCGCTCCGCGAAGAGCGTTTACCGTCAGGGCTGCAGACAAACACGATCGGTCGGCTTTGCCAAGGGGTGGTGCGCTCCAGCCCTTCTGTTTCGCCGGTCCTCTTTGGGGGATACTGCGCGTGTCCCCTTCCACTTACAGGGCCCATCGGTGGGGGACGATTGACTGGGTGGAAAAAGGGCCAGATCCGATGTACGGAGCACGGAGGGATTTGTATGCGGTTTTTGGGTTGCCGGGATGAAAAAGCCCTTGCATAACCGCCGTAAATGTATTATTCTTACCCCATGTAGAAGGGTGTCGGAAGCGCCCTCGGTTCCCCCCCTCTTTTTCCCTCTCGGCTGGGGTGAGGGCGGAAGTCGCTGAGAAGCGCCAAGCCCCAATTTCCTTTCCCGCTATCCCTGGTCATTCATGTCCGCTCTGGAACTTCTTGCCTTGCATGGCAAAGGATGAAGGGGATTCTCGGTCGGGCGATTTGCCTCCCCTTGTTCACTTTTACTCCCGTTTCAACTCACGATGAAAGTCCGAAAAAGGTGCCTTTGGAAGTCAATTTGCCCGAGTGGGAGATCTTAGCGGGGGGAGCCGTCCAGCCAACAGTGGCACGATTGGACGGTTTTCCCGACTCGTTTGAGGTGTTCCATCGATGTTTCAGAGAGCAGCCGGTTCCCTTCTTCTTGGACAGTGGGTCGGATCGGGAGAAATTGGGCCGGTTTTCTTTTATGGGGAGCGATCCGTTCCTGATCTTCAGAAGCAAGGGGACGCGGATCGAGATGATGCATCGGGGAAGTGAGTGGTGTGGCACCGGGGACCCCTTCCGGGCGCTTTCTCAGGTGCTCGAGCGCCTGCACGCTGCTCCTGCCGAGGGGGATGTGCCCTTCACCGGTGGCGCGGTGGGTTATTTTGGATACGATCTGTGCCATTTCGTGGAGGCGCTCCCTGCGGAGGCTGTGGACGATGCGGGGATTCCGGATTGCCATCTGGCGTTCTATGACAGTGTGGTGGCCTTCGATCATCTCTGCGGAAGCGCTTATCTGTGTACCTGTCGGATCCCGGGATTGGGGGAGATCGAGCAAAACAGCAAAGCCAGAAGGCTCCGGGCCGCTTGGTCCGACCTCCCAAAACATGCCTCATCCAAAGTGGAGAGTCCGCCACGGCCCCCAGCCGACCTCTCCATGGAGGCACCACTCCCCGCACTTGGGTCGAATTTCACGAAGGAAGCGTATCTGGGGGTCGTCCGACGGGCCAAGGACTATATCGCGGCTGGTGACATCTATCAGGTGAATCTTTCTCAGCGGTTTAGCGGTCCGCTTACGGCGGGTCCCTTTGAGCTCTACACGGGCCTGCGCACGCGTAACCCGGCGCCTTTTGCGGCCTTTCTTGATTTTGGGCCCATGCAGGTCCTCAGTTCTTCCCCGGAGAGATTCTTGCAGCTGGACGCCCGGACCCGGCAGGTGGTGACCCGTCCCATCAAGGGTACGCGTCCCCGCGGGAGCACACCGGATCAGGACGCCGCATTGGCGCACGCCCTGCTGGCAAGTGAGAAGGATCGGGCCGAGCTGGTGATGATCGTGGATCTGGAGCGGAACGATCTGGGCCGTGTGTGCGAGACCGGATCGGTCCACGTACCGGAGCTGGTGGTTCTGGAACGATATCCCACCGTGCATCATCTGGTATCCACCATAGGAGGACGGCTTTCCCTCCAGTGGGATCGGATGGATCTTTTGCGGGCGACCTTTCCCGGAGGGTCGATCACCGGAGCACCCAAGATCCGCGCGATGGAAATCATAGACGAACTGGAACCCACCCGGCGGGGGGTATATACGGGCTCCAT
>JAZDJA010000131.1:0-2926 GCA_043804415.1 Candidatus Latescibacterota bacterium | reverse complement strand
AAGATAAGCTTCGCTTATCCATTATCCTTTACAGCGGAACAGAAATCGTATCTTTTTCCCCCCGAATCATGGCCATTCCCTTTCCCGTTTTCTTCGGGATTAAGTGAAAGGTCAGTCAACCGGTTGCGAAAGTCCTCCCGGTCATTTCCATACCGGAATATTTTCCCTCTTTCAATTCCCTGCCCCACGACATGATGGAGAACCCTAGGAGCATCTAACCTCACGGATCTCGGCATGCCCGATTAATAATCCATCCCCTCCAAACTGTTCAGCACGTTCTGCACGAACCTCCCTTTTCCCCGGTCTTGTCTTGTTGCTTTGGAACCAACGTCCGCTTTCCGCGTGGGTTCTCTCCTGTCGCTTAGGGATGGAAAGTTATATTTTCATGACCGTCCCCAATTGCCCCTCCAATTGCCCCTCGATATGGGTCGAGAAGTCGACGATTACTGATTGAAAGAGATGGAAATGGGTGATCCCATTTACCCATACCCACTGCATGGGTGCGAGATAATTTATTTGGCCTCTGCTTCGCCTTCTTTCAAAGCAGCCAGAATCTCAGAGATCGTCCGCCGAATGTCAGACGCACCAACGATTTCAGTCACAAGGGCGATGCAACGGGCGCCATGCCGACGCACTTCGGAAACGGTGTGGACCTTGATCCCCCCGATGGCTACGAAGGGGATGGACACACGGGAGACAGCATAATCGAGGTAATCCAGGCCCACCGGCTCACAGACATTCTTCTTGGTAGTAGTGCGAAAGAGTGGTCCCACGCCAATGTAGTCGGCACCACGCCGAATAGCGTCCTCAGCCTGTAATGGAGAGTGGGTCGAGATGCCAATGATCATCGCTTGCCCTACCAACTGCCGCACCGCTTCGATAGGATAGTCCTCCTGACCAAGGTGTACCCCGTCCGCTTCGACCATGAATGCTAGATCGGGATGATCGTTGACGATGAAGGTGGCACATGCCTCACGGGTCAAGCGTCGGATCTCCTGGCACTCTCGATACTTGTCGCTCGCATTCTTCTCCTTTGCACGGTACTGTACCAGACGCACTCCAGCTTCCAGGATCTCCGCCACTACCTGGACGTCGCTCCGGCCGCGAGAGTATTCCTCGGCGGTGATGCAGTAAAGATCCGTGTCTAAGGCGGCACGGGCCCGCGCGCGACGGGGAAACTCGTCCTCGATCACCGTATGAACCTCACTCATAGCGCCACCCTCCCAGCCTTATCCACCCCGGCTGCCACGATGGGATGCCAGTCCTTGAAAATTGCTTTGTAGCCCCGCGACTCGATGGCCTGTTTCACCGCGGGGACATCCCTCTGGTCCGATATCTCGAATTGTCCGGTCTCAGCCTCTCGATGGGTTCGACCTCCCACCTGGGTGCATGACCCGGCTGACATTTTGGTCACGCCCAGTGGTATTAGATGATCACGAAAATCAGACCGTTCCCGCGTAGAGATGGCGATTCCTACACGGGGCAGGAAGATTCGCATGGCCAACAGGATCTGCACAAACTCTCGGTTCCTTACTTCATGCTGAGGCTGAAAACTGCCTTCGTGGGGACGCAAGCGCGGCAGAGAAACACTCACCTCGACTGCGGGATAAAGATGCTGAAGGTAGTCGGCGTGAAGACCGGTCAGGAAAGCATCAAGGCGCCAATCGGCCAGACCTAATAACGCACCAATGTTCACCGAACGAATGCCAGCATCGCAAGCCCGCTCCGGCGCCTCAATCCGATAGCGATAATCCCGTTTTGGACCCCTCGGATGCACGGCAGCATAGAGAGCACGATCATAGGTCTCTTGGTAGAGGGTGAGGCCGTCTACCCCTGACCCCACCAACTGGGCGTACTCATCAATTTCAAGCGGATACACCTCAGTGGAAATAGAGCGGAAGTAAGGCCGCAGCTCCTTCACGCATTGCCCAATATACTCGACCGAGCTCATTTTGCGGGATTCGCCGGTGAGAATGAGGATGTGGCGCAAACCGGAGGCACTGATAATACGTGCCTCGGCGGCGACCTCTTCCAAGGTCAGACGGTCACGCCGGATGCGGTTTGGGGCTGCGAACCCGCAATAGAGGCAGAAGTTTGTGCAATAATTGGCAAGGTAGAGTGGCGTGTAGAGAAGAATCACCTTGCCAAAGTGCTGCACAGTAAGGGCATGCGCCCTCTGGGCCATGAGCTCGAGGTAACACTCGGCAGCCGGGGAAAGAAGGGTAAGAAAGTCGTCGGAATTAAGATGGGAGCTGGCCAGGGCACGCTCGACATCTACAGGCATAGCTCTGGCAAGGTCTTGGTTGAACGAATATTTTTCCAAATCCTGTTGCCGGTTGTAGAAAGTCATGGTCCTCCATCCTCCTCTGAATCATGCAGGAAGCCTGTTAGGGGAGAGGATGCCACCGCGTAAGTCCGAGCAGACCCGAGGCCGGCATTGCAGGCCCCACGCCCCGCCTTGACAGCCAAGGCAAAAGCCCGCGCCATGGCCACCGGATCGCGAGCCGTTGCAATGGCTGTATTCACTAGGACGGCAGCACATCCCATCTCCATCGCCTCTGCAGCCTCTGAGGGACGGCCGAGGCCGGCATCTACAATTACGGGCAATTCGATCTCCTCAATCAGTATGCGCACCAATTCCTTCGTTCTGAGCCCCCGGTTGCTGCCGATGGGTGATCCCAGCGGCATAATCGCCGCCGCGCCTGCCTGAACCAGCTTCTTGGCCGCTATCAGGTCTGGGGACATGTAAGGCAGCACCACGAATTCCTCAGCGGCCAGGATCTCCGTTGCCTTGATCGTCTCGTAGTTGTCAGGCAACAGGTACTTGTGATCCGTGACCACTTCGATCTTGATCCAGTCGCCGCAACCGGCGGCGCGAGCCAAGCGGGCGATGCGCACCGCCTCCGCTGCATTCCGGGCACCTGAG
>JAZDJA010000130.1:0-28628 GCA_043804415.1 Candidatus Latescibacterota bacterium | reverse complement strand
TCTGCAGCTCAATGTGGATTGCAGTGCCTTGGGAGAGGTCTGGGTGGAATTGCTGGATGAACGCGCTCTACCCATCGAAGGCTTCACGATGGACGACGCGGTCAGTGTGGATCGCAACGGGGTGGCCCAGGAGGTTTGGTGGAAGCAGGGACCGGACGTGGGGAAATTGGCCGGGCGATCGGTACGTCTGCGCATTCGGATGCGAGCGGCCAAACTTTTTGCGTTTCAGTTTGTGGGTGAATCGTAGCGGGGAACACACCGAAAGGAATGGGACTATGGTCAGGATTGACTGGGCGTATGGACCCGCATATCCGATGGGCATTCAGGATTCGGCCCTGGGGGTCATCGGCAACACGATCCTCTCGGCCGGCGGGTTCACCAGACACCCGAAGGACATCACGCGCCTCCATCCGGATACCTTTGGGGGAGAGGAAAGCGGGTTTACGAACGTGACCTTTGCCTTGGATCTGTCGCGCACGCCCCTATGCTGGGAGCGGATCGCTGATATGCCCGCTGCGCCTCCGAGACAGGGAACCACCGCTGTGGTCGTCGGAGAGGCCATGTACGTGGTGGGAGGGTTCAGCTACGCGGATCCTTTCACCTACCGGGAGACCTTCAAACTCGAACGGAGGAACGGGGAGTGGGTGTGGGAGAAGCTCGCGTGCGAGCTGTCGTGGCCGGTGGCGGAAACCGGAGCGGTGGCTGTTGGGAAGAACATCTATGTCGTGGGAGGCTGCGACTACTTCCGAGCTCCGGGCGGTGAAGTGGAAGACCTGCTTACCGAGGCGGGCCGCGAGGGCAATCCGGTCGGAAACGGGCTCTTTGTTCTGGATACGGAGGATCCGCACTCCGGGTGGCAGCGGCTCTCTGACCTGCCCGGCACGGCCCGCATGTTTCCGGGAGCAGTCGCCGTGGGGGATCTCATCTATGTTCTCCAAGGGGCTTATGCGCCCCTGACGCCCCCTTCGCCGGGATCGCACTACTTCAATGTGGTCGACAGCTGGGTGTACGACACGATAGGTGGAAAGTGGTCGCGTCTCTCGGATGCGCCGGAGGGATCCAATCGCAGCGCCGTGCTGTGGCGGGATCGGGCCATCCTCCTGATCGGCGCGTATAGATACCCTCAGAATCAGAGTCCCGACGGTACTCGGACAGACATTTACACGAACGAGGAGAAGGCCCAGGAAAAGGAGGACCCCCACTTTTGGAAGAAGCTGTTCGCCACCACAGTGCTCTCCTACGACATCGCCACGGACGAATATACCGTGATCGATTCCCTGCTCGAGCGCACATCGACTCCCATGGTGGCCATCAAGGAGGATCGCGTTTTCGTATTGGGCGGAGAGGGAGGCAAACTCTGGCATCCTGACGCCTTCCAGATCGGAACCGTTCGAGAGCAACCAAGTTGACTTAGCTGGGTCATCTGGGCAGGAGCCGGACGTGGAGGAGCGGGCAGGGCGGCTTGGGCGTCTGCGTACGCGGATGCGGACACACAAGCCATACACTTTCCAGTTTGTGAATGTGGGAGAAAGGGAAAGGTCGATCGTCATGGACCAGGAAATGGTGACGCAACGGGTCAAGCGGGCACAGATCCTCGCAGCTGCGGGCGGAATCGGCCCGGCAATGGATTCGGGTGCGCTTCCCCACCGGGCGGACATGTCGCTCTCCGAGGCCGTGGTTTTGGGACTGCTCGCACAGAGCGTGCGGAAATTCGTCGGCATCTTCGGCCATGGCACCACCGATCTGGGCGAGGTGCTCCGCGTATACGAAGAAGCGGGATTGGTGAAGACGTATGCGGTAAGGCACGAAACGGAGGCCGTTCATGCCGCCACTGCCCTGCGCTGGGTAACCGGCGAAAAAGCTGCGGTCTTCACCTCCATTGGTCCGGGCGCCTTGCAGGCGCTGGCCGGTTCGCTTGCGCCCTCAAGCGACGGGATCGGCGTGTGGTTCCTTCTCGGGGATGAGACCACCGAGGACGAAGGGCCGAATATGCAGCAGATTCCGGGTGCGGAACAGGACCGTTTTCTCCGCCTGTTTTCGGCCATGGGAAGCACGTATAAGCTCCATACGCCGGGCGCTCTCAGTACAGCCTTACGCCGGGGGCTTGTCACGACCGAACATCCTTTCCGTCCGGGGCCCTTTTTCCTGCTGCTTCCGATGAACATCCAACCGATCACGATACGCGATTTCAATCTCCGCGAATTGCCCTCAGGCTTCCCGCCCGGCCTGGGACCTGCCGAGGGCCCTGGGCGGTATGCGCAGGCGGCCGAAGCCCTGTGCGCCGCAAAAAGGGTGGTCGTCAAGATCGGAGGGGGCGCGCGTCTGGCAGGGGAAGAGCTGCTTGCGTTTCTCGAGCTGACCGACGGCGTGGCCGTTACCAGCCCGTTGGTCTCCGGGGTTATTCCCTTCGCCCACCCGAGAAACATGACCGTGGGCGGCTCAAAGGGCTCCCTCAGCGGGAATTTCGCCATGGAACAGGCCGATCTCCTGGTCGCCATCGGCACCCGTTTCGTGTGTCAGTCCGACTGTTCGCGCACCGGGTATCCCAATGTCAAACAGGTGATCACCCTCAATGGCGATCCGAATTCGGCCATGCACTACGGACAGAATCTCGCCATGATCGGCGAAGTGACCGCCACCCTCAAACGACTCAATGAAGTGCTGCGGGAAAAGAAAATAGAAAGTAAGGATAAACCCTCCGCCTGGCTTGAGGCATGCCGCGCCAAACGACGGGAGTGGGATCGCTTCCGAAGGGCACGATATGACACCCCCTGCCTCTACGACAAAATGTGGGGAACGGAAGTGCTGACCCAACCGGCAGTGATCAAGGCCGCAACGGACTGGGCACGCGCTAATGAGGTGGTTTCCTTTTTCGATGCCGGAGATGTGCAGGCCAATGCCTTTCAAATCGTTGAGGATGACCACCTGGGGCAGACGTTCACCGAAACTGGCGCCAGTTACATGGGGTTTGCGGTCTCGGCGCTTCTGGCAACCGCGCTCTCCTCAAAACCCTTTTACGCGATGGCCCTAAGTGGCGACGGATCGTTTGTCATGAATCCGCAGATCTTGCTGGACGGCGTGGAGCACGGCGCAAAAGGGTGTATCCTGCTTCTGGATAACCGCCGGATGGCGGCCATCTCGGGTCTGCAACGCGCCCAGTATGGGGTCGATTATGCCACCCATGACTCGGTTGAAGTGGATTATATCGCCTGGGCAAGATCCATCAAGGGCGCCGCCGCATGGGATGGCGGCCATTCCACAGACACCTTGGTGGAAGCACTCGCGCAGGCGAGAGCCCACGACGGGCTCTCGCTGGTCTATGTCCGGGTATACTCGGGTGACGATCCACTGGGCGGCATGGGGGTTTTCGGGCGCTGGAATGTGGGCGACTGGTGTGAGGAAACCCAGGCGCTGCGGCACGAAATTGGTCTCTAGGATGGAGAATCTGGCAGCCTTTTGAAGTGATCAGCCTGAAGAGAACCGGAAATGTGAATAGTTTCCTCTATGTAATTCAGTCAGTTACGGGGATGCGCGCATGGGTGGAAGCACTTGTCAATCCGCGCCTGCATTTTGCCTATCGGAGTTCAGGCTTCAGCCTTTCATTCTTTCTCAGGAGAATGTCCCCCCCACTCAAGGGCCAAATCTCCAGTCACGAACAACCGCGGGAAATGATATGACAAAAACCAAAAACCAGTCCGGTATCAGCCGCAACCTGACAAGCTACGGGGACGCGGAGTTCAGCAAATACATGCGCCGCGCCTTTCTGGCCTCTGCCGGATATGATCGCACCGACCTGGAGCGCCCCATAGTGGGCATTGTCGATACGTCCTCGAACTATAACCCGTGTCATCGCCAGATGCCGGAGATGGTCCAGGCTATAAAGCGCGGTGTGCTCGAGGCCGGGGGACTGCCGTTGTCCTTTCCGACTATCTCGCTCAACGAGATACTGACCGCTCCGACCACGATGCGCTTCCGGAATCTTGCGGCCATGGAGACCGAAGAGATGATCCGCGCGCAGCCCATGGATGCGGTGGTGCTCGTCGGTGGGTGCGACAAAACGGTGCCGGCCCAGGTGATGGCCGCACTATCGGCGAACATACCGGCGATCTCTGTGGTAACAGGGCCCATGATGGCAGGTTCCTGGCACGGCCAAAGGTTGGGGGCCTGCACCGACTGCCGACGACTATGGGGCCAATTCCGCGCTGGTGAGTTGAGTGATCAGGAGATTGGCGAGATTGAACAATCCCTCTGCGCCACGGGCGGAACGTGCATGGTGATGGGCACGGCCTCCACCATGGCCTGTCTGGTGGAAACCCTCGGTTTGATGCTGCCCGGAGGCGCCACCCCGCCGCACGCTTCGGGAGCGCGCCTGAAAAACTGTGTAGCTTCCGGGCGCTGTGCCGTGGAGCTGGCCGGGGGACACCGGTCTCCGAAGCGCCTCCTCACCCAAGGCTCCTTCTCAAATGCACTGACCGTGTTGATGGCCCTGTGCGGCTCCACCAACGCCATCATCCATCTTTTGGCCATGGCCCGGCGTGCGGGGGTCCCCCTCTCACTCGCTGACATCAATACAGCATCCGAACAGATACCTGTGCTGGTGGACTGCAAGCCCGCCGGAAAAGGCTATCTGGAGGATTTTCATCATGCCGGAGGGGTGCCGGCGCTACTCAAGGAACTGGAACCGTTTCTGGATCTTTCCGCCATGACTGTAACCGGCCAGACGCTGGGCGAACAACTGCAGCAGACATCCGCCCCCCAGGCCTGGCAGACCACGATTCGAACCTTGTCGGATCCACTTCTGCCGCCCGGCGCGATTACCGCTGTCTTTGGCTCCCTGGCACCGGACGGGGCTGTGATCAAATCTGCTGCTGCGACCCCCGCGCTGATGACCCATCGGGGCCCGGCGGTCGTATTTGAGTCGCCCGAAGATGCGGCGGGCCGAATCGATGATCCGGCGCTTGGTATCACGCCCGACCACGTGATGGTGCTCAGAAATGCCGGTCCCGTGGGCGCTGGGATGCCCGAGGCCGGATCGCTTCCGATCCCCAAATATCTTGCCATTCGGGGCGTCCGGGATATGGTGCGGGTATCGGATGCCCGAATGAGCGGCACGGCCTATGGCACGGTGGTGCTGCATTGCGCACCGGAAGCCGCTGTCGGAGGTCCCCTTGCGCTGGTGCGGGACGGGGATCTCATCGAACTGAATGTGGCTGCAAAACGCGTGGACTTGCTCATCGACGATGCAGAATGGGCGCGTCGCCGGAAGGCGTGGAACCCGCCCCCAGAGCCCGATCGTGGCTGGGAAAAGCTTTGCGCCCGCCACGTTTTGCAGGCGCATCTCGGTGCGGATATGGATTTTCTGTAAGCATTCGGCCCTCAGCTCCCCCTTCCTCTCATTTTCTTGCTTTCTCTCTCAGGAGGAACAGAATGCTTGCGGTGCTCTTTGACGGAAGGGAGATGTCACAAATGTCAGAATCGATTTACATAGACGGCAAATGGGCGGCCTCCGCATCCGGTCGGAAGCGGAAAGTCATCAATCCGGCTACCGGAGAGTGTTTGCAGGAAATCGGCTATGGCTCCGGTGAAGAAGCCCTGGCTGCAGTGGATGCGGCTGCCTGTTCATTCGGAGCATGGAGCCGGAAACCGGTATATGAGCGCGCCGACCTCCTGCGTAAGCTGGCAGACGCCATTCGATCCAAACAGGATCCGCTGGCTCGAACGCTTACCGCCGAGGTGGGCAAAACACTGCCCGAATCCAAAGGGGAGATCGGCGCTGCAGCGGACCAGTTCGAATGGTACGCAGAAGAGGTCAAGCGTGCCGCCGGAGAGGTCATTCCAAACCGTCTCCCCAACCGACGCCATCTGACCATCCGGCATCCGGTGGGCCCGGTGGCGGCCATTTCCCCCTGGAATTTTCCGATCCTGCTCGCCTCGCGAAAAATGGCGCCCGCGCTGGCAGCGGGGTGCACAGTTGTGAATCGTCCTGCCAGCCAGGCTCCGCTGACCATGATGGCCGTCTTCGAGTTGATCGACTCGATCGGTTTCCCGAATGGGGTGGCGAATCTGGTGGTGGGCGACGCAGCCGAATGCTCCCGCGTATTTATCGAGGATAACCGGATCAAAAAGATCAGCTTCACCGGTTCGCTTGCAGTGGGAAAGGAGCTGTATACCCAATGTGCTTCCAGGATGAAGAAAATCTCCCTGGAGCTGGGCGGCCATTCTCCGTTTGTGATCTTGCCGGATGTCTCCGTTGAGGAAGCGGCCGAGCAGGTCGTGTTTTCGAAATACCGGCACATGGGCCAGGTATGCATCTCGCCCAGTCGGTTCCTTATCCCCAACAGCAAGAAGGCGGCATTCGAGCGCCAGGTCGTCCAGCGCGTATCCCAACTGAAAATCGGAAATGGCATGGACCCGGACACCGATGTCGGACCGCTGTTTGAGCGGAGGCGGGTGGATGCGTGTATCCGATTTGTCGCTGATATCGAAGAAAAAGGCGGAAAGGTCCTTTACGGAGGCAGGCAGCCCGAAGGCGAGGCCTTCCGGAGCGGCTTTTTCTTCACCCCCACGGTGGTCACCGATGTGACTTCGGATATGCGGATCATGCAGGAGGAACCGTTTTCACCGATCATGCCCATCCTGGGCTATGATACCATCGATCAGGCTATCGAAATGGCCAATGACACACCCTATGGACTGGCCGCCTATGTCGTGACGAACAATCTGAAATGGACGGTCCAGATGGCGGAAGCACTGGAGGCCGGCATCATCGGAATCAATGATTGCTCACCGGCTTCGGCACAATGTCCGTTTGGCGGAATGAAGGGAAGCGGCGTCGGGCGCGAAGGCTGGCATCAGGGGCTTGAGGCCTACTACGAAACCAAGTATGTTTCTATCGGCATCTGATGCATCAACGCCGAGAGAAGGACTGACCGGATGGCACGGGCGTCTTCGGATTCGGATGCGGACGCAGAGATCCAGATCCGTTCCGGTGGGTCCATACGGCAGGGACGATGCGGGAGCTTTCATCCCGCTTTGGGGACGGAAGATCAGAGGAGGCAGGAATGCAGGAGCGCAGGAAACGAACCCTTTTTGTGGACGACGGCGAGGTGGCGCAGCAGAAAGGACTCCGACGAATCGTCCATCCAGGGGTAAAATGTCCCAAGAATCCGCTGCTCGTGGGCGAGATGCCGTGGGAGGCAGATATCCTCTGTGGCGGAACGGTGCGCAAAGAGGACGACGAGTACCGCATGTGGTATCAAAGTTACGACAAGGGCACGTATATCAATCTCTATGCCCAGAGCCCGGATGGGCTGAATTGGCACCGACCCGAACTCGGGCAGTTTCCGGATTACGACGGGAACGTCCAGAACAATATCTTTCTGAGCCGACTGGGCCTGCGATCGGACAACCGGGCTCCGGTTGCGGTCAACCAGGATCACAACCCCAATGTTCTCTATACGCCCCAGCTGGGCGCGGACAAGCGGTACACGCTGATCTCCTATGACTATGCCCGCTCGGGATATGCTCCCTACGACGGGTACTGTCTCGCCTATTCCCGCGATGGGATCCACTGGACCGATGGGCCGGAATGCCCGGTGATTCCCGGATACGCCGATGTGGGCATGTTCACCTTTGATTCGGTCTCAGAAGTGTTTCGGGGAATCATCAAGAGCTTTCTGGGAATCCGAGGCCATCACCGCAGAAGCGTATTTGCCACCGAGAGCCCGGATCTGTTGAGCTGGAGCTTCCCTCGGCCGGCTTTCATTCCGGACGAGAAGGATGATGCCTGGGCAGAGGCCATCAACACACCGGAGCGCAGGATGGCCCACACCCAGATCTACGGCATGCCCATCTTTCGGTACGAGTCCATGCTCATCGGGTTCCCACAGATCTTTCGCATCACGGACACGGAAAATCCCAGCCACGACGGGGCAGTGGATATTCAGTTGGCCTCAAGCAGAGACGGGCACAACTGGGATCGGGTGGGCAACCGGGAGACGATCATTCCGACCGGCGAGCCCGGGTCTTACGATGCGGGCGCGGTGTATACCGGGAACAGCCTGATTGTCGAGGACGATGAAGTGCGGATCTATTATACCGGATGTGACACCACCCATGCGGTTCCCGGGGGAACGGGCGTGTGCATGGCCTCCTGGCAGCGGGATCGTTTTGTGGGCCTTTCGGGCGATTCCTCCGGCGGGTACGTGGCGCTCAAGCCGCAGAAAGCGGGAGGAACGCTCCAAATCAATGCCGATGCCTCCGGAGGCACCATCGACGTGACCATTCCCGATTCGGGCGTCAAAGAACGACTGATCTCCGACAAACTGGATCATTCGATAAAAATGCCGCAGCACCTTATCGGCCAGGAGGTGATCGTCCGACTGGAACTGAAGGGCTCGGAAGTTTTCTCCCTGTGGTGGGAATAACTCATCTGACGATAATAGCCGATAACTCTTCCTTCAGGAAACAGGCAACACCCAACGAGCAGGGGAAACTTGAAGAGAAAAGCCCTGTTCGTCTTCATCCCAACAGAAAGGAACACCGTATGTCCAGAAGACCGATTCACATCGTCCTCGTGGCAGCCCATCCGGCAGACAGTTTTGACCAGGCGGGCGGCACCCTTGCGCACCACGTGGATCGAGGCGATCGCGTGACCGTGCTCATCGCCACCACAGGGGTCCGGTCGCACCACAGCCGTCTGCAGGAGGAAAAACGACAGGGAGGCGCAGAGTTCGACATCGAAGCCAGAATCAAGGAGGCGGCGGTGGAGAAGCTGGAGGAGGTGCGCAATGCCTGCCGGATCCTCGGATTTGATGAGGTGCGCGATCTGGGGTTTGAGGATGACGATGTGTTACTCACGCAGGACAAGATCGACGCGATCGCCGAGGAGATCCGGGAGCTCAAGCCGGACATCCTGATCGCCGAACACCCCTATGAGATCGCCGGCCATTGCATGCATGCAACCGTCGGACAGGCTACGCTCCAAGCATGGCAGATCGCAACCGGAGTCGGTCGTGGCAGGCAGGTCCGCCACTATGTGCCTTCGCTCTTCTTCATGAACCCAATGGCGTGGACGGGAAACAACAGCCTCGGATATGCCGGAACCGCTCGGGTGGATCTCTATGTGGACATCTCCGACGTCATCGAGAAGAAGGTACAAGCCGTGGACTACATCACCAGCCAATACTACGGAGGCCCCTATTCCCGAAAGCGGGCAGAGATCGAGGATGGCGCGTATGGGAACAAATCCTATACGGCTTATGCCGAGCAGTTCCAGAGCTTTTTCCCGTTGGTGCGCTATACGCTGCCCATCACCCAGGCCGAACTGGATCGCATCGACGAGTCGTCAGAGACCACCCTGGCCAGACGGAGTGACATGGCGGGCGGACTGCTGCCCCTGCCGCCGAACATGGCGTTTACCACGGAGCACCGGATTCCCAAAGATAAATATGTGGAGGAGTAAAGAGGCCGCATGGGAGGACACGCACCTTGACCGATAGGGGGAGCCTTTCGATGGACGAGACAGGCACCCCCCGATCCCCGCCCACTTTGGATCGAAAATAGGCTCCAAATACCTTTGTCTGAAAAGGAGTATCAACACATGTCCGCTTCCGCGGAAGTATCAATAGGTCCCTTCGAGCAGGCCATTTCAGCGGCTCAAAGTCTGGACGAGAAGGCAGCGGCCATCGATGCCGTGCTCTGGGAACACTGCCGTTCGCCGGAGAATCTCCTGCATTGTTTTGTCATGAAGGACGCGCTGCACCGGGTCACCCAGGCTGACATCGCTACAGAGGCCCCGGATCCCGTAAAGCTGTCCGAGGAAGATCTCATGTATGGCAGTGAGAAGATGGTGGTGCGCTGGGTGGACGGCATGCCGCAGTATCTGATGCAGGGCATCCCGCTGGAAGATGTGGAAGCCTACGAAGACAGTCAGGGCGGCACCGGAGCCTATCTGTCGGCGCTCTGCTATCAGTTTCGGGCAACGAGCGACTCCGCCGTCTTAGAGCGGGCTCACGTGGTGTTTGAAGCGCTTTATTCGATCTACGAACTTGGGCTTCAGGAGCAGACGGGTTGGATCCCAAAACCCTATGGTTTCAAGTGCACGAGACAGGGCTCCATGGACAACCAGTGCAACTATTATCAGGGACTGGTTCGATACCATCCGATCGCGCCTCCGACCGATAGAGAGCGGATAGTCCGGGTTCTGGTGGATGAGATGGATTACTGGATCCGCAACCAGTATAAAATGCATGTGTCCTATTTCGGTCAGTGGGTGGACTATGCCAGCGAAGAGTTCTATCCGGGTCACTGGCCCCTGTTCTTTCTACCCTTGTGCGATGCGGTCTCAAAGATCACGGGGGATGAGAAATACAGGCAGGAATACGCCTGGCTCCTCAAACGCACCCAAATAGAGCCCGGCAGAGATCCGGAATACATGCTCACGAAAATCCGCTGTCTGCACCGATGGTACTACGAATTTGGGGCCTTGCTCGAACAGGGCGCCCAGCCGCGGGCGATGTGGCTTACGGGATTGAAATACCAGATCGATGCATTCCGATTTGCAGAGTCCAACCAAAGAGACACGGAATACATCCGGTTTTCCACCCATGCAAGACATCAGGAATATACGTGGTTACTTCCGCGCTCCGAAAAGGATCGCGTGGAGATCCACAAGCAACTGATGGCATACAAACTGGAAGACAGTCTTTATACCTTCCCGGGATATGGAAGGATCAAGCCGTTGGTGTTTCGGGAAAAAGCCATCACAACCGGCTTGCTGGTGCAGTGGCTGGAGACGTTCTGGAATGGACGCACCCAAGGAGACTGGTAGATTTTGTGAAATCCTCACGACGCACCGAAGCCCTCAAAGCCCGCTCGGAAAATCCCGAAATGTCCAGCTCAAAAAGAACGCAACCCTCTTGCGACGATCGGGCAGGCTACCCTCCAGGCTTGGCAGACTGCAGCCGGAGTCGGACGTGGCAAGCAGGTTCGTCACTATGTGCCCTCGGTCTTCTTCATGAATCCCATGGCGTGGGAGGGGAGCAACAGCCTCGGATATGCCGGAACGTCTTGTGTGACCCTCTATGTGGACATTACCGACGTGATCGAGAAGAAGGTGCAGGCGGTGGACTGCATCTCCAGTCAGTTCTACGGGGGAGCTTACTCACGCAAGCGCGCCGAGCTTGAGGATGGCTCGTATGGCAACCGGGCGGGGGGGGCCTACGGCGAGCAGTTCCAGAGCTTTTTCCCGTTGGTTCGACATACCTTGCCGATCACCAAAACCCAGCTGGCACGTATCGACGAGTCGATCGAGGCCATCATGGGCAGAATCAGTGAGATGCCCGGAGGGTTCATGCCCCTGCCGCCCGACACGGCGTTCACATCCGAGTATCGCATACACAAGGAGCAATTCAACGAACAGGCACGATTGCGGGGCTTCCGGCAGGCGATCGGCCCGTCCGGGAGTTTTTCCCAGCTTTCGGTTTCCGGGCGCGATACCCGATGCATTCCGGGATAAGGGAACGCCCTGAGGTCGACAAGCCGGATACGCGAACTTGGAATGGCCGATCACAACCTGTTTATCTCCTCACAATCGGACAGGGGCAACGAAGAGGATGGATCGCAGTACGACACTTTCATGGGAGGCTGAAATGACAGGCATAACCGGCATCACCAGAGGCAAGGTAGATCTTTCCATTCCACATAACGTTCCCTCGGATGAGGACTGGCGTTACGAAGTGGGCTATCCGTTTCAAATAGGGCCCAATACAGGGGCGCTGGTCTGCGGCATCATCGCAAGCGGCTCGGGGAACATCGATTTCTGCAACGGCGGGGACCTCGTTCTTTTTGATGATTTGGACGAAATCCATGCCGATGGGGCCATCCCAATGGCCCGGAACATCACGACGGGAACCTCCTCTTTTACCATGATGGGGCTCCCTCTGGGTGGCTTTGTCCCTTTTGGCGCCAAACTGGCGGATGACTCGCCGCATCCCCACGCCGGCACAGGTTTCGGGCTTTGCACTGCGTGGCTTTACAAACTGGATCAGACAGGCCATTTCGACTACAGAGAGATCCACTCGGGTTACTTCGAGGTCTTCCAGTTGGCCTATGACGAGAAGGGCTTTCGGGTGGTTACCAAAGAACGAGCGGAGCGGGAGACGCTGCTTCCTGGCTGGACGATCGAGGGCGGCGGCTTCCCGTTTGCGATTGCCGATGGTGAGGATCTGCTCTATGTGATGATGGGAAAGAAGGGTGAGAGGAGCCTTTCCGGGGTCGCGCGCTGGCGCCATGGCGCCGACGGCTGGCAGCCGATTTCGTTCGTCCCGGTAACGGGAGAGGAAATCAGGTGGGGGGAGCCGAGTCTCATCCGGGATATCGACGACAGCCTGCTTTTTTCCGCACGCAGTGAATGCAGTGTCTTGCCCGGTATTGCCTTCGACGCAGCCGTCTGGCGTTCCACCGACAACGGCGCAACGTGGGAACAGATCATCTATCGAGAGAACTGCCGAGCCCGCTCTCCCGTTTCGATCAACCGGGCCACCGATGGCACGCCTTATCTTGCCGCCAATCTCCCTCCGAACGATCGTACCCGCGAGGTACTCTGTTGTTGGCCGCTCAATGAGAGCCGGACAGATTTTGGCGAACCCTTTATTGCCCGCGATGCACCGACGGAGTTCGGCCCTGCTCCCAGCGGATCGTGGTGGCGCGTGGACCACCCGGTTTCCGCGGTCATTCGCCTGGCGGACGGGGCATGGCACAGCGTGTTGGGCTATCACATAGTGGATAACGGTGAAATCGAAGGTTCGGCCGGCCCCACACCGCAGACGGGATGTTACATGGAAGAGGTTTTTTCCAAGGGCGAGGTCATCCCGGCCTGGCGCTTCTAGCGGATTCTTGGCAACTCTTGCTTCACCATGAGGAAACTTGGAACAGACGGAAAACCGAGTCCTTTTCCGCGTGTGATCCCGTCTGATTGGGGTTCATTCGCGTCATCAGCGGTTTCCTTCTTGCCCTTCGATGTGGAACCCATCTTAGCTGCAGAGGAAAATAGGAGCGTAGAAAATGACAGGCATAGCCGGTATCACAAAAAACAAGGCAGCGCTCTCCGTGCTTCCCAACACACCTGCGGGAGAACTGTGGCGCTATGGAGGGGGCGGTGCCATTCAGCTGGCGCCCGGAAAGGCCGCCTTTTTCGCGGGAATCTGGGTGGAGGGGAAGGGCAGTATCGACTTTGTCAACGGATCGGATCTCGTTCTTTTCGATGTCCTTTCCGATATTCGCCCGGATCAGGCCATCCCGATCTCCCGAAGTGAATTCGGCGAATCGTCCGTCGCAATTAAAGGCACCGTGGTAGGCGGTTTCGTGCCCCTGGGCGCCAAATTGGAGGACGGATCCCCTCATCCTCACGCGGGCACCGGGTTCGGGCAATGCTATGCGCTACGCTATGCGCTACGCTATCCGCTCGACCCGGACGGCCACTACGATTACAGCAAACCCAGCGAGAGCTGGTTAGAGTTCTATCAATTTGCCTACACCGGGGAGAAGTTTCGGATTGTCAGTAAGGAGCGCACGAATTGGAGTACCCTTTTCCCGAACTGCGAGGTCGTGGGGGAAGGACTGACCTACGCCATCCCTGATGGAGAGGACCTGCTGCTTGCGGTGACGGGAAAGATCGGCGAAGAGTTGGTGGATGGGGTCTCCCGCTGGCGCGTGGGGGAAGACGGCTGGCGGCCGGTTTCGTTCGTCCCCGTAACGGGAAGCAAACCAGATGATAAAGGACAATGGGTGTGTGGCGGCGAACCGAGCGTGGTCCGGGACAGGGAAGGGAGCCTGCTCTTCTCCGCGCGCAGTGCGGATGAAGCCAACTTCGATATGGCAGTTTGGCGTTCCTCGGATGCCGGCCAAACGTGGAGACAGATCATCTACCGCAAAAACTGCCGGTCCCGGTCTCCTATCTCCCTCAACCGGGCAGCAGATGGAACGCCCTATATTGCCGCCAACCTGCCTTCCAACTGCCGCACCCGTGAGGTGCTTGCCCTCTGGCCGCTCAATGACGATCGGACGGACTTCGAGAAGATCCTCATCGCCCGCGATTGCCGGGCAGAATTCGGTTTCGCGCCGAGCGGCTCGTGGTGGCGCGTGGATCATCCCCGCTCGGCGGTTGTGCAACTTTCCGATGGGGGCTGGCACGACTTACTGATCTACCAGATCGCGGACAATATGGAGATAGAGGGCGATGCGGATATGGCGCCGCAGACGGGGCATTACGTGGAAGAGGTCTTCTCAAAAGGAGAGGCAATTCCGGCGTGGCGCTTTTAGAGAATCGCTGCACTGTCGTGGGGTTCATTCGCGGCTATTCGCGATTGGCCGTCTTGTCTTTCGACGTTGCGTCTATTCTCGTTTCCAAACAGATAGGAGACCATGAAATGACAGGCATAACGGGCATCACCCAAGGAAGCGTGGACCTTTCCATGCTGCAGGACTCCCCATCGGGAGAGGCGTTGTCGTATGGCGTTGGATTTCCGATTCAGGTGGCGCCGCGCAAGGCCGCCGTCTTCTGCAATATTTGGACAGTAGGGAGCGGTAATATTGACTTCATCAATGGATCAGATGTTATCTTCTTTGATGATCTTTCAGACATCCGCTCCGATCAGGCCATCCCGCTTTCCCGAAATGAATGGGGACCCGGAAGATCTTCCGTGGCCGTCAAGGGGCCGGTCCTGGGCGGCTTCGTGCCCTTTGGCGCAAAATTGGAGGATGGCTCCCCCCATCCTCATGCGGGTACGGGATTTGGGCTTTGCATTGAGATTCTGTATTCCCTTGACCAGACCGGTCACTTCGATTACCGGAATGGGATATGGGATCACTTCGAGCTCTTTCAGTTTGGGTATGATGGAAAGGACTTCCGCGTTCTTGAGAAGAAACGCCTGGCATGCAGGGATCTGCTCCCAAACAGTCATCTCAGTGGCATTTTCATCTCCAATGCGATCCCTGATGGCAATGATTTGCTACAGGTTATGACCGCGAACGAAGGCGAAGATGCGGTTTCCGGCATCGCGCGCTGGCGCGTTGGAGCAAACGGCTGGCAACCGATTTCGTTTATTCCTGTAACCGGATGGAGCGAACCCAGCCTCATCCGGGATACGGATGGGAGCCTGCTTCTTTCGGGACGCAGCCCGGATACCCCTGAGCTGGGCATTGGCTTCGACATGGCGGTCTGGCGTTCTATGGATCACGGTGCAACATGGAAACAGATCATCTACCGAAAAGCATGTCGTTCCCGGTCTCCCGTTTCACTCAATAGAGCCCCGGACGGCACGCCGTATATTGCCGCCAACCTGCCCCCACATGATCGGACCCGTGAGGTGCTTTGCCTCTGGCCACTCAATGCGGACCGGACGGATCTTTTGGAGCCCCTGGTGGCCCGCGATGCGCCGGCCGAGTTTGGTCCCGCGCCAAGCGGGTCATGGTGGCGAGTGGACCATCCCAATTCGGCAATAGTGCAGCTGGCAGACGGCGCGTGGCACAGCATATTGGTGTATCGCATCGCGGATAACGGTGAAATCGAGGGTTCGGAAAGCCCCACACCGCAGACGGGATGTTATCTCGAAGAGGTCTTCTCAAAAGGAGAGGCAATTCCGGCGTGGCGTTTTTAGAGAATCGTTGCACAGCCTTCGGGTTCATTCGCGTCCATTCGTGGCTGTTGCGCTTGCCTTGGCCTCTATTCGCGTCTAATCTCTTTTGTTTGCTTGTGTTATCTTCTATTCGCGCCCATTCGCGGCATTTTGGGTCATTCGCGCTTATTCGCGGTGATCTGCGGATGTTAGCAGTCGCTCGCAGTTATTTGCGATGGGTCCTGTTCTCTTTCGATGTGAACGCCATTCTGATCAGCAAACACCTACAGGAGATTCCTCATGCTCAAATTGGGTATCATCGGTTGCGGACGGATCGTCGAATATGCGCACGCAGAGGCGTTGAAGCGGCTATCCGAGGAGGTCGCCGTGGTCGCTCTTTCGGATCCCTCCCAAGAACGCCTGGAAGCGGTGGGCAGACTGCTTGACATCGAAACCACTCATCGGTACACCGATTATCAGGAGATGCTCAACCGGGAAGAATTGGACTTCGCGGACATCGCTGTCCCACCATTTCTCCACGAGAAAACGCTGTTGGCGTGTGCGGAGGCCAAGGTCCATGTGATCCTGGAGAAACCCATCGCGAGCACCTTGGAGGAAGTGGATCGCATGCTCGAGGCGGTGGCAGCCAACGGCATCACCCTGTCGGTGCTGCACAATTACCGGTATAGCCCCGGTGCGGCCAAGGCATTGGAGTTGGTTTCGGAGGGCCGGATCGGCGCGCCTTTTCTTTTCCGGAGCGAAGTCCTCTCCGATGGCTACTGGCCGGGCGCAGCGGGCTATGATCCGGCATGGCGGACCAAGTCGAAGCAGGCAGGAGGAGGGTGCCTGATAGATAATGGCTATCACAATATCTATCTGGCTCGCGAGATCATGCAGTCGCCCGTGGTGTCCGTCTATGCCCGGATCGGCACGTTTGGCTCCGAGATGGATGTGGATGATACCGCAGTCTTGATGCTCACGCATGCCAGCGGCGGCATCACGAGCATTCAGGTGAGTTGGGCAGTCAAGGCGGGTGTGGCAGGCATCCACGAAGTTTTTGGAAACAAGGGGGCCATTTCCTTTACTCCCGGGATCTATACGGGCAAACCGGTTGACCCCGTTGGGAAGGATAACAATAGCGTGGCCGTTTTCGATCATGCCACTGCCGCATGGGAATATCCCGAACTGGACTATGGATATGGCATCAGTTTCGCCGGACTGATGCACGATTGTTTCCAGCAACACAAGCAGGGGAAGACGATCTTTCCGGACGGGCAGGAGGCGCGAAAGAACCTTGCGGTCATCAGTGCGGCGTATGAGTCGGCTCGGACTGGGAAGGTGGTGGAGATAAGCTGAATGGAGAGGGACAATAGGTCAATGGCATGCCGCCTGTCAGCAATGGAGCCCCACTCGATTGGAGTGGATGGAGAAATCGGCCGGCGGTTCATGCTGGCGGTTGAGAGAAATCTCCTGCAGCTCGATGTCGATGACTTCTTGGGGCCATTTATCGAGAGGGGATCCGCCATCGGACCTCAAGGGTTTGGTCAATACACCGGAATAGGCAAGCTGATTGACGCCAGTGTGCACTTTGGCCTCTATTGCCGTGACCACACGACTACCGGGAAGATCCTCGCTTTCAAGAATCACCTGGTCGGAGCGTTACTCAAAACACAAATGCCCGATGGATACATCGGTTGTATGTCTGTGCCCAACCGCATGAAGGTGTCGTATGACCTTCATGAGCAGGGGTATATTGTGATGGGTCTGGCAAACAACGCCAGATACTACCATTGTTCCGTTTCTCTGGAAGCTGCGACGAAGGCCGCGGATTTCCTGATAGCCAACTGGCCGAAGGAGTGGCGGACAGATCCTTCTCTGACGCTTACAACCCTCGGTGTTCCGGAAGGTTTTTCTGCATTGTCCGAGGCAACGGACGATCCGACATATCGGGATTTCGCCTGCAATACGGGAATGGGCCGTTCGACAGGCATTCCCCTGCGAGCATGGTCGATCCCCCCTGGAAAGGGCAGCATCCGTGCTCAGAATCACGTCTATCGCTGGTTGGAACGCTGTCTGATGCAGCTTGACCTCTACGCACGTGAGCCGAACACTCAGCTGCTGAATCAATCCCGAATTCTGGAGGCGTATCTTTTACACGAGGACGCATTGCTCATCACAGGCTCGTGCAGTCATGGGGAATGCTGGCATACCGATCAGAGAGGAGACGGTCCGTGCGGCGAGACCTGCGCTACTGCCTATCTGATCAGAACGATGGCCAACCTCATGCAGGTAACGGGTGACTTGACGTATGGCGACCTCATCGAGCGAGCCCTCTACAATGCACTCTTCGCGGCACAATCACCCGATGGTAGACATTTGCGCTACTTCACACCTCTCGAGGGCCGGCGCGACTATTTTCAGGAGGATACCTATTGTTGTCCCAACAACTTTCGGAGAATCGTAGCCGAAATGCCGAGTTTGGTCTATTTCGGCTGGAAAAGCGGTGTGGCCATCAATCTCTATGGGACCTCTCAGGTCAGGTTTGAGTTGGATGGGCATCAATCAGTGTGGATACAGCAGGAGACGGATTATCCCAACTCAGGAAATGTGGATATCCGGCTTGCGCTCAGTGAGGCGGCGAGGTTCCCACTATGCTTTCGGATACCGGGCTGGTGTGCTCAGGCAAGTATCTGCATCAATGGGGAACAACCTGAGACCGTGACAGGAGAACACGCCTTTGTCATCGAACGGGAGTGGTCCGACGGGGACCGGGTTGCGCTGAGCATGCCTATGGCGTGTCGCTGGATTGAGGGACGAAAGACCTATTCCGGGAGGGTCGCTCTGATGCGCGGTCCCCTGGTATTCTGCCTGAGTCGCGAGCGAAACAGGCTGTCTGCGGACTTGGATCTGAAGCATATCACCATCGATATGGAATCCCTGTCCGGTCCCTTTCGAGATCAAACGACCCGGCCCGACGGTCAGGCCTTCACGGTCAGAGCGTGGAGCACAGAACAAAACCTTTCGGATTGTCCGGATCTGGAATGGGTGTTCACGGAGTTCCCGGATCCGACGGGCGAAGCGACCTACTTTGCCCCCTGTAATCCGACTGCCGCAGTCTCTGATCATTTGATCCATGACAGGCCGTCTCCCGGCCCTGTCTCGGTGTAGCCCCGATCCACGGAATCCCGAACCCGCTCCTTCCGGAGAACCCGCTGAGCTATCAAAACCGGGGTTTGGGTTTTGGCTGGCTGCCGATACGCACAGACGGCATCGTCGTGTACCGGCGTTGCGATCCGCTGGTTTGTCCGATGGGTGGCCCAAAATCATGTCGCTCCAAGAAAAAAGAATTGTGGGACACGGATCGCGCAGATTTCACGAATTACGCCCTACAGGAATCCGGGCCAAGCAGGTGGGCAAAATGAACCGAAGCTTTCACCGCAAAGACGCAGAGAACGCAAAGAAACCCTTCAGGGCAGAGCACATCTCTTCCGTGTATTTGGTGTATTTCGTGGTGGGCACAAGAACTTGATCTTGTCTGGAAGCTCGGCCAAGTGGTCTATCTCCCAGAAACAGACAGGAGGGATTCAGAAATGGCATACGATGAACAAGCGCCGCATGAGGGCACAGGGACCGGCAATCCTTGCCTACTTGGACCACCGTCCGGACCCAGCCTATTCATCCACTATAGGCCGGAGGGGTGGTTTATGAGCGATGGCACAGTCTTCTATGAAGACGGATGCTATCATGTGTTCTACCTGACCAAACGCAACGACGACCCGCCCCGTTTGCCCGGAACCTCCATCGGGCACGCAACGAGCCCGGATCTGATACACTGGCAGGACCAGCCGCTTGCACTGACGCCCGGAACGCCAGGCTCCAATGACGAGAACGGCTTCGGCGCGGTCAGCGTCATTCGGGGGCCCGATCGGTACTACATGTTCTACAACCCGATGGAATCGAGCCCGGTCATTCAGCGCGCCTGGAGCCTCGACCTGATCCATTGGGCCAAAGAACCCGAGCGGGCTTTCCTGAAGCCTGAGAAATGGTATCGGGATGGGCCTGGCTGTGCGTGGCGGGATCCCTACGTATTCTTGGACCCGATAGGCGGCGAGTATGTGATGCTTGTAACCGCCGCAACCCGGGATGATAAGGGAACGCCCGCCTTCAATGGCTGCATTGCCTGGGCCACCTCCGACGATCTGGAGAACTGGACGCTCAAACCGCCGCTCTACTCCCCCGGTCTCTCCTGCGGGCTGGAGATGGTGGGAATCTTCCACGAGGGGGGAAAGTATTATTTGACGATCTGCTTCGGGGAATTGTTCAACGTTTCCTATCGCGTCGCCGACCGACTGGAAGGACCCTATCGTCGAACCGCCCAGGACGTGTTGTGCCAGGGATTCCATTATGGCGCCAGAGAATTCTCAGACGGCGAACACCACTACCTTCTTCCCGGCGCCTGGGAAAGGGAAGCGAAAAATGACGCTCCGGGAGACCTTTGGTATAGCGGTGGATATATCTACGGGGGGGCTTCGGCCACTGTGCAGGAACTGAAGAGCCTCCCGGACGGATCTCTGGAGGTGCACTATCCCTCCCTGCTGGACCAGGTGCGGGGAGCCGCCATAGGGGGGGCTCCTACGTTTGCGGGGCTTGATACGTTCTCGGGAAATTGGGAAGTGGCTACCGGTTCCCAGGACCAGTCCGCCAGCCTCTCTGGATCCAGTTCGGAAGGGGCCGCGCGGGCGTTGATTGACGCGGTCGCGGGCGATCTGTGGCTGAGGTGTGATCTGCACATGGAGGGAGGAACAGCGGCTGGTTTGCTCCTCCGCGCCTCCGAGAGAGGCCAGCGCGGGTATTTGCTCCGACTGGATTGGGACAAGCATACGGCGAGCCTGTGGCGCTACCCGATGGAGTGGGTTACGGCACAACCGTTGGCAGAGGTGACTGTGCCTGGCTTGATGCGCGGCAAGACCTATGAAGTAACGGTGTTGATGCACGGCAACCTGCTGGATGCCTATCTCGACGGACATCATCTGTTTTCCCGCACGGTTTACGATCACCGGAAGGGACAACTCGGCTTCTTCGTTGAAGATGGACAGACGCTTTTTTCTGGACTGGAGGCCTTTGCGCTTGCGGAACCGTGGGGTGGGATGTGTGGCGACCCTACCAACGTGAACCGATGAGTCTGCGAGAGCCCCGAGGCGATCGAACAACCGATCAGCGTGAAAGCGAAGCGCCGATTGCGAGTCCCGGTTGGGAAGGACAAACGGCATTGGCAGCGGTGGGTCAAGCGAACTGTGATCCAGCCGAGACCCACCGGGGCCCGCACTGCGTCTTTCGTGGGTGATTTGGGCTGGGCTTTGCGATCACGTTCGACCGTTTTCCACACCTCATGTAACCACCCCGTGACTGGCGGCAATACCGACACCGGGCCAATCACACTCAGAATTGGCTCAGGCACACTCCCCTTGGCGCAGGAATAGCAGCGCGCTGAAAGCAACCCCATGGCTTCCGCGGAGGAGACGATGCGTTTTATCGCCTCTGCAACGCATCGCCCTATTTGGCGCATTCACTTCAGAACGGATCCCTGGGCTGACAGGACTGGAGCGGTGGCCCTGACTGTGCATCGACTCGACGAAAGGAGAAGCACATGGTTCATCCATCAACTTGTCTCGTGGAGTACGACCCCCATCCGATTGCTGTGGATTGCACAAATCCTCGTTTTTCGTGGAAACTCGCGTCGGACAACTTGTCATCTTCCAGGCGGGGACAAGGGCAGACCGCGTATCGCCTCCTGGTAGCCACCAGCCGTGGTAGGCTGGGAGCCGAAATCGGCGATATGTGGGACAGCGGAAAGATCATGTCGCGACAGTCCACCCATGTTCCATACGCCGGCCTTCCCCTGCAGAGCGATGCGGACTACTACTGGACGGTGTGCGTATGGGACAAAACCGGTGCCCCATCTCCGTTTGGGCAAACCTCCGAGTTTTCGACCGCGTTATTGAGCCGGAACGACTGGACTGCGAGCTGGATCGGACGCGGGTCGCCGGACGAGGCAGTCCCCGATATGGAACCGTTCTGGAGCGAGGAGAACCTGGCGCGACTCTCCGACGTGGAACCGGATGAACGCTCGGTAATGCTGCGGAAACGATTTGTAGTCGGAAAACCGGTACAACGCGCGCGGCTGTTCATCTCGGGCCTCGGCTACTACGAGCTCCACCTGAACGGCCATAGGGTCGAGGATCGTCTTTTGACCCCGGCCAAGACGCACTATCGCCGACAAGTGCTCTATGACACGTATGATCTTACCGATAGCGTGTCCGAAGGAGAGAACGCGCTGGGGATCATGCTGGGCAATGGCTGGTTCAACCCGAAAAAGGAGTGGTGGAGCTGGCGAATGCAGTGGTACGGGTCGCCACGTGCCATATGCCAGATGCATATTGACCACACAGACGGCACACGCGACGTGGTGACGAGCGACGGTACCTGGCGATCTGCATACGGACCGATCGTGTCAGGCTGTATCTATAGCGGAGAAGTCTACGACGCTCGCCTGGAATCGCCGGGCTGGAGCACACCTGGCTTCGTCGACGATGACTGGAGCACGGCAACCGTCGTGGCCCCACCGGGCGGGAAACTCGTGTCGGCGATGCTGGAACCGGTGCTGGCACATGAGACGATTCAGCCGATATCACTTACCGAGCCACAACCCGGCGTCTGGGTATACGACCTCGGTCAGAACTTCTCCGGTTGGGTGCGTCTGAAGGCCGAAGGAGCGCGCGGGACAGAGGTGACGCTGCGCTTCACCGAATGGATAGATAACGACGGAATGGTCGATGTATCGAACCTGTGCCTGGCACGTCCTACGGACCGCTACACGTTCAAGGGCGAAGGCATCGAAATTTACGAGCCACGGTTCACGTGGCATGGCTTTCGATACGTGGAAATAACGGGTTACCCCCGCACGCCAGATCTCGAAACTATCGAAGGGCGTTTTGTCCACACCGCCTGCGAGCCAATCGGGACGTTTGAATGTGGAAACGATCTCATTAACCGCATCCACCGGTGCACGATGCAGTCGCTCCGGAGCAATCTGCAAGGATTACCGCTCGACTGCCCACAGAGAGACGAACGACTCGGATGGCTGGGCGACGCGCACGTGACAGCGGAACTGGCGATCCTCAATCGAGACATGGGACGCTTTTACATAAAGTGGCTGCGGGACATCAAGGAACAGCAGGATGAGAGGGGGCGGATCTCAATGATCGCCCCACGCCCCGGCATTGAGGAGGACTTGCCGTGGTCGAGCGCGTGGTTTCTCATCCCGTGGTACATGTACGTGGCTTATGGAGATACCGGCATCCTCTTGGAGCACTACGACGGTCTCGTTCGTTACATGCGCTTCCTGGATACACAGGCTGACGACGGGATTCAGAAGCCGTGTTGGGCAGGGGATCATCTCAGCGTCGCTGAGGAGCACCGCGGCAAGGGAGGCATGCCCCCATCCATCAGCACCGCGTTCTACTACCTGGACGGCGTCGTTCTGAGCAGGATCGCGGATGTCCTTGGGAAGACAGACGATGCGTTGCACTGGCGCAAGCGCACCGCCGAGATTGGACGAGCGTTCAATCGCGAATACTGCGATGAGGAGACCGGGACGTACCGGGACCACACGCAGACGGCTATCGTATTGCCGCTAATCTTCGGCATTTGCCCCGAAGGCTGCGAAGGCGCAGTCTTGCAGTCGCTCATCGAGAATATCGCGGAGAAACAGGGCGGCCACCTGACAACGGGCCTGATCGGCACGAAGTATCTCTTCGACGCGCTGACCGCCAAGGACAGGCCCGACATCGCCTGGAAGGTGGCGACCACACACGGGTTCCCCGGCTGGGAACACCTTCTGGGCAACGACATGACGAGTCTGCCGGAGCAGTGGGATCGGACTGGCTCACTGAACCACACCGCGCTGGGCAGTATCGATACCTGGTTCTACAGGACGCTGGCGGGCATCAACCCGGACGAGAACCATCCCGGTTACGAACACGTCGTCATCAGACCGTATTTGCCGGACGACCTTGATTGGGCTCGCGCTGAGACGGATACCATTCGAGGACGAGTCGCGTCCGGGTGGCGAAAGAACGGCCGTGTTCTGCACATGGAGGTCGCCATTCCTCCCAACAGCTGCGGGACGGTTCACGTTCGTACAGCTGGCGGGGCTATCACGGAAAGCGGTCGCACGGTATGGGACGATGGCTTTCGCGATGGCGTAGAGGGTATTGCAGGCGGCAAGGCAGAAGGCGGATACGTCGCATTTGAGATCTCCTCGGGATCATATCATTTCGAGAGCGAATGGGAATAGGATGGGGGGTTCCAGATCGAAGCGCCCGTCAAGCTACAAAATCCGGGGTAATCCGTGCGATCCGTGTCCCACTAAAAAGGGGAGATGTTAAATGACAGGCATAACGAGTATCACTAAAGGCAGCGTCCATCTGATCATCCCTCCGGACGCGCCACCCGACGAGATATGGCGGTATGGATTGGGATTCCCCTTTCAGGTGGCACCGAACTTGGCAGGCCTCTTCTGCAATATCCGAAGAGATGGGACGGATAGTATTGACCTTGAGATCGGATCGGACGTGGTGCTCTTTGATGACCTTTCCGCACTATCCTCCGACCGAGCGCTGCCGATCTCCCGATACGAAATCGGAAAGTCGCACATCGTCCGAAAGGGCCTGGTGCTAGGCGGCTTCGTGCCACTGGGCGCGAAACTTACCGATGGGTCTCCCCATCCGCACGCGGGCACGGGATTTGGCTTGGCGGGTTCGGTTCACCACGGGCTCGATGAGACCGGGAACTACGATTATCGGCAGGACGCCAATGTGCTCGCGGAACGGTTTCAGTTTGGGTACGACGGGAAGGGTTTTCGCATTCTCAAAAAGGATTACGAGCACTGGGAGAACCTGCTCACGGATTGGGATCTGGTGGGAAACTTTGTCACCAACGCGATTCCAGACGGGCTGGATCTGCTCTATGTGATGGTGGCGAAGGTGGGTACACTCAGAGTCTCCGGGGTGTCGCGCTGGCAACATGGGGCAGATGGCTGGCGGCCGGTTTCCTTCGTTCCGGTGACGGGAGATCAGGCCCAGTGGGGCGAGCCGAGTCTGATTCGGGATGGGGACGGGAGCCTGCTCTTTTCCGCCCGGAGTGATTGCAGTATCCTGCCCGGCATTGCCTTCGACGCCGCGATATGGCGCTCCACCGACAATGGGGAGACCTGGAAACAGGTGATCTACCGAAAGGACTGTCGGTCTCGATCCCCAGTCTCCCTGAACCAGGCAGCCGATGGCACGCCGTTTCTGGCTGCCAATCTGCACCCCGCATGAGCGCACACGCGAGGTGCTGGGATACTGGCCACTCAACGCGGACCGTACCGGTTTTGAGGACTGCCGGATCGCGCGCGATCTCCCGGCCGAGTTCGGCCCGGCTCCGAGCGGCTCATGGTGGCGCATCGACCATCCCAATTCGGCCATTGTTCGGCTGAAGGACGGGGCGTGGCACAGTCTGCTCTCCTATCGCATTGTGGACAACGGAGAGGTGGAGAGCAGCACCTATCCCCCTCCACAGACGGGGTGCTATGTGGAGGAGGTGCTGTCCCGGGGTAAGCCCATACCCACATGGCACTTTTGACACCCGTTCCTCCCTGGTGCGAAATGACGCAGCCTTCCCCAAAACTCGGTGGCCGCGCGATACGTCCACATCCCCTATGATTGGCAAGGTACAGGCAAATGGATCCGGTCATTTCCAGATTCCATTAGAGGCGGTCATCATCCATTTCAACCCGATAAAGGAGTACCCATGGCCAGTCGTCCCGTTCATATCATGCTCGTAGCCACGCACCCGGCAGACAGTTTTGACCAGGCCGGTGGCACCCTGGCACACCACGTGGCCCAGGGCGATCGCGTAACCGTCGTGCTCGCCACAACAGGCATTCGATCCCACCACTGGGGATTGCAGGAGGAGCGCAGGAAGGCGGGTGCCGAATTCGACGTCGAGAAACGGGTTAAAGAGGCGGTCGAAGAAAAGCTCGAGGAGGTGCGCCAGGCCTGTCGGATTCTTGGATTCGACGACATCCGCGACCTGGGTTTCGAGGACGACGACATCCTCGTCACCCAGGACAAGATCGAGGCCATCGCCGCAATGATCCGCGAGGTGAAACCGGATATCCTGATCGCGCACCACCCCTACGAGACCGGCGGACTGAAAATGCACGCGACCATCGGACAATGCACCGTTTATGCCTGGCAGGTCGCAATGGGTGTGGGACGAGGCAGACAGGAGCGGCATGTGGTACCTTCGATCTATTTTATGAATCCGATGGCCTACATGGGAAACAACAGTCTGGAATATGCCAGCACCAACCGCGCGGATCTTTATGTGGACATCACCGACGTCATTGACAAAAAAGTACGGGCCTTGGACCATATCTCCAGCCAGTTCTATGGGGGGGCCTATTCGCGCAAATGTTCGGAGATCGAAGACGGCCACCACGGCAACCAAGCATGCGCAGCCTATGCCGAACAGTTCCAGGCTTTCTCTCCGATGGTACGCTATTCCTTGCCGATCACTGATGCCGAACTGGACCGCAGCAATGAGCCTCCCGAAGCCGGAATGGGGCGACGCAGCGAAATGGTGGGAGGACTCATGCCGCTCCCGCCGAACATGGCCTACACATCTGAGTACCGGGTGCCCAAGGAAAAGTATGACGAATAGATTCGCGCTGACAGGGGAGTGCGGAGAGGACGGGAAGGTGGCACCATCGGAGATTCGGAGAGGTCACGGTGATCGTTCCGTGTTTTCATTCGAGGAAGAGACCTCTCCGCATTAGGCACCGCGCGATTGAGCAAGTCGGGCATCTGCTGGGCATGCTGAGGTTCCGCGAGGGGGGGGCATCGGCAGGTCCGTATCCTACCATCTGATCGCATGTGTTTGGGCAAAGAAGTCCAGGACTCCCCGTCATTCTGGGAACAACCGTCATCACCCAATCGATTCGCAAGAGAAGGAGTCTTTCATGGCCAGTCGTCCCGTTCACATCATGCTCGTAGCCACGCACCCGGCGGACAGCTTTGACCAGGCCGGTGGCACCCTGGCACATCACGTGGCCCAAGGCGATCGCGTAACCGTGGTGCTCGCCACAACCGGCGTGCGATCCCATCATTGGGGATTGCAGGAAGAGCGCAGGATGGCGGGCGCCGAATTCGACGTCGAGAAACGGGTTAAAGAGGCGGTCGCAGAGAAGCTCGATGAAGTACGCCGGGCCTGCCGAATTCTCGGATTCGACGACATCCGCGATCTGGGCTTCGAGGACGACGACATCCTCGTCACGCAGGACAAGATAGAGGCCATCGCCGCGATGATCCGCGAGGTGAAACCGGATATCCTGATCGCGCATCACCCGTACGAGACCGGCGGCCTGAAAATGCACGGGACGATCGGGCAGGCCACCGTCTATGCCTGGCAGGTCGCGATGGGCGTCGGGCGGGGAAGACAGGAGCGGCATGTGGTACCGTCGATCTATTTTATGAATCCGATGGCCTACATGGGCAACAACAGTCTGGAGTACGCCAGCACCAACCGCGCGGATCTTTACGTGGATATCACTGACGTCATTGACAAAAAAGTGCAGGCCTTAGACGCCATATCCAGCCAGTATTACGGGGGTGCCTATGCGCGTAAGCGCGCGGAGATCGAAGACGGTCGGCACGGCAACCACGCATGCGCCGCCTATGCCGAACAGTTCCAGGCGTTTTCTCCGAGGGTACGCTATACCTTACCGATCACCGACGCCGAGTTGGACCGCGTAAATGAACCCCCCGAAGCCATGATGGGCAGGCGCAGCGAGATGACCGGGGGACTGATGACCCTTCCTCCCAACATGGCGTTCACTGCTGAGTACCGGGTCCCCAAAGAGAAGTATGGCAAGTGAAGTCCCCGACGGTTGAACGGGGAAGAAACGGGAAAGTGAGAAGAGGAGAAAGGGGCCAATGCGTCGATGTGCCCTCCTTCTTCCACTTTCTGCATCCTGAAGGGAGACTGCACAGATCTTTTCCTTGGGATGTGGAGCCGCTCCCTCTCATCGGGTGCGTTCAGGTGGGAAGGACAATGGGCTCTGTTTCCTGCATGCCACATCTTTATGGAAGGACCCCCATGAAAGGCATAACGAGTATCACCCGAGGCAGCTTACATCTGGCCATCCCGCCGGACACCCCGCCCGATGAGGTGTGGCGGTATGGATTGCGGTTTCCGTTTCAGGTAACACCTGAACTGGCGGGCCTTTTCTGCAACATCCGCAGGGATGGCACGGATAGCATTGACTTTGAAATCGGATCGGACATCGTGCTCTTTGATGACCTTGCAGCACTTTCCTCGGACCGTGCGATCCCGCTCTCGCGCTACGAGATGGATGCGTCGTCTCTCTTACGGAAGGGACCGGTTCTCGGCGGTTTTGTGCCGCTTGGGGCAAAGCTGGCAGATTGCTCGCCCCATCCCCATGCGGGCACGGGGTTTGGCATCGGGAGTGCGCTCCGACACGATCTCGATGATGCCGGGAACTACGACTATCGGCAGTATACCCGATTCTATGCGGAACTGTTTCAGTTTGCGTACGACGGAGAAGCTTTTCGGATTTTTGGGAAGGAATGCGTGCCATGGGAGAAGCTTCTCTCCGAGTGGGATCTGGTGGGTAATTTTGTCACCAACGCGATCCCGGACGGGCAGGATCTGCTCTATGTGATGTCTGCAAGAATCGGGAAAGAGGTCGTTTCCGGGGTGTCGCGCTGGCAGCATGGGGCGGACGGCTGGGGTCAAGTCCTAAATTGTCTGTAAAATCGTCAATCCGAGGAAAGAGTACACCAGTCAGTCAGTTCCAGTCACCCGGATGGGAGGCCGGTCGATCTCCTCGAGCAGACTCATATCCAGATAGCGCCTGCCGGTCAGCCACTCTTCAGACTGCTCCAT
>JAZDJA010000129.1:0-28270 GCA_043804415.1 Candidatus Latescibacterota bacterium | reverse complement strand
CCTGCCTCTCCTCCCTGTCAAACCCTTCGCTGCAATACCAGCCATGATAGCTCCAAGGATCATCTGTCAGTCCTGCCTTGACAGGGTTGTTAGACATATAGACCAATTTCTCCCTGAACTCTTTTTCATCTCTCACGATCCTGTCATAGGATTCATCCTGCCATAAAGAACCTGTAGGACAGACATTCTTGTCTGTCCCCGCTACCCTACACAGATTGACCTTCTTGGCCGAAACTCCTTTGATGCCCTTCATTATCCTGCTCAACTCATAATCATCCCTTGGCGTCAAAATCATATGCACATGATCAGGCATCACAACAGCCGCAGCAAGTGTGTAGAATTCCCCGTGGCCTTCCCGTATATGCTCCAAAACGAGCTTCTGCTCTTCGATGGATAATAGGAGAGTGGGGGTTCCCTCAAGTCCACGGGCTGTCTTGAATGTTACGTAGTATGTGGAACCCTCCAGTGTCCAGTGGGGGAGATGTCTTCTTGTCGTCTGCAGTTCATTTTCCTGTGCGGGCAGAATTTTGTGGTCGCCTTCTCCAGACAGGGATTCGACGGATTGGTCAGACAGGAATGTCTGACCCACCGGTCCATTTTCCGTTTCTATGTTGGATTGGTCAGACAGGAATGTCTGGCCTACTGGGACATTTTGCGTTTTCATGTCGGACTGGTCAGACAGGAATGTCTGACCTACTGGGACATTTTGTGTTTCCATATCGGATTGGTCAGACAGGAATGTCTGACCTACCGGTTTATGCCGGTTCTTTATGAAAATGGCAATCGCCACTCCCTGGCGAATGTCAAAGACGTTCTCGTCCTTGGAACCATCAGGACATCGTTCCTTCTTCAGGCTGTTGCCGTGCAGGTCCAGGATATACATCTCGTCAAAACTGTTCATCAGGGATTGCCGCATCCCTCTGAAGGTCGGATTGTCCAGATAGCTGTGGTTGGTGATGAATCCCAGTACACCCTCGCCTGCTTCGTCTATCTTCCATTGAGCAAAACGGAGGAACTTGACGTAATCGTCCTGAAGCCAATGCTTTGTCTCACCAAAGTGTTTGCCATCTACGTACTTGTAATTCTCAATCAGTCCGGTAATCCAATCGCCCTTGTTTGTAGATATTCCCGAATACGGTGGATTACCGAGGATCACCAAAACAGGCTGCTCTTTCTTTACCTTGCCTGCCAAGTGGGATTCCTCAGAGAGCGAAGCCATTCCGGGAATCTCAATGTAAGCCAACTCCTCCATCTCCAACGTATTGGTGAGGTAGAGCTTGAACCGATCCTCTTCTTGTAGTTTGTATCCCAATTCTTCCAGGAGAAAGGACATCTTTAGATGGCCTACGGCGTAAGGGGCCATCATCAGTTCAAAGGCATAGAAGTTTTCGAGGATGTGCTCCTTGATGATCTTTTCTTTTCCGCCTTTGCCATATTTGCTGACAAATTCCTCCACGGCCAACTGGGCGGCCTGAGCCAAAAAGGTGAGCGTTCCCGCCGCAGGATCCAAGACGGTAACGGACGTGCTCGCAAATCCGTCCGTTTTATCGAAGCGTTGCTTCAGCACCTGGTGTAGAGATCGCACCATATAGGAAACCACGGGTTCCGGCGTATAGTAGACACCGCGTTTTTCCCGCGTGTGCGGATCGTATTCCGCTAGAAAGGTCTCGTAAAAATGGACGATCGGGTCTTTGCCCTTGCCCTCGTGAAAGTATTTGCGCAGGATGTTCTTCACGTCCGTGACGGCTAGGACTTCCGAAATGTCGTCAATCACCCATTCCATTTGCTGGGGAAGGTCACCCAGTGAAACGAACTTGAATACATCCCTCAAAATGCCGATGGTGTGGGGAATGTTGTCGTAGGCCAGTTTTCGATTGAACGTACCCTCCGAGCGGGTGCGGGCCGCAAAAAGGCCGTACGTGATCGTCTGGGCATACAGATCGGCAAATTCTGCTTCGGAAAGTCCGCCTATGAGATATTTCCGGAACGCTTCGTAGAATCCGTGTAAGACAGATGTTCCGGTCTGTTTTTCCCCATGGTCAGGCCAGTCGGAGCGGTCCGAGTCAGTCCGGCCGCGGTCAGACAAGAATGTCTGATCTACTGCTTCGAGCTCCTGGGCGATGACCTCGTCCTTGAGAAAACGGGTCCGCTTGGCCAATTCCACGGCCAGGGTTTTGGCGCTATAGACTTTGGGCAGGGAGAAGGAAAAGAAGGTATCGAGGAGTTTGAAGAAATCGGATTCTTTTTCGACTGGTGGGATGCCGCCAAGACGATGCACAATGGAGGATCTGCCGATAAGCACCTTGTCTGTCAGGCTGCCATTTCGATACAGTCTGAACTCAAAGAAGTTGGTCAATATCACGTTGGGGAAGGTGTGCAGATAGCGTTTGAGCTGCTCCGATGTTTCTACCGGGTCCAGAAACTCCACTGTGGGAGCCTTGGCCTCCATATACCCTACGATGTGCTGTGTCCCGTCCCAGATTCTGAAATCCGGATTGCCTGCTTCGGTCTTCTTGGGCAGCGTGGTTACGTGGATATTTCCCCTGCCCGCGGATTCGGCGTATTCATTGAGCAACGTCTCAAGGGCAGAATAATAGCTCTCTTCCCTGGCATCTCCCTGATGAGCAATCTCGGCTATTCTTTTCAGATAGGATTTCAGCATGGCGTCTTTCTACCTTCCGTTTAGTGCCTTCCTCCTCCGCTGCGCCTCCTGTCCGATCTCATCCTTGCTGTGCCGTGTGAGCAGATCATCATAGAGCTTTCGTGCTTTTTGCGGTTCCCCCAGTTTCTCGTAACAGGCCCCTGCCTTCAAAAGTGCCGGAGCCACCCACATTTCATAGCTGGGATAGATATACTTGACTTTCAGATAATTCGTCAGTGCGTTCTGGATATCCCCCTGCGCCCAGGAGACCTCCCCCAAGAGATATTGTCCGCGTGCGGCCGGTTCATCGGTTCGGGTCTCGATGATCGCGGTGGCAAGTGCAATCGCCTCCGGAAACAGGCCCTGCTGAATAGCGACGTCGGCAAGCGCCAACCTGGCGTAGGCTGCCATCAGATTCTCCGGGTACTGGGTAATGACCTGCCCAAAAGCCTGCCTGGCCTCCTCGGATCGCCCCCCATCCAGATAGGCCAGCCCCAGCTTAACCCCGGCATCGGGCACGAGCTCGCTGGTCGGATACTGGCGCATCAACTGCTTAAAAGGCTCGATGGCCTGGGAGGTTTCTCCGGCTGCAAGACGGTGTTCTCCGATCTTGAAAAGCGCATCTGCGGCCAAGGGATTCTCCGCATAGCTTGCCACCACCTGATAGAACGCGGATTCAGCTTCTTGCCATCGGTTTGATTCCAGGTGTGCCATCCCAATCCAATAGATGGCCTGTGGGATCAGGGAACTCCTGGGATAGCGGGACATCACCTCTGAGAACTCGCGAATGGCATCGTCGTAGCGTTTGAGATTGAAATACAAATCCCCCTTGCGCAATTGCAGACTTTCGGCGATCTCCCCTTCCGGACGGGTTGCGATGAAGCTGTCCGCAAGTGCGATGGCGGCCTGGACGTCTCCGGTGGCGAGATGGCACCACTGGATTCCGTTGATGGCGTCGTCCACCAGGTCGCTTTCGGGATACTTCGAGACGACCCTTTTGTATCCCGCGATGGCGTTATTGAGCTGACCGAGGTTATAGTAAGCGTCGCCGATCTCATATTGAGCCTGAGGCGCCAAGTCCGAGGGCGGGTCCATGGCAACGATTGCGCGGTATTCGGGGATGGCCTGCAGGTACTCGGCCCGCTGGAAATAGGAGCGCCCGATGCGATAGAGCGCTTCATCTCCATATTCGGATGCTGGATAGCGCGCGAGCAGGGATCTGTAACTTGAAATGGCCTCTTCGAAGGCTCCGGCTCGGAACTGGCTCTGTCCGATCTGAAAGAGCGCCCGGGCGGCAAAGACGCTCTTGGGATAGCGATCTGCCGCAGTGCGGTAGGCGTCTATGGCCTTGTCCGTGTCGCGCAGGTTAAAGTAGCAGTCCCCCACACGAAATTGCGCATCCGGAGCCAGTGCGGATCGGGGAGCCTGGCGCACCACCGAGTCAAAGCTTGCAAGCGCCTCCCCGAATCTTCCCGACTTGAAAGCCGCCCAACCCCGGCCATACAAGGCTTCAAGCGCTCGTTTGCTCTCAGGATGCTTGGTCAAAAGCGTGGCGTATGCCCGTTCCGCCTCGTCGTATTCTCCAAGACGATAGTGTGCTTCGCCGATCAAAAAATGCGCTTCGGGCGCGAGCTGATGATCCGGGAAGTGCGCGATCCAATAGGTGAGAATCCGGAGGGCGTTCGCTGTTTGTCCCAATCGAAAACGGCACCAGCCCAACTGAAAACGCGCGTTGGGGGCCGGGCCGGATTCGGGGTAGCGATCTGCCACGAGCTGGTAGGATTCTGCGGCGCGCTCATAGTGATCCAAGGAAAGCTCGCTCTCTCCGATCATGGCATAAGCGTCCGGAAGAAGCTCGCTTTCGGGATACTCATCAATGACCTCCCGGAACCGCCCGATCGCATCGCCATAGCGGGCTTTTTGAAAAAGCAGCATCCCGATCTCATACGCGGCATCATCGGCCGAGTCGGTCCTGGGGAAATCGAGATGCACCTTGCGGAAGGCATCCAGTGCGCCTTCAAAATCCTTCAGTTGTTTCCGGACGGATCCGAGTTGGAAATAGGCTTCCCCAGAAAGATCGGAGTCGGGGAAGCGCTCGATCATGTCCTGAAACGCCCGGGCCGACGCGCGGTAGTTCTTCTCCTGGAGATAGCTCCAGCCGATGGCGTTTTGAGCGGAAGGGGCCAGGGGGGATTTTGGAAATTCGTCGGAGACCACCGCGTAGGCCTTGCGGGCTAAGGCATACTGCCCGAGCTGGTAGCGGGATTCGCCGATCAGAAAATACCCCTTGACGATCAGATCTTCTTCATCAACTTTATCCACCACGCGGAGCATGGCGGCGATGGCTGCTTCGTAGGCTCCTTTGGCGTAGAGCACCTCGCCCATCTTAAACCCACAGGTTGTGGCCAGTTCTCCGTCCGGATGCCTCTCGGAGACCTGCCGATAGGCCTGAATTGCTTCGTCGCTGTGGCCGAGTTTCTGATGGGTCCATCCGAGCGAATAGAGCGCGTATTCGGCGACTTCGCTCTCGGGGTAGTTGGCAGTGACCTCTTGATACGCCTCGATCGCCTGCTCGAATTGGCCAAGATTGAAGTGGGACTCTCCGGTCCAGTGCAGCGCGTCGGCCACCAGTTCGCTTTTCGGATGGCGCTTTCGCAGTCGGTCGAACGCGTCGATGGCCTTGGGGTATTCTCCGATCCGGAAGTGACACTGACCGATGCGGCACTCGGCATCGTCCGTGAGCTTGTCCGTCGGACATGTCTCAAGGAAGCTCCGATAGGCCTTGAGCGCCTGTTGGTATTGCTCGGAGCGGAAATAGCATTCGCCGATCAGGAAGCGGGCGCTTGGATTCCAGCGGCTGTCGGGATAGTTCGCCACAAACTCCCGAAGCTCCGAAACCGCCAAGGTATAGGAACCGTCCTCGTGAAGTCCCCACGCAAAGCGGAACGCGCGATGCTCGGGGGTATTCACGTCCCCGACAGGAGCGTTGACCTGAGCGCAGATCTGCGGACCGGCCAGGCTCAGGATGAGGAGCACGCCTGGTATCCATAATGCTCGCCGCATGTTCTTCCCTTTCTGATGTCCTTCTTGCTCGACTCTTCTCCGATGGCCCACTCTCTGGGTCAGGTGGCGACTTCGCGCTTGGCTGGTCCGCCCTGCAGCTTCAGCAGACTTTTCTTGACTGGCCCGATGGGAAACCAAGCTCCCCCCTCCGGTTGGACGGATCGCTTTGGAGAGGGGAAGTTTCCTCGTGGTCCCCATTTTCTCCAAGTCGTGCTATGATACCACTTTTTTCCCCAAAGGGCAAGCACTTTTTCAGGGCGGATCGGTCGGGTTTGACAGGGATTCGATGTTTTTTTATCCTTGACAAAAGGCACGAGAGATGGTATTTTTCAAGTTTCGGAAAACCTGTTCGGGAACAGAAAGCCCCTTTACCGGAGTGGCGGTGTCCATCCGTGGAACTCCGCTCGTCGCGCGTTGGTATTTCCCACCGCCACGTTGGGTTATGAGGGCGTTCTCTCCTATTCCCCGAAGGGAGTGAGATGGTTCTGCGAGCCTATCTGAGAGCGTTGCCGCTGGCGTCGCTTCAGGGCATTGCCGATCAGATCGGCATCAAGCCTGGAAAAAAGCTGCTCGAGAAGCTGGTCAATGAGATTGATCTCAAGCTGTTTGACCGTTCTTTTCTCAAGCGGCTGATGAGGCGCCTGCCCCCGCTTGAGCAGCGGGAACTGATGCGGCTGGTTTTGGCCGGTCCCCGAGGACTCACCAACGAGGAGGGGACTGCCCAGGCGATGCGGGAACTGGTCCGAATGGGGCTGGCCTATGCGGTTGGGTGGCGGGGGAGACCGGAGTGGTACGTGATGCCGGAGGACATCCGGGAGGGGTTATCCGACTGTGCAGAAGAAGGGATCCGGAGCGCCCTGGCGCATCTTCCAAAAGGGTCGGACGTGCGGGAGAGTGGTCTGGCGCTGGTTCGGGATCTGTTTGTCTTCCTCTCGTGGGTGGATCATAATGGAATCGCCTTAACGGGGCAGGGCAACCTGTACAGACGGACGGTGCGGAGGGTTTTGGAACGTTTCGAGATCCGGGAAGAACTGCCTGATACGGATGAAATGGACTATCCGCCGCGCTTCGGGATTATCGCGGGGTATAGTACGAGTAGAAATCTTGTAGCGCGCGACCGAGGGCGTTTGCATGCAACCGGGCGATTCGAAAAGTGGCTGGAACTATCGGACCGGGACAAGGTGCGGGATCTGTTCCTCCACACCCTCTCTTCCGGACGGTGGAATCCTTTCCTCCTTCTGGTCATAATCAAGATGGTGCGCTCCTGGCCTTCCAATCAGGCGGTGCGGCTTTCTGATCTGTCGGAGACGATCGGGCATTACGGCTTTGGGGGGGGTGGGACAGAGGCAGGAGGTCCTGCATCGGGAAGGGAGTGGGTGCACAGAATCATGCAGGACTTTTACTGGCTGGGGGTAGTGGGGCTGGACAACGAGGTCGTGGATCAGGCGATGAGCGTGTCGCTGACTCGGATGGGACGAGCCGTGCTTTTGGACGAATGTCCGGAGGAGGCCGAACCCGACGTAGCGGAGTTTTTTGTGCAGCCCAATTTCGAGATCCTCGTTCCGAGGGTATTGGAGCTCAAACTGCGCCATCAGCTCGAGCGCTTTTCGGATCTGGTCTCAGTGGACCAGATGCTGACCTATCGTATCGGGCGGGACTCGGTGTACCGGGCGGCGGAGCGCGGGATGAAGGCGGAGGAGATGATCTCTTTCCTGGAGACATACTCCAAAGTGCCCCTGCCTCAAAATCTGCGGTATTCCATTATCGACTGGGCGGAGCGATTCGGTGAGATCGAGTTTCGGAGTGCGTTTCTGCTGTGCACCCAAACTCCCCAACTGGCGGATGAGATCAAGGCGAGCGAAAAGCTGGCGCCTTTCATCAAAGGGGAATTATCGCCGTCGGTGCTCATCGTGCCGCGCGAGAAATATCCCACCCTATTGCGGCGGTTGCAGGAGAGCGGATATTTCCCCAAAACGGACATCCTCGGCGAGGAAGAGGAATCCGTATCTCGCGATTCCCGGTGGAGCGCATCGCCCCATGAGGAACCTTTTTCTTTTCAGCGCGTTATCGATGTGTTGGACCAAGCGGGCCATCGCGTACCGGGCGAGCCTTTTGTGAAGCCGGAAGAGCTATAGCGCCAGGCGATGGCTTCCTCCTTCGTGATTTGTCAGGGGAAAATGGAAGGGGTAGATCCGTGAGGCTGTCCTCACGGATCTGGGGGCCTTGGGGGCGTAGCAGGCATGAAAGGAGCAACTCGTGAAGCTGGCGTTTACCACGCTGGGGTGTCTGGAATGGGACATGGATACCATCCTTTCCAGGGCGGTGGCCTACGGATTTGACGGCGTGGACTTTCGGGGATATCTCGGCGAACTGGCTCTTTTCAAACTCCCGGAATTCACCATCCGGGCGCAGGAGACCGCGCAGCGATTTGCCGATGCGCAGCTTGAAATCCCTTGTTTCTCGAGTTCTGCCCGGATGTTCAGCCGAACGGATGCGGAACAGGCCGGACATCTGGAAGAGGTCCGGGCCTATGCGCGGATGTGTGGGTTTTTCGGGACGCGTTTCATCCGGATCTTCGGGGGCGACATCGGAGATCTTCCCCGCGGGCAGGCCATCGAGCGGGCAGGCAGAAACCTCAGGGCCATGGCCGCCATCGCGCGAGATCATCAGGTGACCCTTCTTCTGGAAACCCACGATGCCTGGACGGGTTGCGTGCACCTGAAGATGCTCATGGAACTCGCAGACTCGGATTCCGTGGGCATTGTATGGGACATTCACCACCCCTACCGGACCATGGGAGAGCTGCCCTCTCTGACTTGGCAAACGCTCGGAAGGTGGATTCGGTATACGCATTGGAAGGATTCTGTCACCTGCGGCAACGACCATCCGCTATGCCTGATCGGCGAGGGGGATCTTCCCTTGGAGGAGATCTATGGCGTACTCAAAGAGGGCGGGTACGACGGGTATCTGACTCTGGAGTGGGAGCGGAAATGGCATCCTGAAATCGAAGCGCCCGATGTGGCTTTTCCGGGGTATGTTCGGTTTATGAACGAACTGATCTCCGCGCACGCTTAGTTTCCATGGGGGGCGGGAAGCCGCTTGTCCCTTGACGTTCCTGCAAAAGCCCGAGAAACGATCCGGGGCTGTTTTGTTGACCGCGGCAACATGGTTTTGTTCCTGTCATGATTCGAATCCATCCCATCGGAGAGGTTTTCTTTGCGGGAATTTGGTGGAACAGACATTCCTGTCTGTCCTGCCCTGTGGTCGTCCAGATCGGACAAGAACGGCTAGACCTACCAGATCGTGCGAGGTGCCCCCACTCCATGGTTTTTGCGGGGAGCTCGCGCGGCGGTTTTTGTGAGGAGAATGTATGCACTATTTCCAGTATCGGGATCGCGCGCTTTATTGCGACGATGTAGCGGTCCGGGACGTGGCAGAAAAGGTGGGAACCCCCTTTTACCTGTATAGTCAGAAGACACTGCTTCGGCATTGTACCAGTCTTCACCGGGCGGCCGGGGACACGCCGCATCTGACGTGTTATTCCATGAAGGCAAACGATCATCTGGCGATTCTCCGACTTCTGGCCGGGGAGGGCATTGGGGTGGATATTGTCTCCGGCGGAGAGTTGTTCAAGGCGCTTACAGCCGGGTTTCCACCGGAGAAGATCGTGTATTCGGGCGTGGGAAAAACCGATGCGGAGATCCGCTATGCCTTGGAGCAGGGCATTTACACGTTTAATGTGGAATCCGTACAGGAGTTGGAGACGATCAATGAGATTGCCGGGGGGATGGGGAAGACCGCTCCGGTGGGGCTGCGAATCAATCCCAATGTGGACCCCAAGACGCATCCGTATATCTCGACGGGACTGGAGAAAAATAAGTTCGGCATCTCGTCTGCGCGCGCGATCGAAACGTTTGCACTGGCTGCCGGACTTCCGCACATTCAGGTTCTCGGCATTGACGCGCATATCGGTTCGCAGCTCACCACCGTTGCTCCTTTTGTGGAGAGCGCCGAAAAACTTGCCTTGATGGTGGCATCTCTAAAGCGCGAAGGCATCCGACTTCAGTACATAGACATAGGAGGCGGGTTGGGCATTCCCTATCACGAGGAAAATCCGCCGCAGCCCTTCGAATGGATGGAGGCCGTACTGCCTGCCCTCAAGTTCACTGGACTGAAGGTGATCTTCGAGCCGGGACGATCTCTGGTGGGGAATGCGGGCATATTGGTGGTGCGGGTGCTCTACGTCAAGGAAACCGAGCGGAAAACCTTTGTCATCACAGACGGCGGAATGAACGATCTGATGCGACCCAGTCTTTACAATGCCTATCACGACCTCTGGCCGGTGGCCCGCACAGACGACGAATCCATCGTGGCGGATGTGGTCGGGCCGATCTGCGAGTCCGGTGACTTTTTCGCCAAAGACCGCCAGATCCAGAAACTCAAACGGGGAGACCTGCTCGCGGTGATGAGCGCAGGCGCGTATGGTTTTTCGATGGCCTCCAACTACAACTCCCGTCCGAGAGTGGCTGCGGTGATGGCAGCAGACGACCAATTTACAGTGATTCGGGAGCGGGAACGCGTTGAAGATTTGATTCGGGGAGAGGAAAGTCAGATCATCAGTCATCAGTCATCAATCATCAGTCGTAAGTCATAAGTCATAAGTCATAAGTCATCAATCATCAATCATCAGTCATCAGTCTAAGTCATAAGTCATAAGTCATGAGCAATGGGGGCGGTATGGGCCTATTGCCCAACGACTAAGCCTCTTCGCAGCAGAAACCGATCTATGAGGTGCGATTCCATGTCACATATGAGATTTACCAAAATGTCCGGCGCTGGAAACGATTTCGTGGTATTCGACAATCGCAGAGGCGGCATTCCAGAGGAGCGCGCGGCATTTGTTCGCCGGGTCTGCGCGCGGAGGTTGGGTGTGGGAGCAGATGGCGCGCTATTCGTGGAGCAAGCGGCGTCCGCGGATTTCAGGATGCGCTATTATAATGCCGATGGCGGGGAGGCGGAGATGTGTGGAAATGGCGGGCGTTGTATCGCCCGCTATGCGTATCTGAACAAAATCGCCGGTGCAAAGATGTGCTTCGAAACCTTGGCCGGATGCCATCGTGCGGAGGTTATCGGGGAGCGCGTGCGGCTGCAGATGGTTCCGCCCAAGGATATCCGGCTCCAGTTCGAGATCGGGATGGACGCAAACGAACTGACCGTCAATTTCATCAATACGGGCGTGCCGCATGTGGTACTCCTCGCTGACCGCATAGACGACATTGAGGTGCCGACGCTGGGACGGAAGATTCGGGAGCACGTAGCATTTGCCCCCGGAGGAGCCAACGCCAATTTCGTGCAGGTGGTCGATCCCGGTCACCTGAAGATCCGCACGTACGAGCGGGGCGTGGAGGATGAAACCCTTGCCTGCGGAACCGGTACGGTGGCAGCCGCGCTGGTAGGCGCGCTTCTTGGCCGATTGGAGTCCCCCGTGGAGGCGATCACTCGAAGCGGTCTAACCCTGACCGTGTATTTCGATCTTGAGGGAGAAAAGTTTCAGGAGGTCTATTTGGAGGGGAACGCGGAAGTGATTTTCGAGGGCACGTTGGCGCAAGACGGGATGGAGTAGATAGACGCAAAACGTAGGACGTGAAACGTAAAACGCGAAGGTGGGAATGGCGCGATACGACTCACCACTCACCTCTCACCTCTCACCAATCACCGGCAGGTTGCACGTATGGAGATCCGGACGATCATCGTGGACGATGAGCCCCTGGCACGGGAGGAACTCCGTTTTCAGTTGACGGCGTTCCCCGAGATGCGGATCGTGGGGGAGGCTTCCCATGGAGCAGAGGCGGTCGCACTCATCGAAAGGACTGCGCCCGATCTGGTGTTTCTCGACATTCAGATGCCCGGCATGGACGGTTTTCAGGTAGTTCAGGAGTTGATCCTTCAGGGCCGGCCACCCATCCTTGTTTTTGTCACGGCTTACGATCAGTATGCGCTCAGAGCTTTCGAGGTGAATGCGCTGGACTATTTGCTCAAGCCCGTGGACCAGGACCGGCTGCAGCGGACAATGGTCCGGGTTCGGGAGCAGACCGAGGCCCGGATGGATCTTTCTGGGCAATTGAGCCACCTGCTTCGCGCTCTGGACCTCCGTCCTCAAAGCCTGTCCCGCCTATCCGTCCGGCGCGATGGGCGTCTTTTCCCGGTTGATGTCGGGGATATGGTGTATGCACGCATCTCAGACGGCGTGGTGTGCATCGCAACGGATGGGGTTGAGGAGATCACGAGCTACCGCACCTTGGATGCCCTGGAATCCGATCTGGATCCACAAACCTTCCTTCGCGTCCATCGAAGTTATCTGGTCAACCTGAGCTGCATCGTGGAGATCATTCCGTGGTTTGCCGGCACGTATCGGCTGAAGATGAACGATGAAAAGGCAAGCGAATTGCCGCTCAGTCGCGCTCGGGTCAAAAAACTGCGGGAACGGTTAAAGTGGTAGGAGCATCCGGGCAGCGCGGGAAAGGAGGAGGAGGATGGTCAGGATTTTCCCCTCGGTACTGGCGGCGGATTTTCGATGTTTGGAACGCGAGGTGCGGCGGGCCGAGGAGGCGGGGGCGGATGGGTTGCATCTGGATGTGATGGACGGGCATTTCGTGCCGAACATCACGTTCGGGCCCATGGTGGTGGCAGCGGTTCGGAAGCTTACGCCGATGTATCTGGATGTGCATTTGATGATCGAGGAACCGGGGCGCTATCTAGATCGGTTTGTGGAAAGCGGCGCGAATGCGGTGACCTTTCACATCGAGGCGTGTCGGCAGCCCGTGGAGGAAATCGAGGCGATCCGGAGCCTGCATGTGGAGGCGGGTCTGTCGTTCAACCCGGAGACCCCGGTGGAGACGATCCGGCCTTTACTGAGCCTGCTGGATATCGTTCTGGTGATGTCCGTACGGCCGGGGTTTGGCGCCCAGGCGTTTATGCCCTCTGCGCTGGAGAAAATCCGCACGCTGCAAAAATGGATTGCGGGGGACGGATTGGGTACGCAAATACTGGTGGACGGTGGGATCAATAGCCGTACTGCGCCGCTTGTTCGGGAGGCCGGGGCGAATGCCCTGATAGCCGGGACTGCGGTATTTGGAGAAGCGGATATGGCCTGTGCGGTCCGGGGCCTTAGAGAGTCCTGAGGCGCAAATGGCACGGACCGCACTTCCAGAATCCGATGGGTGCAGGCTGACCTCAGCGCACTCTCGCATCGAAGCCTTTCCCCTTCAGGATGTTAACGGCCCTTCTCGCTGCTTCTGCTGTGCCAAAAGCCAATCGCAGCGTCCCCCCTTCATCCTCCCGCACCTTGAGCACCTCGATATCCTTGATGTTCACCCCCTCCTCGGACAGTGGCACGGAGATCCGGGCAATCATTCCGGGCCGGTCCTCCGCCACCACCAGCACGTCGAAAAGGGGTCTGAGGAAACCTTTGGAATCTCTCGGAATGACGCCGCGCGTCACGTTGGCTGAGGTGAAATCCGCCTCCAGTAATTCGTCCGAGATCCGGGCTCCTATGGTTTTCAGCCCGTCTATGTAAGTGTCTATCATCCTGGCTATGGGCCCGGCATTGGTTCGGCAGATGTCCTTCCAGATCTCATAGGGGCTGGAGGCAATTCGGGTCATATCCCGGAATCCGCCGGCGGCCATTCTGAGAAAAAGCGGGTTTTCCTCGCTCAACTGTCCCACCATGCTTGTGAGCGCCACCGCCATCATCTGGGGCAGGTGACTTACTGCCGCGGCGATCCGGTCGTGGGTGGCGGCGTCCATCACCGCGACCCGTGCCCCAATCCCCTCCACCAGATTCATCAAGTGATCCGTGGCCACAGCAGGCGCCGTCCGGCTCGGAGTCAATACGTAGATCGCGTTTTGAAACAGGAAAGGATCGGCCGCCCGCACCCCCCGGCTCTCCGAACCTGCCATCGGATGGCCACCGATAAAGGGAATGTCCGCTGGAAACAACTGTTCGGCCAGGGCAACAATCTCGGCCTTGGTGCTGCCCACATCCGTGACGATCGTTCCTGGTTTGGAGAACCTTGAGATCTCCGGGAGCAGTTCCAATATCCGGTGGATCGGGGTGCAGAGGAAGACGGCATCCGCCCTGGTGATCACCTCCGGCAGTTTTTCATAGGTGGCGCCCTCATCGATGGCACCCAGTCGCAGCGCCTCGTCCACGGTCTCCTTGCGGCTGATCCCGATGATCCGCAACCCGGTTCGGGATCGTTTGAGGGCCAATCCCAGGGAGCCGCCGATCAGGCCGACTCCGATGAGCGCGATCGTCTGGATGTGCGATGTCTGTGGGGTTGACAAGGGGAGTCTCCTTGGGATGGAGCGTGAAACGGGAAATTCCATCTCGTTCCCACGTTCTGCGTGGGAACGCCCGCCAGACGCTCTGCACCGCGGACGAAAGCGCAAGAATTGTCGTGCAGAGGATATCCTTATTTGGAGGGTTTCAGAATATAGCCCAATTTGTGCGGGAAGGCAAGTTTTATTTTGGGTCACAGGTTGGCGGCGGCGGTGAGTTTTCTCTCAGTCCTATTTGTATGCTTCGGGCAGGGAGCTTCTTCTCCGTGCGGAGTGGAGACGTTTCTTGTATCGTTCGTGAACAGGGGGGCGCAGAAGGGCACGTTTTGGACCGGGGAAGAGGAAGAGTGCGAGAAATGAGGGGGATGCCGCGACTCACCTCTCACTACTCACCACCCACTATTCACCATCCTCTACTCATCTCTTCGGGAGAGCCAAAGGGAGAAAAACATGGAAGATCGGCAGTTTGACACCTTATTGTTTTCTCAAAGCCTGGCAGCGGGAAACCAGCCTGCACTGGCGTTTGGAGCCAGAAATGCTGCGGAGGCCAAGGCCTGGCAGCGCAGGCTGCGTGCCAAGGTGACCGAGTTGGTGGGCGGATTTCCGCAGGAACGGCCCCCGCTTGGAGCAGAGGTGATCGAGCGGAGGGAGTTCCCGACCTATGTGCGGGAGACGGTGGTGTGGGAGAGCCGGGAACATCTGAGCGGATTCGGGCATCTTCTGGTGCCAAAAGGGTTCCGGTCGCCGGGACCGACGGTGATCTGCCTTCCGGGGCACGGGCGGGGATGCGACGACATCGTGGGGATCCGGGAGGACGGCACGATGCGCGACGCATATGGAGAGTATCAGAACGATTTTGCACTCCAGTGCGTGGACCACGGATTTACGGCGTTTGCGATGGAGCAGCTGGGGTTCGGGCATCGCAGAGACGAGGCAGCGCGTGCGGCAGGGGCAGAGAACTCGTCGTGTCAGCCGGCCTCGGGAGCGGCCCTCCAACTGGGCCAGACGATGGTGGGATGGCGCGTGTGGGACGTGATGCGGGCGGTGGATTATCTGGAGACGCGGGAGGAGGTGGACGCCGAACGGATCGGATGCATGGGCATTTCCGGAGGCGGGACGATCACATTTTTTGCGTCCGCGCTGGAGAGTCGGATCAAGGTGGCCGTGGTAAGCGGGTATTTTAACACTTTTCGGGACAGCATCTTGAGCATTTCGCACTGCATCTGCAACTATGTGCCCGGGATGCTGCAAACCGCGGAGATGTACGATCTGGCAGGATTGATCGCGCCGCGCCCGTTTTTTGTCGAGTCTGGAACCGACGATCCCATTTTCCCGGTGGCGGCGACACGATCTTCCTTTGGAAGGGCGCAGGAGATCTACCGGGTTTTCGATGCGGCGGATCGGATCGGGTTGGAGATTTTCGAAGGGGAACACTCGTTTTATGGGAAGGAGGCGTTTCGATTCCTGGAGAGATGGTTGTGATGGGCGGGAATGAGGAATAGAAGAGAACCGGGAACCTGGAATGGTAATCGGGGACGCCTGTACCGTACCACGAAAAACGGGAGACCCACTATGTCGAAGCCATGGCGATTGCAGGAGATCACGTACAAGGAAGTCAAGGAACAGAAATACGAGGTGGCGGTGCTGCCGATCGGATCCACGGAGCCGCACGCGCTGCACATGCCCTACGGATCGGATGCCTTTGAAGCGGGGATGCTGGCGGATTCGGCTTGCGAGCGAGCCCATCTGGAGGGGGCCAGCGTCATCCTGCTTCCGACCGTGCCCTATGGGGTGAATCGCAATTTACTGGGATATCCGCTGACCATGAATGTGGATCAATCCACCCTCGACGCGGTGGTGGGGGATCTGTTGGCGTCTCTGGAACACCACGGGATCCGGAAGGTGGTTCTTTTCAACGGGCATGGCGGAAACGAGTTCAAGGGGCTGCTCAGGACCTTATACGGGCGCACGAAGGTGTTTGTCACTTTGGTGGATTGGTGGAAGGTGGCCGGGGACGAACATGATGCGGTTTTTGAGGCCTCGGGTGATCATGCGGATGAAATGGAGACGAGCGTGAGTCTGGCTCTGTTTGAGGAGTTGGTTCGGATGGAAGATATGGACGACGGCGCGGTGCATCCCACGCGCTTTGAGGCGATCAACCAAGGGTGGGCGCAGATCTCGCGGCCGTGGCATCTGCTGACGAGAAGTGCGGGAGTCGGAGATCCCCGGAAGGCCACCAAGGAGAAGGGGGAGCAGTATATCGAGTTGACGGTGGCGCGCATGGCCCGCTTTATCAAGGAGCTGTCGGATGCCCAGATGGATGAGACGTTTCCGTTTTGCACAGAGTGGGACGGATAGCCCCCTATGCAGCCACGGAACCCAGGAGGAGGCGTTGCTCATCGCAAAGAAGGGAGAAGCACATGGTCATTGACACGCACGTACATTTCGATCCGAGGAAGGGATTTGTCCGGGATCTGTTGACGGAGTGCGATACGCTGGGGATCGACAAGGTCTGTCTCATCGGTTCGTCGCGGGAGCTGCAGGATCCTCTTTCGGAGGCCCCGGATCGGTTCATCGGCCTCGCGATGGTGCGTCTCGGATACGACCCGCCGACCGTGGTGGACGATTTGAGGGAACGAGGCATTCCGGGACTGAAAATGATCAACCCCCGGTAGAACTACGACGATGAGCGGAATTTCGCGATCTACGATCGGGCGCAGGCCTATGGCATGCCGGTCCTGTTTCACCTGGGGATCGTAGCCCGAACGGACATGGATTATGCGCTGGACAAGAACTCCAACCGGATGCGGCCGATCTATCTCGATTACATCGCGCGCACCTTCCCGAAACTGAAGATCATCGGAGCGCACCTGGGGAATCCTTGGTACGAGGAGGCCAGCATGTCCGCGCGCTGGAACGACAATCTTTGGTTCGACCTCTCCGGTTCCACGCTCAAGAAGAAGAACGCCGCGTTTCTCAGAAGCCTGTTCTGGTGGGAAAAGCCCGGGCATCCCTATGGGGCGCACGGAGGCAAGCATCCTTTTGAGAAGCTGGTCTTCGGCACCGATGTGGCCGTTGAATGGATGGCGGACGTGATGAACGACTACAAACGGACCTTGGAGGAGATGGAGGTGCCGGAGAGCTATCGGAGGAAAATCTTCTGGGAAACCGCCGCGGGGATATTCGGCATCAGGACCTGATCCCATCTAAGTGAATCTGAAACGAATCCAGGCCCTTCTGCCACGGACTGCATCCGACGGGAGGGCTTTTCCGTGCGCCCCACGCCGAGGACGCCCCGTTCCAAAGGCCAAACCATTGAACACCGAAGGACACCGAAGACTGCTGAAAAGAAAGACTCAGACCTGCTTGGAGTTCTTCAGTGTCTTTCAGTGTTCAATTATTCCGATTCGTTTCTCTTCAAGGTCCTCTGTCTCGTGGTTTTCATCCAGCCCTCTGATCGCGAAAATCGCGGCAATGCAGAAAAACGCCGAGATCAGAAAGATCGGCTGATAGGAGACGTAATGGATTGCCGCGCCCGCGAGGGCGGGTATGAACGTCAGTGGAAAGCTGAACGTATACATGAATCCCACGTACAGGGGACGGACCCGGCTCGGGGCGATCTCCAGGAGATAGGTCATATCGCCCAGATTGATTCCGGCCAATCCCGCGACGCTGGACGCGTACACGAAAAAATATAATACCGTCTTGAGCGAGCCCAAAACACCAAGCGGGATATTCGGAATATAGCTGGTCAGGGCGGCGAGCAGGGGACTGACGAAGACCAAAATGATTCCCCACTCCAGAATGATCCGGCTGCTCTTCGTGCCGATCCGCATCCAAAGCAGATTGGAGAGGACGCCACTAATCACGCTGACCGACAGGAAAAGCCCCACTGCGGATTCGTGCATCCCCAGTTGAGCGACCGCATAGGGCCAGTAGAAGGGAATGCCCATCAGGCCGAAAACCCAGCATGTGCGGGCCACCAGAAATCTCCGATAGTTCGGATCGTCCCGGAGAATCCGAATTCCGCTGGCTACGTGATCTGACAGGGAATTCCGTGTTTTGGCCACCGGGTGGATGGGTTCCCGCACCATGACAAAAAAACCCATTCCGAGCGTAACAAAGATCGTCGCGCATCCGAAAAGCACGCCATAGTTGGCGGGAAACGCCAACCCGCTGTCCTCACTCAAGATGTATCGAACAAAAAAGCCCGACAGCACCGCCAGACTGCCTCCCCAGAGCCGTCGGGTGCTGAACAGCCGGGCGCGTTGGTTCACGGGCACCACCTTGGCGGTGATGTCCATGAAGGGCACCATGGCGACCCCGCCTGCGGACCAGTACAGGCCAAAGAGAATCAGACAAACCCAGAGAAGCATGCGGGGGTTCTGATTCCCGATAAAGAGCATAAAGAGCGTGATGGCCAGCCAGAAGGTGGTGCGCAGGATCGCCGGATACAGATAGAACGGCATCTTGCGCTCGCGATGCTCCACCATGTTGGAGATCACCAGCTGCGGCCAGGTGAATCCCACGCCCATAATGGTGGTTACCAGTCCCACGTAAAAGCTGGATGCCGTCAGCGTATACATAAACGCAGAGAGCACCAGCGCAGGATTGATGAACGCAAAAGCCACGTTGACCAGAATGCCGTTCCATATGAGCAGGTTGTAGTTTCGCTTTGCCTCTTGTGCCTCAGTCCGTAGGCGCATCATTTCCCTTCTGGCGACGGGTGTGGGGCGTTGCGGGCCCCATTTGTTGATCTGCGTTCCGGTTCTACAGATCCCCCCTCGCTGTGCGGCAGAAAACCTAATAAAGCTTCTTGAGTACCCAGGCCACATTCTTCCCGAAATTTCGCATCGTCTCCACGCCCTCCAAGTCGCCCGCGATTTCTCCGGGGGCCCCTCCGAAAGCGATGTTCCAGTAGGTGGAACCCACCACGATCATCTCGCTCAGGGTATAGAAGAACATCAACTGCGCACATGTGAAATTCTGTCCCGCACGCCGCGCTACGGCAATCGGGCCGCCCACTTTGCGGCGCAGGAGGTTCCCGTTGTGCCGGGCCACGTATCCGAGCCGATCCAGAAGCGCCATGGTCTCCGGCGTTGCTGATCCGAAATAGACCGGGGAGCCCACGATAAACCCCTCCGCGTCCAGGATCTTTTCGAATATCGGCTGAAAATCGTCTTTGATCGTGCATTGGGGTTGCGTCTTGCAGCCCATGCATGCACTGCACGGTGCGATTCGCTTTCCCGAAAGCGAGATCAGCTCGGTATCGATTCCCTGTTTTTCGATCTGCTCCAGGGCGAGCTGTACCGCGGTTTCTGTATTGCCCCCCATACGAGGACTTCCTGAAATGCCGATCACTTTCATGCGATCCTCCCTCCTGCAAAAAAAGCCCTCCTGCGATCTGCAGGTGGGCTTGCTGGATCGTGCGATCAAGTGGCACAGGGGGTGCTCAACCCTCCGTGCTCCTGCAAAACTCGAATGGGCGTGATGATCCCATAGGACTCATCGAGCCTGAACCACCTAATGTACCCATTCTCATTGGGAAACGCAAGGGAAAACGGCGGATCTTATTCCCCTGTCCAGCGTGGAGCAAGTATCACCGTTTCAGGTCAGAGCCCGATCCCGCTGCCATCCCTGTGTCGTCGGAATACGGGTGGGTCAGGGCAGCCAGAGAGACCCTTCTGGCCCCGGCATTCAAAAGAACCTCCGTACACGCATTTACTGTGGCGCCGGTGGTCCATACATCGTCCACCAACAGAATGGTTCTTCCACGCACCCATTCGGGATGCGGGACCCCAAAAGCGCCGGCCACGTTACGGGCACGCTCCTGCGCGCTCAGCTTGGTCTGCGTGGCCGTCCGTCTCTTTCGCACCAACAGATCGGTGCGCACTTCGATGCCCATCTGTTCTGCCATCGCGTGGGCCAAAATCGCGCTCTGGTTGTATCCCCGCTCTTTTTTCCGGCTCTTGTGCAGCGGCACCGGGACAAGGAGTTCCCATCCGCCTTCTCCTCCGTCCGCGGCCATCAATTGCCCCAGCATGGTTCCCAGTCGGTGTCCCACCGAGCGCTTTCCCCGGTATTTCAGCTGATGGATCAGGCCCTGTAGGGTTTCGTCAAAGGGCGAAAGAATCCGGGCGCGGTCATAGCGCTGCGGTCTCTTTTCGCAGTGTCCGCACGTCCGAACCGAATCCTCCGACGGACTGCCGCACGCGGCGCAATGAGGGCCGGTCACCACCTCAATTTTCCGCCAGCATCCCTCGCACACCACCCGCTCCTCTGCGGAAAGCGGAGCCTGGCACAGGGAGCAATGGGCCGGGTAGATAAAATCCAAGAGCGCCGCTCCCAATTCGCGAAGGGCCCGGATGACCGCTGGTCTGCTCATGGGTTTCCCGTGGTGGAAGCCGGGCAATGCGAAAGGGAAATAGCGTCGCGTCTGCCCGATTCTGTGCCTTTCTCTGCGGTCAAATTTCCTCCATCCCCTTTTGCTCCAACCATCCCCGGATCCCGCTTTCCAATCGAACCAACGCCCAGTCTCCGTCCCGCCGTTCCAGACGTACCTTCGTTCCCTCGTGGAGCACGAAGATCTTGGTGTGCTCCGGTCCCGGGCCGCTTCGGGCCGTCACCTCATCTGAGATCACGATCGCTTCCTTCACATAGGCGTGGGCATGGATCTTGCCGGCCAGCGCGCCTCCGATGGGAATGAGCGCTGCGCCCAGAAAGAGGAGAGCAGTCAGAAAAGCCAGCCGAAACCGTCGCCCGTACCAGATCCATCCGGACACGAACAGCATGATCATAAAATAGAGGACGCTTGCCCCCATCGTCAGTGCGTCCAGGCCTACGCCCTCGTAGCAGGCGAGCGCAAACCGGAGGAGCACATTCCGATCTTCCGGGGGGTCCTTATCCACCTTGAGCTGACGGACGAATCGCAGATTGGCGGAGAGGTCCTCGTCGCGGGGAAGCAGCCGTCGCGCCCGCTCGTAAGACAGGATCGCCTTTCCCAACTGACCCGCTTTAAAATAAGCGTTTCCGAGATTATAGTACACCCGGCCGTCCGCCACCCCCATCCCTGCGATCTCCTCGTAGGCCGCCACAGCCTCCTCATATTGCTCCGCCTCATACGCCTTCCCCGCACGCACAAAAAGGGCCTCTGCCGACCCCTCAGCCGCAGGAGATGGACCGGGCAGGGAAAGGCAGAGAAACAGGAAGAAAAGTGAGAAAGTGAGAAGGGGAGACCATGAGGTCTTGCCCGTCTTCCCACTCTCCCACCTTCTCACCTCCCCACTTGGCCACTCTCTCATGCGCTCATCTCCCGTGCATGCTTGCAGCGTGGATCCCAATTTCGGAATCATTCTCCTCACAGCGTTTTCTCCAAGTGTCCGATCAGGGCCTCCGCATCCTGCAGAAGCCGGTCCAACTCCTGATCGTCGTGGGTTGCGGGCGCAAAACGCGCGGCGTCGCATCGGCCAAAAATCGTCTCCATCCGGTCGGTCACGCCCTCCTCCATGCCGCGCGCTGCGAAGGCCCCCGAGATCTGTCCCATCGTCAGTCCGGCGGATGGCATGTTCAATCTGTCCCCGACAAACTGAGTCAGGGCGCGGTGAATCTCCCCGTAAAACGCGGACGAATCGTGGGTCCTCAAAAGCTGCCGCGCCGCCTTCAGCCTCCGTCTCGCCTCGCCCCTGGCCCGTCTGCGACGCACATAGGCCACATCTCCGGCCATCTTCTCCCGGTGTTGTTTGAGGAAAAATACGCCGATCCCAAAGAAGAGCGGAATCAGTTGCATTGCCCAGAACTTGCCGCTTTGAACCAGTGTGCCGCTTGCCTTCCGCAGGGCGCCGGAAGCCGGCTTGATAAACCGGATGTCCTGGCCCACCAGCTTGATCTCCTCCCGTGTCAGACCGTATCCGACGGGGCTCATCTCCTGCGCCGGCCCCGGGGTCACCGTAATCCGGAACGGCGGAGTCTTCAAGGTCCGATAGGCTTTTTCCTGGGGATCGAAGCAGACGAACGTGACGGGCGGGATCACAAGCGCCCCTTCCCGTTCGGGAATCAGCGCATACCGAAAGACCTTCTCTCCCCGAATCACCTCCCCCGTGTGCGCGGCACTTTTCTCAATCTCCGGTTCGTATAGCTTGAACCCCTCGAGCGCGGGCATTTTCGGATTGCCCACCGTAGCGATGTTGCCCGCGCCGGACACGATCACCTCCAGCAAAATCGGGTCGCCCCGGGCCACAGTGGCCTTGTCCACCTTGGCCGAAAGCGCATACTGCCCCACCGCGCCGGAGAAGTCCGAAGGTTTTCCCTTATCGGGAAGCGGCAGCACCTCCACCTCAATCGGATCGGTGCGCAGGCGGCGCGTCTGTCCCTGCGAGAAAAATCCCCTTCCGGTCGAATACTGCAGATAGGCGGGCGAGATCACCTGCTTGCCGGAGGACGTCGGAAAGAGCGCGGTCTTGATCTGCTGCATCTCGAACGGCCGTCCCTCGATCACGACCCGGCGCGACCGCTCGTCCCGGGAGAGCTCTTCCACCCAGAATCCGGGCGTCTCCGGGGGTGTGTATTGCGGCGCATCCCAGACGGATAACCGGCTGTAGTAGGTGAAGGTGAGCACCAGCTGCTGGCCCACGTATGCCTTCGGTTTGTCCACCTCCGTGGTAATAAACAGGTTCTCTCCAGCGCGCCCGCCCGCGGGGGCCTCCGCAGGACTGCTCGGTTCTCCTTGAGCAGGAGGACTCGTCGGAAGCTTTCGCTGCCCCGTCTGGACCACCTCCACCCGGACCGGTTCGGTGCGCCACGATTTTCCCCCGATGCGCACCTCGACCGGGTCAATGGTGAAAATGCCCGCCGATCTGGGCATGAGCGTATACCGGTACTCCCGTGTCGACGAAACCCGGCCATTGACATAGGATATATTGGACGAAGAGGACGTGCCCATCACGTCGAAGTTGGCCAGTGCCGGGAGCGTAGGCTTGGGCGTGCCCTGCACATTCGCGTCGGACACGCTTATGACCAGCGTCAGCGATTCATCCACCGAGACCCGTTGTGGATCCACCGACGCGGTCACGGAGACCTCCTGCGCGTGGGCCATCAGGGCCATTCCAAAAAGCATCAGCGCGATGCCCAGAAGCGTCATTTTCGCTCTGCTCATATTCGGTTCCATACTCCCGGGGAAAAGGTTCGAACAATCTGAAGTGTGACGGATTCGGCCAAAGACGAATACATCGGGCATACAGGCCGGAATATCCAGCATTCAGGACACCTCGGGCAATTGATCCCATCGGGTTGTGTAGGATGGGGAGCGGCTCTCGGCCACGCTTCTCCAGATCGGATTGGGGGTTACCCCTGCGGACGCATATTTGAGGGTTCCCGATCCCATCGCCGCGTTGAGGCCATCGAGCGTCTGCATCAGTTTTTCCGAACGCGACCGATCCACCCGATCAAAAAGATCCGACTGGATCCGGTTCTCGGGAACCAGATCCTGCATCATGACCCCCGCCTTTTTATACCGAAACCCCTCCCGGTAGATCTCCCGAAGCCCCGCGCGTGCATACCGGATCAACTCGGAGGTATCGCTGGTGGGGACCGGTAGATCCACGGTGTGGGAATTGGCGTAGTTCCCAGATTCCTGGAATCGGTTCGTCCTCAGAAAAAGGACGAGCACCCCCGCTGCCACATGTTCTGTTCGCAGCTTCTCGGCAGCCTGGGACACATAGGTGGAAATGGCCTCGTCGAGATCCCCCAGCGTCTCAACGGCCGTCTTGAACGAGCGGGATACCGTGATTCCCTTTTGGGGAGCGGGAGCCGTCTCGGCGGCGTAGCAGGAGATTCCCCTGAGTTCGTGCACCGTCCGGAGTCCCGAGACGCCCATGGTTTTCCTCACCAAGGAGTCGTCCGCATCGCGAAGCTGGCGCGCATTTTCCACGCCTTTTTTTCGGAGCATCTCGGCATAGTTCTTGCCAATCCCCCAGATATCTTCCACCTCGGTGTGGGCAAGCGCCCGGTCCTGATGGGAAGAGGCCGTCAGGTCCAGCACCCCGTCCGCTTTCCTGGATTTTTTGGCGAGATGCGCGGCCAGCTTGGCCAGCGTCTTGGTCTGCGCCATGCCGATGGACACGGGAATCCCCGTTCTTTGCTTTACCGCAGTTTGGATCCTGCGCCCATATTCAGACAAGTTGATTCGCTTGAAACCGGAGAGATCGAGAAAGGCTTCGTCAATGGAATAGATCTCCACATCCGGTGTGAAATCGGAAAGCGTGTCCATCACCCGACGCGACATATCGCCATAGAGCGCGTAGTTGGATGAATAAACATATACCCCTCGGGACTCAAAAAGTTCCCGGACTTCAAATGCCGGTACGCCCATTCGGATGCCCGCCTCCTTGGCTTCGTTGGACCGGGAGACCACGCACCCGTCGTTGTTGGAGAGCACCACCACCGGTTTCCCAACCAGTTTGGGGTTGAAGACCCGTTCGCAGGATACGTAGAAATTGTTGCAGTCCACCAGCGCAAAGACGCGAGCCATACCAAGATCCCTTCCCCCGGTCAAAGGAGGTGGATGACACTGGTCACGACGCCCCAGATCTCAAAGGCCATTTCGTCGGTGATCCGAACGGGCTCGAAATGCTTGTTCTCAGGAAGCAAAGTCCACTCGCCGTCTTTGATGCGCAGCCGCTTGATGGTCAGCTCTCCGTCCAGCACGGCGATCACCACTTTCCGATCCACCGGTTCCAGGGAGCGATCGACAATCGCGATGTCTCCGGGATGGATGCCGGCATCGATCATGGACTCGCCCGTGACCCGGACGAAAAACGTGGCTGCCGGATGCTGGATGAGATGTTTGTTCAGATCCAGCTTGCCCTCGATGGCATGCTCTGCCGGGGAGGGGAACCCCGCAGTGACCGGACTTACGAACAAAGGGCGTTCCAGTGGGTCGGATGGGTCCGGATCATAGGGGGCATCTCTGTTCTTTTTGGGCATGTTGCTTCCTGCTCCTGACGACGACAAGGGCTCTGGCCGCTCGACGAACCAGACTACCAAAGCCTTCCGGATCGGAAGGGACGGGCAGCCGCGCTATCTAAAGAGTCCCTTTATGCTTGCCCACGATCCACCTTGGACGGGAGTTTGCTCTTCTTCTGTGGTGATGGTCTCGTACGTCCAGCCGTTCATCCCGCCCGGCATATTGAGGATCTGCCCGAACCCCTTTCCGACGAGAAACGCGCTTGCCGCAGCGCTTCGGGCTCCGCTCTGGCAAATGACGATGATGGGCTTATCCGTGGGGAGGTCGCCGAACCGCGCCTGAAGCACGCCACTGCTATACGGATAGTTGACGGCTCCCGGGATGTGTCCCGGGTCATACTCCCCAGGTTCCCGCACATCGAGGAGGAGGATGTCTTCATGGGCATCCATCTTTGCCTTGACACCGTCCGCGGAGATATCCGTGTACGCGAAGGCAGAGCCGGTCAGGATCAAGAGGATGGCTATTAGAAAGAGGGTTTTTGCTTTCATTGGGGATATTCCTTTCTTTGGTTTGTGGGGGATGAACTCCCTTCCCTTTCCCTTCCCTCCGTGACGTGAACGTCACGGTTCGGGGGGCAGGTTTCGGTTTCGCTTGCCTAACCGTGCGGTTTGGCGCGCTGTAGAGGGATTTTTGGGCAGTCTTGTGAATATTGCAGAGCAGATGTCCCGTCAGGGACAGGATATCTGTAGCATTCGAAATAGCCAAAACCTTCCCCAAGTCCCGTGAGGGACGAAATATACACGGCAAACACATCATGACGAAAGGTGCATTCGGAAGGATATTGGATAAATATGCCGTCCCTACAGGACTGGGAATTTTTTTGGGGGTTGTTTGGCTATAGATATTTTGTCCCTAACGGGACAGAACCCGGATCATTCACTACGTCCAGGATGATGCGTTCAGGTCTATGGACTGCGCAAGCTTGCTTGCGCTTTCGAAAGCGGTAGCAAGCTATCGCACTCCAAAAGATATTGCTGCACAAGAGCAAAGAAGAATTATTGGCGAATTTATGAATCATGCAGGTCATACGCTTAAACCTGTTTTCGAAGAAAAAAGTTTACAAACTTCTTCTTCGAATTTCAGGTTTATAGCTCCGAAAAGAGAAGACTGATGCCCCCATGAGTCCGATACACAGAGGCTGCACGCCTCTTCTCTCTTCCCGCCGGGACGGGGACGTCACGGTTTTTTTTTGGGGGGGTAGTTGGGCTTCGCCTGTCTAACCGTGAGGCTTAGCGCGTAGTGGGAAGAAATTCACTTCCTCCTCAGTTTGCCAAACTGATTGCGAATACCAGCATCGCAAGTGTTGCCAAAGCAGCGTACGCCGTAAGTGCCCAGCTTGCGCGCTGCTGTAGCTTCTCGGTGGATTGAAGCCGGGGCCTTGTATCCCGCTCAAGTTTTTCCTTCTCTTTAATCAGCAAGTATTCATACTCCCTCTCTGTCATTTCCTCTAGCGTCTTCTTCTTTAAGGCCACATACAGGGAGTCAGTAGGGACCACCTCAAATTTCATCACCGTTTCTTGAGGAGGCACGCTGAACCTTTCCAAAAGCCCTTGCTCCTTAAGGTCTCTAAGCATGAAATGGGTCTCAAAATGATGTCGGATTTGCTTCAAAGGAGTATCCATGCCCATCCTTCTCAAACAGCTTTGTACACGGGTCATCGACGCAGTCTCGTACTCTTCTCTCTTTGCATCGGGGAAAAGAGTTTTGTACAACTTGATTCCTTTGCTGTCTCTGTCAAAGAAGCTATCTCTTTCGTCAATGTATATAGCTTCCGCAATTGCCCTGTAAGGGCTGATACAGATAGGACAGACCTTGATCTCCTGCAGAGGATCAATAACCTCTATCAACGTATCGGAAAATGCAGTCGCCTCAGCATTATCGCCATAGACCGTAGAAAGGTTGATCAGCATTAGACATACTGCAAATATCCCGATCCGAGCCAATTTGCACACCATACCTTCCTCCTTCCTCTCAGCTATTCGACTGTATGATCCACCATCTATTGTGCTCAGGCCTTGCCGGTTTTTCACTTCTTGGCTGATATTGCCCACCGCGAGATGTTGGTATCTAAAGCTGCGAAGCTTCCACCCCGTTTCTTATCCATCTCCGCAGTATATTCTGTCAGCTCTGCCTTCAAAGGCATAGAAAACCTCATCAATAGAGCCCTGGGGCTGCAAAAGGCGCTGTGTGACCTCAGCCACCAATTCACGATCACCGAACCAGTAACGGTTTACAATAAACAACACCCGCCGATCATAGTCTTCACTAAGCTCCGCTAGTTTCTTCTTCTTACTCCCAAGGATCCGTCGAATGGATCCGTCAATGGTCGTAGCGATGTCAGCAGCCGGATTGCCGCCAGCTAGTCTTGCGTTCCCTTTTAGGCCAATCCAGGGACTAAAATCACTATTTGTTTCACCCGTTGTTTTGATGCGTGAACCTTCTCCTCGACCAAGGATTTGAGCATCATTACGGCTTGATAGTATATAATCCATGACTTGCCCCGAGATAAGAGATTCCTCTTCCTTGTCCATTGGCCCTACGAAGAAAAGAATGTATCCGCACTTGCGAAACTCACGTGTTTCTTCTTCCAGTTTGCGCCCAAATTTCCGAAGCCGTGCCTCAATACCTGCTAACTCGTCCTCCTCCTTATGCGCAGTCTTGACATACTGATGCAATTCGGTAACCTCTACAGCCCACCGCATATTATCAACAATAAAGAGCCAATCTGGAGGGTCGTTTCCTTTTAGAACTTCTACCCTTCGCCCCTCGGATCGAAGAAGCTCCAAAAGCAAGGCCTTTGCTTCCCTTTCCGACGGTTTCCCAATCGGATTCTTCTGCACTTCGTTATCTTTAGTCATCGCATTTGTCCCTCGTTACTATCTCTAGCACCATAGAAAAAAACTCATAGCCCTATGGCCTCCAGAAACTGAGCCAAGAGATCTTTCGCCGGATAACGCCGAAAATGCGGCTTTTCTTCTTCCCCTCCTCGAGCAAATCCGTGCACGTAGGTATATTCTCTAAGCGGATAGCCCGGACCTCTCAGATCAATACCTGCAAGCGAGGCTTCGATCTTCTTCATCATGCTTGTATGCTGTCCCTCCGGCAATCTCCTGCGGAATGGATCCACATAGGTACCCGTTGTTGTTCTAAGGGCTAGATGCGAATCGCTTCTTGGGGATCTGCCGTTTCGCTTTATGCGAGGAATA
>JAZDJA010000128.1:0-3668 GCA_043804415.1 Candidatus Latescibacterota bacterium | reverse complement strand
CATCGATGCCCTCACCTGCTGCGGTTTCACGAAAACGCGCGGCCGAATCGGAAGTCCTCCGAAGGTGCCAAAACCTGTCCCTTTATGGAGTACCTGAGCCTTCCCCGGAGAGCGGATGGCCTCTTGCCTGTGCTTGTCGGATACACCCCCTTGTGCCAAAATAAGATCGCACATCGACCAAATATACCGCTTCTTTTCCTGGTTGTCAAGCCGAAGATGGCCGTCAAAGAAAAAGCCGCCAACGGACTGAGCCGAAAGGGGCCTTCCACGGATTTGGAGGCCGCATACCCCAGAAGCTTTAGCGTCTTGCGCGCGGCATCCGCAAAGCAGCCGATCCGCAAGGGCATATCATACCGGCTGCAGATCTCGACCCGGATGTCCACCATCCGGCAGAACTCCTGATAATCGAGCGCATAAAACTCACCCGTGCTGCCCGTGGTATAGATCCCGTGTGCGCCTGCCTGACACATCTGCTCGGTGTTGATGCGACAGCTCGCCTCGTCAAACGCATCGTCCGGATCCCAGCTCATCGTCACGCCAGCCCGGATCCCCGCCAGTTTCTCTGCACTGATTTGACCCATAGACCTTTTTCGTCTTTCGCATTTCCAGCGCGTGTGCAACCCGCTGCTCCCAAAACTACAGGCACGCCACGCTGTATTTGCGCTGCTTCAGGATAAATCCTCCTCCTTGACTCCCCTCGTTGTCATACTCATCGTAAAGGACGATGAGCACGCCCGGCTCGATCTCGCCAATACTCCCGTACCCGCAGGAGCAATGTATACCAGGCACCCAGTCGGCGTCATAGTCATCGATGACATGCGGCTGAGACCATGTATCCCCGCCATCGGCACTGAAGACCAAAAATGTGCCCGGACGCCCCGATTTGCAGACCAGGACACCGTTGGACATGCGCAGCAGCATCGGCTTGACCCCATGCGGGGCGACCCTCCGTGGCTGATCCCAGCTCAGGCCCCCATCGCGCGATCGGCTTGCATAGAGGGGAAAAAAGCAGCTGGGCCACTGATGGGGATTGCCGCCCGTGCGCATAACACAGACCAGGCTGTCCTCGCCCGTACAAGCCAGCGCACTTTCATTGAACCCCTCGGCCATCGCTGGCACCTCGAAGGTGTCCGACGACGCGACCGTGGAGAGATACTGCCAGGTTACGCCTCTATCGCGGGAAATACAGGACCAGACGCGATACTGGTAGGCCGGTTGCTTGAAGTAGGAGATGGGGGTGCGGTCGAACTTGAGGTTTCCGGACATGGTGTTGATCAGATACCCGCTGGGCATCTCTACCAGGCCGCCATCGCAGTTGCCCAGATACCAGAGCCCCTCGTCGCTCATTCCTCCGTACAAGTAGGGGATCTGGATGCTGGCAAAGCCGTCTTCCCATTTGCCCTCCAACAAGTCCCGCGGGGAACCGGCCCGCCTGAGGTGGGCGATGTAAGGTTTGGTGAGCTGTTGGGAGTTGACCTCGTGCTCCAAGGGACTGCGACCGGCGATCCCCAGGAATGAGCCGTCTGCGAGTTGGATGATCTCGCCCTGGATCGGCGGTTCGACCTGCCGCTCCTCCCAAGAGGTGCCCCCATCCAGTGAATAGGAGTAGATCCGTTCGGGATGGGTATGATCCCTCCTCCAGTGCGGCATGATGCACACCCCATCCCGGGCGATCAATGCCCCGACGGGACAATGTCCCCCTCCCAGCGTTCTCTCCTCCAGCAGTTCCAGGCCCAAACTCACAGGCCTGGTCTCCAGGATTTCCTTGGCATTGATCATGCTGCCTCCCAATTTAGCCCTGAATGGTTCGAGTGGTTCTTCCGTGGTGCCCCCTGCGTGTTCCGATCCGTCCGGGGGGGCTTTAAGGCTGTCTTCCCAGACCCTTTCGCTGACTTGAGTATCTTCAACACATGCTCGGCCAACGGGAATATCGGCGTCAAACAATACGTCAAACCACCCTGAGTTCCCGCACCACGCCCGTCAACACCTCATTCCCGTTCTCGGTAATCAGAACGGTTTCGCTCATGGCTGTGCCATACTCTGCGGCTTTTCGAAGGCTCACGGTCGCATGAAAACACATCCCGGGCCGCAATAAATCGTCCGAATCCTCCGTCAGGCAAAGTGGCGTGTCGTTCCAATCCGGGGGAAAACCGATGCCCACCGAATACGCATAGATCCCGTGCCAGATCAACTCCTCACAGATCGGCATCCAGGCCTCCTTGGCCTTGGCCGCCACTTCGTGCCCTACCGCTCCGGGACGCATGTGCGCAACCAGAACATCCAGACTGGCCCGACAGGCATCCGCTGCACGCTGTATGCCATCGGAGACGGGAGATACCGCCACCGTCCGCATCAACGGAGACGAATAGCGGCAGACACATGCCCCAACTTCGAGGAAAATCGAATCCCCGGGCCGGATGGGCGTCCGTCGAAAGGTGGAATGGGGAATGCCCGAACGGGACCCCACCGTCACAATCGGCTCGATGCACATAAACTCGCTGCCCGCCCGAATGAGCGCATCCGAAGCTGCGGCCGCGACATCATTGTCCGTTTTCCCTGGGGCGACCTCCTCCATGGCGGCCTCCATCCCGAGCGTAGTCAGCCGACCGGCCTCCCTCATATAGGCGATCTCTGCCGGACTCTTGATCACCTCGATGGGGTCCAACAGATCCCCCGCGTCCACCAGCAAAGCATCCGGCAGATGCTGTTCTATGGACCGATACGCCCTGGCCGTCATGGCCTCCGGCTGTACGCCGATCCGCCCCTTCCCGAATCCTCTTTCCAGGAATACGCGAGTTGTGACCTCAATCGGGTCCGCGTTTACGGCAAACGGAATCCGGTCCGCAAACCAAACCCCCACCAGCGCGTTGAGCATCTCGAAATCGGACACAATCAAAAGAGGATCTCCCACCGCTCGAATCACAACCGCGTAGTAAGGTACCATATAACAGTTCTCCATCCCCGACAGGTAGCATACGTCCGCCCGATCCGTTATCAGGAACGCATCCAATCCGTTCTCCGCCATGGCGGACTGCACCTTTGAAAGCCGCATCCGGTATTCTTCGATTGGAAACGCCGGATTATGCACCGAACTCATACTGCCTCCTTCCAGGATGATAGAACCTGCCTTTCCGCTCAGACGAATTTTCCAGGAGCAACCGCGGATTTGGCGGATTGCCCGGACGCAGCCCTCAGATTCGTCCGCACTTCGGCCAATCGACCCAACCCGAGACGAGATGCTGCAGTTCCAATTCTTACCTCGTGCCTATAGATTGAACAGCCGAACCGCATTGTCAGAAAGGATCGACCGCTTGTCCTGATCGGAGATCCCCGCATAGTCTATGCGCGCGCGATGCATGGGCGCAAAATAAAGGGGCGTGTCGGTGCCATAGAGAATGCGGTCCGATCCGATCTCGCCAACCGCCCACTCGAGCAGATTGGCGGTGATGGATTTGGCGCTCGATGTGTCGGTATACACGTTGTTGTGCTTGCTTTCCTGTATCGCCCGAACCTGAAGAGTCGGATCCTCGTTCCACCCGCAGCCCAGATGCGAAATGATGAGCGTCACCTCCGGAAACTCATTGGCCCATGCCACCAGATCCAGGGGGAGGCTGTTTTCCTCTCCGCTGTGGGATTGGACTATGGCGCCGTGCCGGGCGGCAAACTCA
>JAZDJA010000127.1:0-15441 GCA_043804415.1 Candidatus Latescibacterota bacterium | reverse complement strand
CTAAGTTGGTCACTCTGAAAAAAGACGACCTCGTTGACCAAGAGAAGATGATAATGGACCGCAATTTCCATCAATACATAGCCGGAAGCCGATTCACCGAGGAGTATCTGGGGCCGTTGGGAAGGTGAGACAGAAGGGAGATAACGCGGTGAAGTCGTATCGAATGGTTCACGTGTTGTTCAGCCGGTTGCCACAGGTGGACTATCTGAAGAGACTGATCGCCGACTACGCCGAGCTGGGCGCAAACTCGTTACTGCTGGAGTATGTGGATCGGTTCCCGTATCGAAAGCATCCCGGCATAGTACACCCGGAGTCCTTCACCCTGGAAGAATGGTCGGAGTGTGTCGCGCTCGCCGAATCATCAGGGCTGGAGATTGTGCCGCTCATTCAATCGTTTGGCCACGTGGATACGGTGCTAAAGCATGAGGCCTACCGGGGGTTGGCCGAAGTACCCATTTCGCCCAAACAGTGCGATGCGGTCATTCCCGATCGGTGGCAATACTGCCCGCAGCGGGAAGAGACCTTCGAGTTCCTCATGGACTGCTATGAGGAACTGTTCGCACAGCATCCGCACAGCACCTATCTTCACATCGGCTGCGATGAGACGTGGGAACTGGCTGCGTGTCCGGACTGCAAGGATCGGGGCCCGGCAGAGATTTTTGCCGACTGGGTCAACCGACTCAACCGGGAAGTGCGACGGCGATGGGGAAAGAGCACGATGATCTGGGGAGATATGCTGATCCCCTTTACATGCGAATCCCCCACGTATCCCCGGATCGCCGATCTGCTGGACAAGGATATGGTTATCTGCTACTGGAACTACTGGGGCACGCGCGTGTTTCCGCATCTGGAGTACTACCGGGAGAAAGGGTTTAGGGTGATCGCGTCCTCGTCGTCGTATGCTTCGGGGCAGTACTTCACCAGCGTAAACCAGCACATTCCGAATGTGGCGGGGTTCGCCCGCAAGTCGGGCATGTACGATCATGTCATAGGCGATCTGATCACGTCGTGGGGTGGACCGCCTATGGGAGCGGAGGTCTTCATCCAAGGGGTCGGGCTGGAGGTGATGCGCGATCCACACAAAGATTTCGAGCGGGCAGAGAGGGACGTGGCGAAGAAACTGTGCGGCAGTGACGATCCAGCCCTGGTGGACGCCATCCATCTTTTGGGCGGGGTTCCCCATGCGGACGACGCGCCCTGGAGGAAGCTGGCCTGTGGGCAGGCCAAGCAGATCTTGGCGCGGCATGATCTGTCCAATCCCTATCTGGCGGTGCTGGATTTGCAGGCGGACTTCTTCATCTGGGAGGCGACCCGACTCGAGCAGACCGTGAAGCCGTCGCGGAGAAGCCGGCCCTGGTCCGCGGCGGAGTTGGACGGCGAGCCGCTGTCGGTCAACGAGGAGCGTTTGAGGATGCTGAAGAAGGCGTTTCCCGAGGTGCTAAACAGGCTGTTTTGCCCCGAAAGTGCACGGGAGTTGGTGGGTACCTATGTCGGGCATGGATAAGAATCCCTCACGCCATCGCTCAAACGTTTTTTGGCGGGATTGGGTGAAGATTGACGATCCATTGGAGGGCACTAGGATAGTCGTGCAGGCCTCCGCCACATCTTGGACGCTTCACGGGAGACTGCGGCGTTGAGCCAGGGCCAACGCCATGGCGTTTCGAACCCGATCGGATGTTGGTCCTGTCGCCCGTGTCGTGCATTGAGATCATTGGAGAGGCAGCCGCGCCCCGCATTTGAATTCTTTGGAATGGAGCCTTGGAGCGCGGCTACTGGTGGAAAGGGCAACCACTCCCCTCCCCGCCTCCAACTGGGGGTTTCCAGTGGCTCACTTGCGCTCGGCCTGTCAAGCTCTGCCCGGAAAACAAGAACCAGCAGGATGGGATTCCTTGGAGGGACACTACTGGCTTGAAAAACGCCTCATCCACGCCTATTTCGATTTCGAGGTGGACCGACTCCGGGACGCCGGTTCGGATGATTTGCCTGCCCTCAGGGCCGAGCTGAAAAAGACCGTTCCACCGGAGAAGGCCTGATTTTTTCCCACGACATGATCGGCCATCACTCACCCTATCCCAAGAGTAGGATAAACCGTTATGAACACGAACCAGATTCACAGAAAAGCGGCCTGGATTGCCCTGGAGGGAGGACTTCGGAGTCTTCTGGATAAGGACGAAGCCGAGGGCAGGCGAGAGGTGGAGAATCTGATGGATGTATGCGGCAGGGCCGGGATCGATCTGATCTTCCCGTGCTCCCGAGGCGGGGACAGCCGGGTTATTTACGAAAGCAGGATCGAACGGAACGTATACCGGTGGGATGCGCTGGGATTCTTTTGCGAGAAGGCCCACGAACGCGGAATAGAGATCCATCCGTGGATCATTTTGTGGTATGATCACACCCATCTTCACCCGGAGCTCCACGTCAGGACCCGGGACGGCTTTCCGGAAAAGGAGCACTGGCTGTGTCCTGCACAGCCTGAATCCCGGCGGTATTTCCTGGATCTGTGCATGGAGGTTTTAAAGGAATACCCGATAGACGGCATCCATCTGGATTACATCCGCTACCAGGACAAGCCATGCTATTGTGACTATCATCGAACGGAGTTCAAGAAGGAGTTCGGAGCGGATCCTCTGGATCTTGGCGAAGGGATGGATCTCTGGGAGGAGTGGAACGAGTATAATGTGCAGACCATCTCCTCGTTTGTGGGCGAGCTCTCCCGAGACACCCGGCAGATCGGCAAGAAGGTCTCCGCCGCCGTGTTCATGCCGATAGACTACCACCGGGATGAAAATCGTAATCCCTTCCGACTGGATCGGATTGGAGTTTGGGATGGACACGAAAAGGGGTGCAAGGACTATGCAATCTTCCAGCGGTGGTCCGACTGGTGCAAAGCGGGGTACCTGGACCAGGTGTGTCCTATGAACTACACCCCGGATGAGGATCTCCACCACGCTATGGTGGAGCGGGAGTTGGGATTGGCGGCCGGGGTGCCTCTCTTCTCCGGATTGTCCCTGTTCCCCGAAAACAGCCTAGAAGGAACGATTGAGCAGATTCGGCAGGCGTTTTCGATGGGCGCTGGGGTGTGTTTCTTTGATCTGATTCGTCTTTCGCAGAAGAGCGAAGCTGAGCTGAACGAGATTTGCGCGGTTTTGGGAGAAGGGAAAAGCTCGTGATCTGAAAGGTGGAGCATTCTCTACCGGTTTTACTTGCTCTATCCAATTGCGGAATCGCCCATTCGCAATTCGACATCACACTGCCCTCCTGCCCAAGCGTCTCCCTCCTGCTGTTGGAAGAACAGGACGATGACACTTTCGCGCGGCTGTTCCCTGAGTTGCGCCAGACCCACTAAATCGAACGTATCCGCATGAATGATCGGCTCCAAAGGGTTTTCCGCGAGAGAAGGGAGACAGGATGGTCAAGTTGAGAGATTTTTTCGAGATAGCTGGCAGACCGGTCTATCTTGTGGGGATCAATTATCAGAGCGCGGAGTTCGGCCACATTGCCGATCTATGGGAGGACGATAAGGCCCTTCCCGGGATCGTGGATGCGGACTTCGAGCTGATGAAGCGGATGGGGATTATGGCCATCCGTATCCAGTCCGCGGTATTTCACAGAAAGCAGACGTTTGACAATATCCTCAAGTATGCGAGAAATTACGGTATCTACGTGATGCCTAACCTCAATATGGGGGATCTCATCCAGGGAGCGGAGGGCAGATGGTTTCAGGCTCAGGGCGGCAGCATCTTACATGTTGCGACCGAATCCCCCGCCGGATCGCAGCCGGCCCCGACGTTTATCCATGAGCGTCCAGACCCGTTTGACGACCATTCCATTGTCCGCGCAAAGGAGTATCTCAAGGGCCTCTTGAGTCATTACCGCGACGAGGAGATGATTTTGGCGTGGGATATTGCCAATGAGCCGACATACAGCCTCTACGGCATAAGCGCACTCAAGTACAAACAGTACTGCGGAAAAGACGCGAGGATGGCCAGGGAAGTCACGAGCAGGTGGACACAGGAAATCTGTCAGGCCGCGCGGGAGGCCGATCCCAACCACCCGATTACGGTGGGAACGGATCACTCTATGGTGCTCATGGACGTGGGGTTTGACCTGGTCCCATTCTCCAAGGCCAATGATTTGATGACCACGCACCATTACTCCAGGGCGACCTCGGGCTATGTGCTTTTAGATGAGGTCTGCTCCCTGCGCGATACGTATATACCCGCGTTCATCACGGCATTCTCGCGGGTGACAGGACGACCTTTTGCCTCCGGGGAGTGCGGGAACAACAGCTATGTGATGTCCGAGGAAAAGCAGGGGCTGCATTACCGGATGATGCTCTACTCCGGGCTCATTAACGGCGCAATTGGAGCCTTCCCATGGTGCCTGCACGCGTATGACTGGAGTGTTCCACGCATCCACGAGGGGTACGACGGAGCACCCGCAGAGTCGGAGTTTGGGATCGTGCGTCCGGATCACACGCTGAAGCCTGCGGCAGAGGAAGTGGCGTCCTTCGCACGGCTTGTCGAGCGGATTGATTTCTCCACGGTTCGTCCTGTCGAGCCGGATGCGGCGGTGCTCTTGCCGGAGAGTTATTACGACTTTCTCTACGAGCACAGGGCGTCGCTGTTCAACGCGTTTGTGGTGGCAAAGCAGGCGCATCTCAACGTCAAGATCGGGCGGGCGGCAGACGGCCTGGATCGATTCAACGCGGTTATCGTGCCGACGACCCATCTTTCGGTCCAGGAGATGGATGTGCTGCGGGCATTCGTGGAGCGGGGCGGAAGCCTCATGATCTCGGCATCGGAAGCGCTCAGTGGAAGGATCTCCTATCTGCGGGATGTGGTCGGTTTTACGAATACGGACTACATCTGGCTTCCGGGGGAGATCGAACTCACGTTTGCGGCTGCCTTCGGAGGGATCAAAAAGGGGGATCGACATCGGTACGAGTCGGATACCCTGAGCTGGTATGTGTCCCACGAGAAGCCGGAGAATGAACGCCAATACTTTACCATCGTGGAACCGACGACCGCAGAGGTACTTGCCCACGACGGGATGGGACGTCCGGGGATTCTGCTGAATCGTTTCGGGAGGGGGCACGTGGTTTGTTTCACGTTCCCCGCGGAATACTGTCTGGGTCATATGCCGGGAGCATATGAACGGGACGAGACCCACAAGGTGTACCGGGGATTGGCCGAACTGTCCGGGCTGAGACCAAAGGTACTCTGCGATGATCCTGCGGTCGAACTTGGCCTGATGGAGGGGGAAGGGCAATTGCTGCTCTTTGCGCTCAACCATACTGCGGCTTCAGTAGATACGGTGTTGAGGTTCGCCGGAGCGGTTGGATCGATAGAGGATTTCCTGACCGGGCAACCCGTGGGAGAGCGTGTGTCGGAGATTCCTCTGAAGATGGAGGGGAATGGAGTGCGGGTGTTTCAGCTGACAGAGCATGGGAAATAAGAAGTAAGGATCTGTCTCCCCCTCTCTTTTTGGGCATAAGAAGACCATTCCGGACCATGGGGCCGATGGAGAGGGACCTCGAGAAGGCCCGACTGATCCTGTTTTGTCTCCGGAAACCGCATTTCGCACGGAGGCATTGATGGATGGGCTGGAATTGAGAAAGCGGGAGATCGGCCCGTTCGTTTCTGCGCGCCACGATCTGACGCCCAAAGGAATCGCTCTGGCGGAGAACAGCACGCGGCAAAATGATCCCCTCCCAGAACCGATCCACGCACACGGGACATGGACTGGGGAGATGTTCTCCATAGAACGGACGCTGTCCAAAGGATGGAAAACAGCCCTTCCTCCCCCGATGCTCCCAACCCAAAAACACCCAAACTTCGTCGGAGTATAGACCGAACACAGATTGGAGCATGCAAAATACGATGGCACAATTCCCTGAAACTTGTTTGACAGAAGCCGGCCGCCGGTGGCGTCTCGGTGTGCACGCCCAAAAGGGCATCTGCTCTTTGGGGTTGGATTCGGAGGGCTCGGGACGCGAGCGGACCAATCTGCTTATCGCTCCGGTTTCCCTGGCATGGAAAGAGGCCGACATCCTGGATGCTTCCTGGTGTCGGGAGGAGAACGAAGCCTGGATCGGCACGATCTCGACAACAAATGGCCATGGGGCGGTGACGTGGACGGTTTACCGGGACCGGGATGATCTGGTCTGGCAGCTTGAATACTATGGAGCCGGCACGGCGGATGGGCTTTGTGTGACCCTCCCCTTTTCCGCCCTTTTGGCTGCAGTCGTATTGATCCCGGCGAAACTGGACTCCGGAAAAGGGCGGGGGCCATGGCTGTTGGTCGCCCCGGACTTCGGCCATCTGCTGGTGGAAGTGGCATCCGATGTGGGTTGGGTGGGAATCAACAGCGGGACGCGTGGATATTCGGCGCATAATGCCCCGGAATCGGGATTGGATCCCCGGCTGAAAGGGGCCGCCTGGATCGAGGCGGCGCAGCTTCCGGACTACCGCCCGGGACGCCTGGATCTGTGCTTCTGCGCAGAGGAACCCGTTGCATCCGGCACGGTCGTGACCTTTCGGTTCAGCCCCGTAGAGATGACCACGCCACAGGGCATCGACGAGGACACATGGCGGCGCATTCGCAGGCCCTACCTGAACCACTGGCAGCCCTGCGGAACCTGGACCCGGCCGGAACTGACGATGGTGCTGGCCAACAATGTCTTGTCCGACCCGGCTTCTGTTTCTCTGTGGTACTACTCCGAACCGATGCTTTTCATGAGCGAGCCGGTCCAGGGCGTGGATCTTCGGGGCCTGCTCCGGCACTCCCTGGATTACTGGCTCGAGAACGAGGTCAGCGCCCAGGGGCACGTCAATGCGTTTGGCAAGATGTATGATCTCTATCCCTGCACCGGCGCATCCGTGCTGATCGCCGCCTGGGACTACTGGACGGTGACCCGGGACGAACCATGGCTCCGGAAGCACCTGCCGACCCTGCATCTGATGGCGGACTATCTCCTGCGGAGGGATGTCGATGGCGATGGGCTGATCGAGGATTACCTGAGTGGCAACACCGGTACCTTGCGGGACCCGGAACGCGCCAACATCTGGTTCGAGATGATGAACTTTGGACACAAGAACGCCTATGCCAACCTCCTTTACTTTCGCGCGTTTCTGTGTCTGTCCGAGATGATGGCATCCGTCGGGCAGGAAAGCGGAGCAGAGCACTACCGGCGCCATGCCGCCCTGCTGAGGGAAGCGTATGTCCGTCAGTTTCTCAGTGCCGAATCCGGCTGGTTCGTCAGTTGGATCAGCGCGGATGGCAAGATACACGACTACTGTCACACGTTTATCAACGGGCTGGCGGTGGCGTATGGAATGGTCCCGCCCGCACAGGGCCGAAGAATACTTTCGCGCGTGGTGGCCCAATCCCAGACAATCGATTTTGACTGCTGGCATCTGGGCGTCCCGGGCAACCTGATTTCGTGTCCTGTCGCGGATCTGATCCGGCCCCGCATCGGCATGGACGGCCAGCCGATGCCGGACACGTTCGGCGCGAAGGATCCCCGCATATGGGAGGAGGACCGTTTCGGGTACCGCTATCCAAACGGGACGATCCACCCCACGCTGGTCTGGAATTACCTGCTGGGGCTGCAGGTCGCGGGCCTGGACGCGGAGGCGGACCGAATCTTTTCTGCCATGATGAAATCCGCCGAGGAGGGGCCGTTCCAAAATGGGATCGTCAACGCCGGGTATGGCGGCGCAGAGCACTTCTACATCAATGGCAAGACGTGCGGCTATGAGGGATACCTGCCGGAAAGCTTCAATTTTCTAATGGCGGGCTTTACACGAAATCCGGAGCGGAGAGCGCTTCTGCTGGGTCCGATGGACGCCACCCATGTCTGACGGCGTTCCCTGAGCGGACTTCCTTGGACAACGATGCAACCCAAGGAGAAGGAAACCGCGAATAGACGCGAATGAGGCTCTTCCTGACCATTCGCGGGGTGGCCAAACGTTCGGGTACCCGTTCCCTCAAAATACCCTATGGACAAAAAGCTTCAGTCGAAGAAACCTGCTCCCATCATGGTATCCGACCGGGTCACCTTTCGTCGTGGGAACCGGGAGCAATTCGGGTATGTTTGCAGGAAGGGAAGAACCTATGCGCACGTCCTCTGCGACGACCGCAGCGAAGTGCGGGTACCCTACGCGGCTCTGGTGAAGATTCCGGGCGTGGCGCAAAAAACGGTTCAAAGCCATTCGGATGCCGTGCGCGCGCAGTTTCATGTGAACGACCACGTGCGTTTCGATTTCAGGGGAAGCCTGATGACGGGCATCCTCTCCCGGCTCAATCCGAAACAAGCCCACATCGTCTGTGAGAATGGGCGGGAGTTTCGGGTTCCCTATGTGTGGTTGACGCTGGTCTCCAGAAGCGAGGAGCCGCACGCCGCCGGATCTCCCCGAAGCGCCGCCGAGATCGACGCTGTGGCAGCGCACGCTCGGGAATTGATGACCCAACATGGGCTTTTGGGGTGGAGTTTCCAGTTTGACCACGGCAGAAGGCGCGCGGGATGCTGCCAGTATCAGACGCAGGTGATCTCTCTTTCGTCGGAATACGCGAAATACGATTCCGACGCGGGCGTTGAGGATACGATCCTACACGAGATCGCACATGCCCTGGCCGGGAAAGAGCATCATCACGATGCCATCTGGCGCGCCCAGGCCATTCGTATCGGCTGCTCGGGAAAACGGTGTCACACCTTGCAGTTTGTCCCGCCCAGATATATCGTTCGATGCGTGCACGACTGTTGGGTCTCAACCGCAGAAACGAGAAGACAGGGCCGTGTCTGCCGAAAATGCCGGGGCAAGCTCGAATATGTCACCTACACAGCCGAGCGGTTCATCAAGGAGCAGGCGCGAATCGCGGCAAGATGAATGCAACCCTTTCCTGATAGCACCCAAGACTCATTTCGCCCCGTCACGAATGGTCGTGACTTTATTGCGGAGGAAACAGCATGGCAGAGAGCATTAACATCGGGACACGTTGGGAACCCCTGGTGGACCGGCTCCTCATCGATCGGCTCGAAGGCGCCACGCACCGACTTCACGCGCCCGTTCGACAGGAAGTAGCCCTGGCGATGGATGGACCGTGTGAATGCAGCACGTCCTACTACTACAACCTTTTTCAGGATGCAGACCGAGTGCGGCTCTACTACCGGGGCACCAACGTGACGCAGCCGGACGGCGCGGTCTGGCAGACCGCAAATTTGGCGGAGAGCACCGATGGCATCACCTTCACCCGTCCCAAGGTGGGCACGGTGCCGGTCAACGGCTCGAACGATAATAACGTAGTATGGATCGACCGGGGCGCGCACAACTTCTCCGTCTTTCGCGACGAGAACCCGGCCTGCGATCCCGAGCAACGTTACAAGGCAGTGGGTTCAGGCGCCGATTCGGACCAAATCCAACAGCTCTACGCATTTTCCTCGCCTGATGGGATCCACTGGCGCATGATTCAGGAGGAAGCGCTGGATATCCCCGGTGGGTTCGATTCTTTAAACGTCCCCTTCTGGGATACGCTCCAGGGCTGCTATCGTCTCTTCAGCCGATACGGGGATTCGGTGCGTCACGTGCGTGCGGTCCAGAGCAACAGGTCCGATGACTTCCTCCACTGGACCGATCCCCTGCAGAACCAATATGCCAACGGGGTGCCGTGGGAGCAGTTCTATACCAATGCCACCATCCCCTGTCCCGGTGCGGAGCATGTCCTGTTGTCCTTCCCCATGCGCTTTATGCCGGATCGCACCCGCTCCACCGAGGGGATGGACTACCCCGGTGAGGGCATCTCGGACGCGGTATTTATGAGCAGCCGCGATGGTATCCATTGGGATCGGCCGTTCCTCGAAGCGTGGCTTCGACCTGGCCTGGACCCCTGCAATTGGACGCACCGAAACATCATGCCGGCCACGGGAATCGTTGCGACTTCGCCGACGGAATGGTCCATGTATGTCGGCGAGAACTACGGATGGAACACCAACCTGCTGCGGCGGGTTACCGTGCGCCCCATGGGATTTGCCAGTGTAAACGGACATCCTGCAGGCGGGGAACTGTTGACGCCGATGCTGACCTTTTCCGGGAAGCGCCTGCACCTCAACTATAGCACCTCCGCCTCGGGCTCGCTGACAGTCGCGATCTGCGATCCGGACGGGCATCCGCTGGAGGGATTTTCCGACATGGAGCCCCTGTTCGGGGACGAGCTGGACGCGCCCCTCTCCTATGATCTCTCCTCCCTCAGAGGGAAATCGGTGCGGCTGCGGGTTCGGCTTGCCGACGCGGATCTTTTCGCGCTCCGCACGGGAGACTGAGCCGATCGGAGAGACTGGCGCGGACCTCTGGGGTGTCCGTCCGAACAGCCACACCCAGTACCCGGAGGCCGATCGTGGACGCAGAACCCGATGTGTCCGTGTTGGCGCATGCGCCCAACACGTGATTGCCTTGTTCAAACATCATCCCAGTGTGTGAAACGGATGCGCGCGTGATCCGGACCCGAAAAAACTTGCTGAGCGGGGAGCAGCAACTGATATCCCTCCCCATTATAGGAGAACAACATGGACTTGCTACCGACCGTAGATTTTTTCGGCCATACCGTAACGCGCCTGATCTGCGGCGGAAATCCCTTAAGCGGATACTCGCACGTATCGGACGCGCTCGACCGCGAGATGATCGAATACTACACCATGCCCAAACTGCAGGACCTGCTGAACGAATGCTGGGCAAACGGGATCAACACCATTCAATCGCGCGGAGACCGCCACCAGATGCGCATGATGCTCGAGCATCAGTTGAGTGGCGGCAAAGTCCAGTGGATCGCACAGACGGCCTCGGAGTTTGCGGATATCGGGAGCAACATCGCAGAGATTGCCCGATATCATCCCATTGCAATCTACCACCATGGCACCCACACCGACAACAGCTGGCACATGGGGAAAATGGGCGCCGTGCATGATGTGGTCAAGGCCATTCACGATAAGGGCCTGCCAGCCGGGATAGGAACCCACATTCCTGAAGTCATTGAATACGTGGAGGACAGGGGGTGGGAGGTCGATTACTATATGGGATGTTTTTACAATCTGGCGCGGCAATACAAATCCGCCCCGGCAACCGACCAGGATGCGTACGCGAAGGACAAATTCCCGAGGGAGGACCCTGCCCGCATGACCCAGGTCATGCGCCAGGTCGACAAGCCCTGCATTGGATTTAAGCTGATGGCCGCAAGCAGAAACTGCGATACGCCGAAGGATGTTTGCCAAGCCTTCCGATATGCCTTCGACCACATCAAACCAACCGATATGGTGGATGTGGGCATGTTCCAGAAATATAAGAATCAGGTGGCCATAAACGCATCCTATGTTCGGGAACTGCTCGCGTCGTAGCCCGTACTGCCAAATATATGAGCAACAGCATAGGCAAGAGCAATCTGAAAGGATGCGGAGGCTGAGCGAATCCGACGGATCGCCGAACAGCACTGCTGTGAGGGAGCATCCCACGGGGACAGGGCAGTGCCATCTTGTTCGTTGCACAATCGGGCTACAACATTGCGTATGAAACGCATCAGAACGCCCTGAATAGACGCAGGTTACGCCGCGTTTTCCGGATATCCAGGATTGTCCGCCGGAGACGCTTAGTGTAAAGGAATCCACCATGCACCGAGAAAAACTCGAAGTATTCGACAACGCCTATCCGGAGCGCGCCTATGCGATCACCATCACCAACCCGGAATTTACCTCCGTGTGCCCCAAGACAGGCCTCCCGGACTTCGGAACGATCACCATTACCTATGTCCCGAACCTGCTGTGCATCGAACTGAAGGCGCTCAAGTATTATCTCCTGGAATACCGGAATCACGGTGTCTTTTACGAAACCGTGGTCAACGAAATCCTCGACGACCTCGTGGCGGTCTGCGATCCGGTTCGGATGGAGATCGTCGGATCGTTCACCGCGCGGGGGGGCATCAGCACGGTGGTCAGTGCCACGCACGAGAAGGACGATGGCCACTGAGAAGAAGGAGACTTTCAGCAATCGAGCGGGAACAGCGGGAGGGAGCGGGGCAAGCCGGATAGATCTGCGTGGATGAACCAAGGCATTCCGGCGCTTCAAGGTCGGGTAGGAAGCATAAATAAAGCCTCCGAGGTCTTCGAGACCTCGGAGGCTTCTTGTTTTCTCGTTTTCACGTCATCGCTGATTGGAGTCCTTCCAACCGGCTTCGCCCTGCAAAAACCTCCCGCAGGTTGGCAATCGCTTGGACAGGGGTGCGCCAGAATTATGCGCCGGAGGTTCGCGGGAAGACCTGCGGGAGGTTCAGACTTTGCCGCCTCCATGTTTGTTTGAATCAGACGATTGCCCATACCGTAGCATTTTCATGACCCCAAGTTGACTTAAGTCTTGTAGGTTACTTGTGTCTATTTTAGCCCTTTTTACAGCAAAATCATCACCATAGGGGCGTCCAGTTCGATTTTCTTCAGTATTTGCCTTTGGTCCAGATCAATGGCAATGACAAAATTGCTATATATACAACTAACAAAAGCCACATTTTCATCCGGCCCAAGTAAAATCTCTGAAGGACTTGGAACTTTACCTGTTAAATTTACCACAGCCTTCAATCTGTAATCCTTGGTGCTTGTGTCGACAATGTAAAACTTATCTTGAGCGCCAACTAAGTAGGCTTCATGACGTTTTGGACTATAAGCTATGTAATAGGGATTTACACTCCAGGGAAGAGTTACTCGAGATGGGTTGAGTTTTTTTGTTTCCAGATCATAACTACCAAAATAGGCTGCTATACCTACAGCACGTCTTTGTGAAAGTAAGTAAGAAATATAGAGCTGTTTATTATCCTCTGAGAATGCCAAATCTTTCACATTGACACTATCTCGGTCGTTTTCATTAAGAACGGATTGTATATTATTTAATCCAAAACTCGTATCATAAAACTCAATTTCTGTATAATCAGGTATGTATCTAGTAATTACAATCCATTGTTTATCCGAGGAATGATGAAATTTCATGTCCACACTAAACTCAGTGGTGGAAATCATTTCTACTTCCTCTGTCAAGAAATTTATTGCATAGAGTCCCACATTATGGGAATACAAATAAATCAGCCCAGGTTCGTCAGGAATGTGTGCGGCCGTCATACGCGGTGCGCCCACAGAATCCAAACCGGTGGGAAATATATTATAACCCGAATCTTTGTCAATACTATAGCTGATAATATGGTGTGAAAAAGGTGGTTTTCCTCTAGTAGCGGCAGCAAAAACAAAAAAATCCTTATCTGTTGAGAGACACATACGATCAATACCCAGACTGTCGGGAATCTCCACGGTAATTTCTCTGGCAATCTCGTAGGTGTTGTAGTCCACCAAATAAAGCATGTTCCCGCTATTGGGATAGACAACCATGAATTGGGTCTCAGAGCTTTGGCGCGAACCCATAGGGGATGAGCATGAAATAACAAAAAAGAATAAGAGACCCTCAATTAGGATAAAGCCAAGAATACCTCTAGAGGGAATAGACATGGGCTTCCTTTCGCTTCTGTGTGTTTCCAATAAAATTATTTGTCTGTCTTTATGTGAATACAGTGGGTTGAGAGGCCGCAAAAACCAATATCTTCTGAAGACAATCAAGGGTCCGTTTCAAGTTCACTTTTCAGAAACGCTTGGTTCATTATTCGGTTTGATGGACCCAATTGGTGTACATTTCATGTCTGCTCCTTTTCCTCAAGAACCGCTTGCCATTTCTGCGTAATAAGCTAATACAACCCTACCTACATCCTCTCTGTCGAGCAGTTCAGATAATACATTGTAGTGTTTAGTTGTTACGTCAAAACCCTGTTGCATTGTGCTATGTGCCAGAACTTCCAATCGTCCAGGAAGGTCCATCCACGCCTGTAACAATTCCTGTGTGGCCATATCCCTTAGGATATTCTCTGGAATCTGCTGGATAGCTCTCCTTTGTCGAATAGACAACTCACGCCATTCCGGAGTCCCGGGTTTGACCGGATATTCGTAACGAAAGGTATCCTGGCCAAAAAGACCTTGCCCCGCCAGCAATAACATGCAACCCATTATAGCACTTGCGGTTATGCATTTTTTCTCCATTTTTCTCCTCCCCCCCCCTCGTCTGGTCTCCTGCTTGGAAGTATTCCATGACCAATTGAGTTGCAACCCATCATGGAATAAGGACGCCCGCCTTCTCCAAAGCGTCATAGATCCGAGGATCCATTCTTAGATCCGGATCATCCGGGTCTCCCGCATAGCTTGGGAAGGTACGTGCGATCCAGAGCGTGGGCGGGGTGGTATTTCTTCCATCAGGGTGACGAGGCCATAAATGGATAACCGGGTTTTGGCAGCTACTTGAAGAAAGAGCGTCCTTAAACATCCCCCAAGAGATGCGTTCATCTCCCACAGTCACGACAAATAACTTATCTATCAAATGGCCCCATGTTTTTAGCCGCTCCCAAACGGAGTCAGGATAGGCTATACACTGGTTACTCCAGCTATAACTCGTGATATATGAGGTAGATAAGAATGCGGGTTGTAAAAGGCTGAGTTTATCTACCAGGGTCCCATCCTCATCGCGAGTGTCCACATCAAGCCTGCTATCACCTGCAATGTAGATCGCAAAATCATCATTTTCGTCTGGTTCCAAAGATTTTCCATAATCACAACTGAGGCAAACAGATAGACACACCATTAACCCAACAATCAATATCCCTGTTCTCATCTCACTACCCTCTTTTCCTCACCCAGAGACGGTTGAGAACATCGCATCACCTACCGATGGGATGTTTTGATCCATCCCACGAGCTTGTCCTTACCTGAGGCTGGCCTTGACCGCACCCCAGGACGTGGGCGCCACCGCATCAATAATATAAAGGATCGGGTTATCCACAAGATAGGCATCATTGAAATGATCGGCATTGCCCCAGTGTGAGGAGCCGTCGGGACCCAGAGTTCCGATCTGGCTATCCCTGGTGCCCAACTCCCCATCGGAATCGTCCCAGGCGATGCCCAAGCCTATAGGCACTCCGGCCTCGTAGGTTGCCAGAGCATCGTGTCTCTCGGACTCCCCGACAGAAAGCCCGACCTTGTCCCAAAGGGCAAGCTTGAACTCGTAAGCGTAGGTCACAGCCGTCGTGCCGGCGGGATAGTCAGTCACGGCGTAGAAAAACTCCGAGTCCGTTATCCACTTAGCCCCGTCCTCAGCCCAGATGTGGCACACGGTATCGTCCTCATTCCCACCGGGCCCTATGGCAACGCCCTGCTTGAGCCTTATGCCGAACTGCTGGGCGTACTCAGCTTCCAAGTCGCCCGCCCTGTAGGCCCCGCCGATATTTCCGGCATCCGTCATAATCTCAAGGCCATCCTCCCCCCAGGCCTCTCCATTTGTGGGCACACCGACCTGCAGGACGTCGTCGGTCACCCGG
>JAZDJA010000126.1:0-19110 GCA_043804415.1 Candidatus Latescibacterota bacterium | reverse complement strand
CGGACTTTATGGGGTATAAGCTGACCAGTAATGTGGGGTTCAGAACGGAGACCCAGTATTTCAAGGGGCGGACGAAGACGGGCAGTGTGGCCTTCATAACGGTATTTGCGGGAGTGGAATAGGGGCTGGTGAGTGGTGAGTGGTGATTGGCTATGGGTGCGCCGTTCCTTTTTCTGGACGGCGCACTTTTTTGATGAATTGAAAACCGAAAGTCACTGAAAGACACCGACCGACCCACCCGGAATCTTTCATTTCCGCAGGTTCCGGGGTCCTTCCGGCATGATTGGGCGTATCTTTTGTCCGGCGAACTCAGACAAAAGATACGCTCTTCCGCAAAAAGCTTTATCATCAGGGAAAAGGAAAATGGACATTCATCCACCCAAAAAAGTTAAGGTCGTAAGAATCAAAGGCAAGGGGCGAGGTGTCGTGGCAGCTGAACAGATAAGGTCAGGAGAAATCATAGAGGTTTGTCCGCTTCTCATTCTATCTGATCTGGATGCTGAACACGCCATAACAAAATCGGACTGTCTGAAATTCTATGCGCTGGAATTGGTCAAAACACATAAACAGGTTTTGCACTTAGGATATGGTATGATTTATAATCATAGTTCCAACCCAAATTCGGAGATCGAGTATCAAGCGGGTGAGGACTTTATCATCTTTAGAGCGCTGGTTGGCATTGAACCAGGCCAGGAGATCACCTATGACTATGATTTTAACGATAACAAAGTGGAGTTTCTGCCTCTTGAATAGATTCTCTGTCATGGTATGAGATTATTGACCCCTTGCAGTCCAGATGCGATGGGCTCAAATCGAATGATTTGGACTGTCAAGTTGGCTGAAGACAACCCATACGATCTCATGGAATCGTGATTTTGCGCTTGTCGGTCCGGAGACTTCACAGGAAAACACGATCGGCTGGAGTGTTCGCAGAGAAAAAGCGGCGACAGTTAACCTATCAGCCCCAAAAAGGGGAAGCCAGGAGAATGGCGTGTCCAAAAGATCCTTCTCCTGGCTCTATGGTTTCCCCAATCTCAAATCGGATTTTCCCCCGCTATTTGGAGGAAGTGGGCGCCTCCGGCTCGGGAAGTGCTGCGGCGGCGGTCGCGAGATTTCGCTCATCAATCGTGATCTGGTCGGCGTACCGCCCCTTCAGAACACGCATGTATTCGCGAAAAAGGATTTCTCCCTTTTGATGGCGAACGGCGCTTTTGGCACGCTCTTTGGCCACGTCAAACGGTTCGTAAGCGGCCGGTTCTGCATGCAGCACCTTGAAGACCGAATACCCGCCCTTTGTGGAGGGCACCGGCCCGGTAAGCGCTCCGACTTCGACCTCGAAGGTTTTCTCCACCAGATTCCCCCCATAGAGTTCCTTCTGGTACGGAAAGAATCTGAAGGGGCCTTTCCTTCCGAGATGGTCCTTGTCCCGAACGGAAAACTCCTCCGCCAAGGCCCTCAGATCCGCGCCCTCCCGGGCTAGTTTCAGGATTCTTTCGGCCTCCTCCTTCGTTTCCAGCAGAACTTCTATCCCCGTCACCTTGGCAGGCAGAAAATAGAGGGATGGATTCTCCTCATAGAACTGCCTGGCCTCTTCCTCGGTGACCTCCACCTTCTCCAACACCTCGATGCGCCGCAGTTCCTCTGCCATCCGTTCCTCCTTCCACGCCTCCAGATCAGCGAGTACGGACGGATCCCGGTCTATCTTCTTTTTGCGGATTTCCCGCATCATCAGCTCGTTCTGGATCACCATCTGTTCGACCATGTTCCTCATCCTGACCTTGTCGCCCCACGCAGAGGCGAGAGCACGGAGGTGTGTCCCCTTGAGGAAACCGGCCGCAGACACGCCCCCCCCCTCATATTCCGCCAGCTGACGATTGGAAAGCTCCACAGGGGCCTGGGTGGATGGGGCAGTGGTCTTTGTCCACACAACCAGCGCATCCAGGGCGTGTTCGTCCAGAGTCATCCGATACCGGGCTTTGGTCTCCGCCAGGTAGTCGTTCCACTTTTTCTGTTCCCACTCCGTCTTCAGCGCACGCGCGATTTCCTTTTCCCAATCCTCGAACACTCCCGTCCGCCTGTCCGTTACGGTATGGACGATGAATCCGGATTCCCACTTGAGCGGCTCGCTGATCTCCCCGATCTTCAGAGAGATCACCTGATCGTGGATGGGACCGGGCAGGGAGTTCTTCGCCCACCATCCTACATCTCCCCCCTGTGCAGCGAATTTTTCGTCCGATGAGGTGTTCCGAGCCAGTTTGGCGAAATCCGCGCCTTGTTTCAGTTTTTCGACGATCTCCCGCGCATCCCCCAGCGTTTTTACGACGATGCGACTGATGCGAAGTTCCTCCCCGAGTTTCTCTCTCTCGAAGTAAGCGCGCATTTCCGCTTCCCGAAACACCGGTTCCCCGCTGACCTCCCTTTCGTAGAGCGCACGCATCACAAGCGTTTGCTTCACTTCATCGAACCGTTCTGTCACCGTTCGGGTGGTATCCATTCCCCGGTTTCTGGCCTCAAGCAACATCAGTTCGCGGTCTATGAGGATCTGGAGGTTATCCCTGACTTTTTCGAGGTCCCCCCTTTTGGCCTGTTTGGAAGCCGGGAGCTTGGCGACAAATTCCCCAAATGCCCCGACGGTAATGGTCTTTTCGCCGATCTTTGCCACAACGGGGTCATTGATGCGGCCACAGCCTGAGAAGGCAAGCGTGAGCATGGAAAGGAGGATCGGGATGGTGAGCTTGTGCATCATTTTCTCCCCGGTAGGAACAGGTGATGGGTGGCGTGCGGTCGTTTTCAGTTTACAGCGACTCATTTATCGGTTTCCATGGGTTCCAAGCGATATTTTCGATGCGCCTGATATAGATTACGCCGCGCTTGGATCTGCTTGCCCAGTTTGTCGTGTCCGGACGAGCCGGCGATCTGAAGGGCGTGCTCAGCTTTCTGGACAGCGTCCTCGAAACGTCCCGTCTCGGCGTAAGCGGCGGCGAGGGCGTCCAAGGCCTGAGGGTTTTCGTATGTCGTGGCCAGGCAAACCCGTTCGGCCAATTTTACAGCCTCGGAGCCATCTCTAAAATTTCCTTCCGGGCACGCGGCCAAGAGATAGACCAGATTGACCGTCACGCTGAGGTGATCCGGCGCATACGCTAGTGCTTCCCGAAGGACGCGGATGGTGTCACCGAATCCTCGTCGCCTCATCGTCAGCAGCATGCCCAGGTTATCCCAGGCACTCCTGGTGTTGGGCTGGATACGCATCGCCTGCCGAAAATGGCCGATGGCCTCCTTCGCTTTCCCCTGTCTGGCAAGGGCCACCCCCAGGTTGTTGTGGGCGTTGGCATAGTCCGGACGGGTGTTTAGGGCCTCGCTGTAATGCGCGATGGCCTCGTCAAGCCTGCCTTGCTCGGACAGCGCGATCCCCAGATTATTATGGGCCTTCACGTAATCCGGCTGGATGCGCAGGGCCTCCCTATAGTGTTCGATGGCCTCCTCTGATTGGCCCTGATCATCGAGCGCGGTCCCCAGGTTATTGTGCGCCTGCGCATAGTTCGCCTTGATACGAAGGGCCTGCCGATAGTGCGCGATGGCCTCGTCGGGATGGCCCTGATCATCAAGCGCCACCCCAAGATTGTTGTGCACCTGTGCGGAGTTCGGCTGGAAATGCAGGGCCTGCTGGTAGTGACGGATCGCCTGATCGAGCTTCTCCTTGCGGGCCGTCCGATCCCGTTGTTTTTCTGCCTGGCTGCTATACATGAGACCAAGGGTGTTGTGCACGGTCGCGCTTTTCGGATCCAGTTCGAGCGCACGCTGGCCTGCGTCTTCGGCCTCCTCGAAGGTTCCTGCTTGCGACGCGGCCCAGCATTTCATCGCCCACGCCTGGGAATATGAGGAGAGGGATTGGGTCGCGAACGTGAGTTTGGGCAATGCGCGGTCAGGTCGCCCGTCCTGCACGAGACAGATTCCGGCTTCCATCTGGATCACGGGATCGTTCGGATGGCGTTCGCTCACTTGAAGAATCTCCTGACGCAGCCCTGGCTGGCGGGTGGTTTCCGTAACATAACGCAACCAGTTGGGATCCGGTGGATGGATCACCTGCGGAATCTCGGAGGTTTCGGAAGCACGCCGTGCACGTTCGATCCTCGCCCGCATCCGTTTCCCTTCCGGGCGGGAAGGCACGATCTCCTGCGCGCGCTCGGCGAGCCGCTGGGCGCTGGCCAGGTATCCTTTGCGCACCCAGATCCGGGCCAATTGCTCCATAACCGAAAGGCTGTAAGGATTGGCCATTCTACTCCTTCCCAGTGCCTCCTGCGCATACTCCAGCGCGCCTGCGTTGTAGAGCACCTCCGCTGCAGCCTGCTCATAGCGCTGAAACTGGAGACCCGTTTCCTCCCGAGCCCCCATCATCAGGTGAATGGCTGCAGCCAGATGATCCCCCTGGGCGCTGTAGTGTCGGCTCATGTCCAGAGACGCATCCTGGATCTGTGTGACCACGGGCGAAAACAGAAGACGAAGCGCCTCCTCGACCTCCCCTCGTTGCAGATGCGCCTCTCCCAACTTCAGAGAAGCGATCTCACTTTTCGGGTTGATCGCAAGCGCCCGTTCCCAATAACCGACCGGCGAACGCGCATTGTGATTGAGACGGGTCTGTCCGATCGCGTAGTAGAGTGCGAGCACCCCAAAAAGCGCAAGTCCGATGGAACGCCCCTTTCGTCGGAACAAGGACTGTATGCCATCGGCGAAGGCGCCGAGCAAAAACGCCAGCCCCGCCAGGGGGAAGTATAGGTACTCCCAGGAAGCCCACGCCTCCACCCCATTCCAGAGACTCGAGGCGAAAGGAAGCATCCCCGAAAAGATCAGCACAACGCCCAATCCGTATGACCGCTTCCGGCGCAATGCCCACAGTGCGCAGATCAACACGCCCAGATCAACCAGCCCCCAAATCAGGAACCGCCCGTGCATCAGACGAAGAATCCGTCCGGCGACCTCGTGAAGCACCACCGGAAGGTTCCATCCGAAAAGCAGCCCGGCAAGGTACCAGCCTGTGGCGCCGACCGTAGAGAAGAAGCTGTACCAGCCTGCGCCGGGAGGGTATTCGGTGGCCTTGAAATAGAGTGGATGGGGCTTGTACCCCCACCACAGCGGCGAAAGCAGAAGCGGTAGAAGGAGAAATGGCAGAAGTCGCCCAAGCAGGGCGCGCACCTTCATCCGTCGATAAAGGTGCTCATAGGCCCCCAAGGCAAGGGGAAGGGTAAAGAGGATCTTGGATGTGAACAGTCCCAGAACGAAAAGGATCACGCCCGCGATGTAAGTCCTTTTTCGCAGCGTGTCGGAAAATGACAGATAACAGCCGAGTGCACCCAGATAGCACGTCAACCCAAGCACGTAGTGGAAAGTATTGATGTCGTTGAGCACTACCGAGGCCAAGGGATGCCAGGCAAAGATCGCCGCAGCAAGCCCCGCGCTCCACAGGTGTTTGGAGAAGCGTCGGACAAGGAGGAAGACCAGAATCGCGTTGACCCCATGAAAAACCAGCAACCAGAGGTGCCAGAAGAGGACATTCTCCGTTGGGACGAAGGTGCGGACCGCTGCGAGCACCGCATAGCTCATCGGACGAAACTGGCCGTCTGTGAACATCGTAAAGTCGCGGGAGAAGACCGTAGGCAGGTTATGCCACGAGGACAACAGGGGCAAACGGAGCACGCTTTCCTCGTGCGCGATGAAGGTGGGCGCATGCAGACTTCCGCCTGAAGTGATCAGAAGTCCCACAGCAAGCAACATCAGCACCGCAACGAGAAAGGTTCTGTTAGAGATCCTGGAGGTCATGGGCGTGTTTCCCCTTGAACGGTTATTGCCGGTTCTTCGACTCGGATCGCCTCAAAAAGCGCCTGTTCGCTGATGCCAGGCGCATGAGCCACAAATTCAGGAATGTTGAAGCTTTTCAATGGGAACTGCTTGATCGGCAGCCGCACCGCAGGCGAGGCATGCCCCTCTTCGTCAATTTGCGTCAGATACAAACGGGCATAGATCCCATCATCTCGCTTAGTGGCAAAGACCAGCCAGCGGCCGTTGGAAGACCAACTGTGCCAGGAGTCCGCCGCATAATCCACATTGCTCTCCAAACGATGCGACGGACCTTCCAGATTGCCCGGGAGCAGATAGATGTCGCTGGACGATCGGATCAGATCTCCGCCCAACGACTGACAGAAGGACAACCATTTCCCATCCGGCGAATACCTCGGGTAATAGTTGCTCCTCCCGTTCTCTGAAGCACCCGGAATCAGGCTGGCCACGCCGCCTTTGCCTTCGCCAAAGGGAATGATCTGGAGGTTGTAGCGTGTTTTCTCTGGATGCATACCCGGAGGCGCAGAACAGTACACAATGGACTTTCCGTCCGGGCTCCAGTGGGGATAGATCTCCAGCAAATCGGGATCTGATGCGCCGGGAAGCAGGGCAGCCATGTTCTCAGAGATGTCGTAGATCGCGATGTCCGACGTGGGCTCGCCCGCAAATTGGGTTTCGTGGATGATCGGGGAGAAAGCAACGATCTGCTGGTTCGCCGAAAAGGCCAGCTTCTGCTCGTCGGGCGCCCAGGACATGAAGGTCGTCATCTGAATATCAAAGGGGAGGCGCACCTTCCATCCCCGGCTTTGGTCCATATCATACACGCCAAGATACACGGGAAGCTCCTGCCCGCCTGCCAGGTACCGAACCTGAAGGCTCACTTTTCCGCCGGCACCTAGTTTCGAAGAAAAGGTATGGCAGTTGAAGCAATATTTCCGCCTGCCGAGCAAGAAGGGGCGCGTATCAAAGGAACGAATGTCCCGCACGAAGGTGTCGGGGGTTTTGCGCGAATTGAACGGCGGATCAACCAGCCGATACACAATCGCCTCATCCGTTGGCCACCGGGAGATGCGGAACTGGATCCTTCTTGATGCCTGGATCGGCCCGGGGGCATTGCGGCGCACCCCCTTAAGCTGGATAGTGATTTCGCGTTCCGACCTTTTTTCGGAGATAACGCGCCACACTGCTGAAGGAAACTGCCATCGGTGTTCGGTGGTGACAAAACGCCACGTTCGGGAGGTCTCCGGAATTTCCACCGTAATCTGCCAGAGGTCGTTGAGCCTATCCTCCCACTCCACAAAAGGCTCGCAGAGATTGGGAGGGAAGACCGCACCATCGGGCGGATAAGAGATGCGCAACAACCGGGAGGGCCGTCTTGCGCGATAGACAGTCGGGGACTGTAGCCACAGGGCTGCTGTTGCGCCTGTCACAGCATCCGAAGACCTCCTTTCCCGCATCATGGTCTCCAGTTGCCCACGAGCGGCGCCTTCCACCCATTCCAGGTCGCGTGGCTCGGATGCTGGGGGGAAAGGGGATGTCGCATCCGTTTCGGAGAAGGAGGTCTCCGTGGCGTAGTTTTCGTACGCTGTAAGATCATACACAATACCAGAGTAGAGCGTTCCCTGGGTCGCCCCAACCGTCTCGCATGAGCCTGCAAACAGGGCATGGAGTCTTCGCTCTCTGACCGCATGCGCGTATCTCACCGAGGAAACGAGAGCGACCACTGCCACTACGAGGACAAGACCCACGATGAGCCTCCTCAGTGGTGTTCCGTGAAGCAATTTCATAAGCCTCTCCCCCGTGTTCAGATCGGGTGCGGAAATTCTGTGTTGGTGAACAGGACGAAATCATTCTTTCACCGCAGAGACGCGGAGGACGCAAAGAAACTCCCCCTGAAAGTGCGAGGGGGTTCACCGTCTTCGTTTCAGACTGTCTTCCCTTACTATTGGGTGTGATACGCCCTGTGCATCCTGTATAACGTGAGCCGCATTTCGAGCTGTTCGCTCACTCCTCCGGCGCGACCCGATGAGGCCACCAGCCGGAGGGCCTCTTGAGCCGTTCGGATGGCTTCATCGAAACGCCCGGACTCCGCGTAGGCAGCCGCAAGAATATCTAATGCCATGGGATTCCTGTTTCCCGTGGTCAGGCCAATGCGTTCGAGCAACTGCACCGCCTCGGCCCCATTGCGCAGATTCGGTTTCGGACAAGTGGCCAGCAACCAGGCCAGACTGAGAACTGTACTGCGACTGTTTGGCGTGTGGGTCAATCTCTCCCGCAAAGTACTGAGAGCCTCGTCAAACCGGCGCCCGCTCATCAACGCGCTAAAAAGGTTGGCCTGCGCTTCGGCAAAGCCCGGACGGATGCCTGCGGCTTTTCGGAAATTCGTGATAGCCTCCCCGGACTTGCCCTGACGGGCATACGCAATGCCTAAGTTATTGTGAGCCTCGGCAGAATTCGGGTCAAGGTGCACGGCTTTTTGAAAATGTGCGATGGCTTCTTCAGATTGGCCCAGCGAGGCAAGTGTGATGCCCAGATTGTTGTGGGTCAGAGCGCTGTGCGGCATGATGCGCAATGCCTGACGATAGTGTTCTATGGCCTCGCCCGATTTGCCTTTCCGGGCCAGCTCGAGTCCCAGATTGCAGTGCGCTTCGACATAGTCCGGTGTGATGCGCAATGCCTGACGATAGTGTTCTATGGCCTCCTCGGGTTCGCCTTTCTTGACCAGCAGATTGGCCAGGTTGTTGTGTGCTCTCGCATAGCGCGGATTGAGTCGAAGCGCAGACCGGTAGTATTCAATGGCCTGTTCCATCTTAACCTGGCTGGGTCCGCTGTTCTCCCCTGTGCTTGCCAGCGTACTGAACAGAAATCCGAGCGCACTGAGCACCGTCGGATTGCTTGGATCCAGTTCCTGTGCGCGACGGCCTGCATCCTGTGCCTCCGAATAGGCCCCGGCCTCCACCAGAGCCCAGCATTTGAGCGCCCACGCATAGGCACACGAGGGAAGCGATCGCACCGCAAAGTCCATTTTGGGCAAGGCGCGTTCGAGCTGACCGTCCCCCACAAGGCAGATCCCGGCCTCCATCTGAATGATGGGATCCTCCGGATGGCTTTCGCCTGCCTGGATGATCGATTTCCGGATTTCGGGATCTCTTATAGTCTGGGTGACAAATTTCAGCCACCCCGGATCGGGCGGATGCACCCCCTGTGAGGTATCGCAGGGCACAGCTTCGTCTTGGAGAGCCTGCAGTCTCTTTCGCATCCGGAAGACCGCCTCCGAATGGGGGGACGCAAACTCCTCAGCCCGAACCAGCAATCGCTCTGCCGCGGGAACATATCCCTTGAGCGCAAAGACCTGGGCCAATTGCTCCAGACCGGCCAGGTTAAAGGGATTGGCCATCAGCGCCCTGCCCAGGGCCTCCTCCGCGTAATCCGGCGCACCGGCAAGGACGAACAACGGTGCGGCCGCCATCTCATAGTTCTGATACCTCAGGCCGTCCTCGCGCTGGCTGACCATCCGAAGGTGGATGGCCGCTGCCACAGGGGCGCCCTGATCCGTGTAATACCGGCTCATCGCCAAACACGACGGATAGAGTTTTGTGATCTGCGGAGAAAACAGATGCTTGAGGGCGTACTCTTTTTCCCCCTGCGCCAGATAGCCTTTGCCCAATTCGAAGGAAGCGATCTCGCTGTTCGGACTGAGCCTCAAAACGCGGGTCCAGAAACCCACTGCCGAGCGCGAAGCAATATTGAGACGAGTTTGTTGAACCCCAAAGAGGATCACAGCAAGGCACAAGACCGTCCACACTACCCCACGCGCACTTCGCCAACGCGAAGGCCACAGGATATCCCCCCACACACCGATGACAAGCGACAGACCGGCCAGTGGGAAATACAGATAAACCCAGGAAACATAGTGCTCCACCCCGTTTAGCGACGTCGAGACGAAAGGAATCATCGGGGCCAAGAGAAGCAGAACGCCCAGTCCGGTCCGGTGTTTCCTGTATAGCGCCCAAACTCCGGCACCCATCAGGGCCAAGTCAATCCCACCCCAAAGCAGGAGCTTCCAGTGCCGGAAACGATAGATATGCTCAACCACCTCGCCCAGCGGGATGGCGAGTTTCCATCCGAACAGCAGGCCTTTGGCATACCATTCCGTGGCGCCGATCACGGAGAAGAAGCTGTTCCAGCCCGTTCCTTCCGGAAACTTTATGTAGGTGTAGTGAAGCGGATGCGGTCTAACCCATAGCCACAGGGGTGAAAGGAACAGAGAGCATGCGGCAAATGGCAGAAGTCGCCCAAGCGGGGCGCGCACCTTCATCCGTCGATAAAGGAGTTCATAGCAGACCAGGATAGGGGGGAGGGTGAAGAGAATTTTGGACGTGAACAGCCCCAAAACGAAGAGGATCAGTCCCGCGATGTAAGTCCTTTTTCGCAGCGTGTCGGAAAATGACAGGTAGCAGCCGAGTGCACCCAGATAGCACGTCAACCCAAGCACGTAGTGGAAGGCGTTGATGTCGTTTGTCACCACCGAGGCCAAAGGATGCCAGGCAAAGATCGCCGCAGCAAGCCCCGCGCTCCACAGGTGTTTGGAGAAGCGTCGGACAAGGAGGAAGACCAAGATCGCGTTGGCCCCATGGAAAACCAGCAACCAGAGGTGCCAGAAGAGGACATTTCCCGCCGGAATGAAGGTGCGGACCGCTGCGAGCACCGCATAGCTCATCGGACGAAACTGCCCGTCTGTGAACATCGTAAAGTCGCGCGAAAAGATCGTGGGCAGGTTTTTCAGCGAGGACAGCAGGGGCAGACGGAGCACGCTCTCCTCGTGTGCGATGAAGGTGGGCGCAAGCAGGCTTCCCCATGAGGTGATCAACAGTCCCACAGCAAGCAACATCGCCACAGTGAGGATGGGGTATCTTGTGAATAACTTTGGAATCATGGATGCGCTTTCTCTTGAGGCAAGAGCAATTTGTGAAGGTAAGAGGGTAAGAAAGTGAGAAGCAACTCAACTCTTCAGAAGTCGGCGCTCCCCACCTTCTTTGTTGCGGGTCGAAAGCCTTCCTTTGCGGGATCATCAGATGCCCAGACAGGCGGCTTTCTGACCTTCAACTGCCTGATTTACTTGAACCTGCCGAGACCTCGTCATACCCCAAGTTCCCGCCTTCTCCCTTTCTCACTCTCCCACCTTTCCGCCTTCAGTCTCCTGAATTTCCTGGGTCGGCGATTCGGCTCGAACCACCTCGAAGATCTGGCGTTCGGAAATCAGTGGTTTTTGTGCCAGAAACTCGGGAAGATTAAAGCACTCCAAAGGCATCTTTTCAAGCGGGAGGCGCACAGCCGGCGTGGCGTGTCCCCTCTCGTCAATTTCCGTCAGATACAACCGGGTGTAAATGCCATCATCCCGCTTGCTGGCAAAGATCAGCCAGCGGCTATTGGAGGACCAGCTGTGCCAGGAGTCCGCCGCATCGGGCCAGTTACTCTCCAGCCGATGTGGCGAACCGTGAAGATCTCCCGGAAGCACATAGATTTCGCTGGAGGATTCGACGAGGGAGCCTTGATCCGCCATACAGAAGGAGAGCCATTTCCCATTCGGTGAGAAACGCGCAAAATAGTTGCTCTTTCCGTTCCCTGACGCGCCTTCCAAGGCCTGAGGGACCCCACCTTTCCCATCGGCGTAGTCCACTACGTTCAGGTCGAATTTCATCGTCCGCGCGCTTGCGCCGTTCTGCACCTTTGAGAATACAATACGCGTCTCGTCCGGCGTCCATGCGGGATAAAGCTCGAGAAAATCCGGGGAACTCGCTCCGGGCACGCGGGCAACCCGATCGTGAGCGATGTCATAGACCGCGATGTCGGAGGAACTATACTCAAGCTCCTGGGTCTCGTGAATCAGGGGCCTTGAGGAACTGAACGCTTGATTGGCAGAGATGGCGAGTTTGTCTCCCTTGGTGTTCCAGTCCATGTAGGTAAAACCCTTGTGCTCAAACGGAAATTGCGCTTTCCACCCCTTTCCGGAAGCCATCTGGACAATGCCTAACCCGACAGGCGTCGTTTCGCCGGCCGTAAAACGCATCTTGGTGGCCATCATGCCATCCGTTCCCGTCTTTGAGGAAAACGTGTGGCAACTGAAACAATACTGCTCGCGCGTTGCGAGAAAGGGCTTCTGCTCAAAAGACCGGAGATCCCGGATGAACGTATCCGGGGTTTTCTGCGCCTGGAACTGAGGCACAACCAACCTATATACCACATAGTTGTCCGCGGGATGTTTCGAGACCCGAAAAGACACCACCTGCGAGGCCTGGATCACTCCGGCTGGCTTCGCGTCTTTATCCGAGCGCCGGATGCCTTTGACTTGTATCCATGCCTCCTCCGTCACCGGGCGCTCCCGGACGATGCGCCATAGATCCGAGGGAAATCGCCAATGCCGCTCCGTTGCGATAAACTGTTGCCGAATGGCTGTTTCGGCAATCCCTAGTGTTACCTGCCAGAGATCGTTCGTTGCATCGTCCCACTCCACGCGAGGCTCGCAAAGATTGGGAGGAAATACCGCTCCCTGGGGGGGATAGGAGATCCGCAACAACCGAGAGGGGATGCGTTCCCGGTACGCGTCAAGCCAACGAAGACGGTTCTCCCGCTGGGAGGCGCCGGTTGCCGCATCCGCCATCCTCCGCTCCTCTCGCATCGCTTCGAATTGCTCATGCGTAGCGCCCTCGATCCAGGCCACATCGGATCCCTTGGCCTTTTCCTGAAAGGGCATCTCGCTTTGGAGATCCGTGGCGCGCATCTCCCCTTCGGCAGCCGTATAGGCCCGCAGATCGTAGGTGGAGCGGAGGGTGAAGGGCCTGTCTGTGACTTCGGACACTTCCGAGGGTCCGATAAAAAGCGCCTGGAGCCTTCGTTCCTCGCGTTTGTGGGCAGAACTCACCAGCCAAGAGACACCAATGGCCAGCAGAAAAATCCCGACGACCCCTATTCTCCACGGGCTGGAATGAAAGCGCGCCATATGATCTCCTGCGTGTTTGGGCAGTCAATGCAAGCGGATAGGTACTGCAACACCTCGTAGATAAAGATACACAATTTCCCCTGGAGGGTCAAGAGGTTTATCGGGAATGCCCGCCTTCTCCTGCGCTAAAAAACGACCGCTTATGAGGTGACTGGCGCCCAACTGATCTTTTGATCTTTTGTCGAAGGCCGTTCGGGAGAAACCAGGTGCCGATGGGCCCCAAAACGCCCTTTTTTGCTTGACCCGTAAGCAGTTCGAGGTTATATTCGAGGGGTTCGAAAGAAGGGCGGCAGGACCAGGAAGGCCACCCCATCTCCACATTATCCAAGGAGACAATGTCGATGAAACTCTACCTCATGACCGATCTGGAAGGCGTGGCAGGTGTGATGTACTTTGAGGAATGGTGCAGTCCGGGAGCGCGTTACTACGAACTGGCCAAGGAGTTTCTGACGATGGAGGTCAATGCAGCAGTGGAGGGATTCTTCCAAGGGGGCGTTACGGAGATCATGGTGGCCGACGGACACGGGCCGGGCGCGATCTCCCCGAAGCTGTTGGATCCTCGGGTGGAATTGATGCGAGGCTGGCCGATGGGCTGGCCGGTGCTGTTGGACGATTCTTACGATGCCGTTGCGTGGGTGGGACAGCACGCCAAAGCAGGCACCGAATATGCGCATCTGGCGCACACGCAATCCTTCAACTACCTGGATCTATCCGTGAACGGCATCTCCATCGGCGAGTTTGGGCAGTTTGCCATGTGTGCCAATGAGCTGGGGGTGCGGGCGATCTTCGGAGCCGGAGACGAAGCCTTCACCAGGGAGGCGGCAGCCCTTGTGCCGGGGATCGAGACGGTGAGCGTCAAACGAGGGACCACACCGGGCAAAGGGGATGAGATGACCACCGACCCCTATCGGCAGCGCAATACAGCCGCCATCCATCTGCATCCGGATGCCGCCTGTAAGCGCATTCGCGAGGGTTCCAATCGGGCCATCCAGCGCGCCATCAAAGAGGATTTCGGCCGGATCGAGATGGCCGCGCCTTTTGAGCGCGTATGTCGGTTTCGCGCTACTGCGGATCAACCGAGTACCATCGCCCGGGAGTCTCACCCAACCAGTTTCATCGCATTGATGAACTGCCCCTATGACCGGAAGCCGGAGAGGTAGCAGTCGAAGGTCGGACGTCCGTTGTCCCCCGTCGGAAATCGGCAACCCAAAGAGAAGAGGCGGAGCTTGCTCTTGGCGCTCCGCCTCCCTTTTCAGGTTCTATGGGGGCACAAAGAACGACCAGAAAGACCGCATCCTCCCCACCCATTTTGTGTGCTGCGCTTTACGCCTTCACAGCGCGCCTGAACTGGTCGACAATATCCAATCCCACCAGATCGCTCCATGCCGCAAGCAGCTGTTTGGTGATCGGTCCCATTTTCCCGTTTCCGATCGGAATCCCGTTAATGCGCGTCACCGGTGCCAGACAGAGAGGGGTGGTGGTCTCAAAGGCTTCGTCCGCGTTCACCACATCGTGCACCTGGATGTCGCGCTCCACGAAAGGAATCCCCATTTTGCCAGCCAATTCGATCACCGTCTGGCGGCTGATGCCGGGCAGGATGTTCCGCGTGGTGGCAGAAAGGATCGTCCCGTCCCGCACGATTAGGAAATTTCCTCCGCTCATCTCCGTGACATTGCCGTCCAGATCGAGCATCAGGGTGCCCGCCTTCGGATCCACCAGGTGCGTCTCTTGATCCGCGAGATAGAAGTGCAGCCGGCTCCGGTATTTCATCTTGGGGTCAATGCACTGGGGCGGGACGTGCCGCGTGGAGGGCGTGATCACATGGATGCCCTCCTCTCCGAAACTCTCGGTCCACAGATGAAACGGCATCGGAAAGGAGTGGATGCACACCGTCGGGGGCACCTTCCCACCGCCTCCCGCGGAGCCCGCATACACCCGAAACTCACCGGCAGTGACAAAGTGAATGATGCCCAGTTCCCCCTCCGGACCGATCAAACCGGTGTTGTGCGCAATCAGCCGCTCCGTGGTCGTTGTCATCTCCTGCTCGCTCATCCCCACGTCGAACCGCACATACTTGAGCGACCGAAACAGCCGCGCTACGTGATCCTCCAGCCGAAAGGGCCTGTGGTGGAAGGTGCGCGTCATTTCCGTCACGGTGGCTCCCAGCACGATTCCGGCATCGTAAATGTTGATGTGTGCTTGCGAGGCGGGGATCATCTCGCCGTTTAGATAGACCATGGGTTCGTTCATAAGTTCCTCTCCGGGTGGGTCGTTCGCGATTTCGAGCCATGCGTCATTTCGCATCGTGTCTTCTGCAGCCGCAAGGTCGCCTCGGCGGCCAAACTGTTCGGAAACCCCCTCCAACTTCCTGTTGTCATGTCCAAAAACCGTCCCTCACGCACTGCGCCAAACTGGGGCTGAACGGAGGGTTTCGCGCCAGTTGATGCGCAGATCGTTCTCCGGTAAGAGCAGAAAGGCTACGGATCGCTCCGTAGCCTTTCTGTGCCTGGTGAGCTATACAGGATTCGAACCTGTGATCTTTGGCTCCGGAGGCCAACGCTCTATCCAGCTGAGCTAATAGCCCTCATTGTATCGTGTCTTGCGCCTCCACCAGGACATGTGCTAAAGCCAAAACAACCCCGGCAGGTGGCAACCGGACTTGGTTGGGGGAAGAATGAGATCCGCGCTACGCTACTGGACTACAAAGCGCGTCCAGCGGGATTCGGATTCAGAATACTCCTCGGTTCCGATGGCATCAACCCGCCAGTAATAGACTCCCGGATCCAGCGAGTCGGAGGCTGCGGTGCCATCCGCATTATATACCATGCTTCCCGGGTTCTCGTATTCGCGGGCGATCCCTTGCTCTGGATCGCTGATCCACAGATAATTATCCGACACATCCTTGACTTTGACCAGGTAATAGATGATGGACGCGGCATCGTCCCCCCACTGAAAGACGAATTCCGGGATCCGGCCCGTTATGTCCCCGCGGGGTTGATCCGGTATCACTTTGGACAGCAGCCGAAAAGTCAGCGTATCGCTGGCGGTGCTCGCATTGTTGGCTTCGTCGAAGGCTTTGATGGTATAGAAATAGCGCTTCCGAAGGGCCACCTCCTCGTCCTCGTATGCAGCCACGTCGCCGGAGATCTCCTGTATGAGCAGCACCGCGACAAGGGAATCCACGAACTCGCCTTCCATGCGGCGATAGATCTCATAGCCCGCCAGATCCTCCTCCGAGCCCACCCACCATTCCAGATGAATCCAGTCCCAGTCGGGTATGGCATCGATGCCCTGCTCCACCGGAGAGATGCCCGCCGAAGCAGGCACGATCACCGGCGGATCGGGTGGTATGCGGTCTCGGTCCGACACACGCTCGCACCCCGTCAGAAACAGGACAAGGATCGCTGCGAACATTTTTTGGTATGAGAAAGATCGGTCCATGGCAGGTTCCTTCAAGATCAGAGAAAGTCAGGTGCAGGTAAAGACACTCCTTCTAACTGTTTGCAAGAGTATGAGCTTTCCTTTCTCTCCCTCTGCCCCCCCCCGCTATCTTCACCTGGCTCAGAAGCGAAGGGACGCACTGGCGCGATGGATGATCCCGAGGTCGTAGTTGCTGAGTGCGTAATCCATTCGGAACATCCAAAAGGTGATTCCTGCGCCTGCCGAAACGCGCGCTTCGTCGTATCCGACGCGCAAGGCCAGGCGTTCGGCATAGGTATATTCCAGCCCCACGTGGTGGGTCCCCTTGTGCTTCGATTCGATCTCCCAGAGCAAGGTGGCACGGCTGTTCAGCGGAGAAATGGGCTGCTCGAACGCGGCGCCGAACTTCACATTGGTGGGAATCGTATCCTGATGCTTGCTTTTCCAGATGATAGCGGTATTTGCTACGTCCTGAACCACCAAGCCCAAAGATGCCCGACCCAAGGCGACATTGTCCAACAGTTCGTCCAGATCCAGAAGCAGCATACTCCCCACGTCGATGCCCACTCCCCGGCCGGACGCCTTGTCCAGCGAGTAGTTCAGGAATTTGAAATTCACGCCTATGGGCAGATAGATCGGGAAGGCAAAATATTGCCACCCCAAATCCACCTCGAGCGTGTTCATCTTCGTGAACGAAAGATAGATCGCATCCTCCCGGTCCGTGAAATACCCGTCCGGAACGCCATCGCCCTGCAAGCTTGTGTCACCTGATCGATAAGTGCGTTTGGGACCATTTTCCCATTTCAATTCGGGGAATCTTGGGATGTCGTCCACGCCGAGGCGAATCCATCCGGCAGAAAAATGAATGCCTTTTAAGGGATGCGCATACGCGAGCACGTGATGGCTGGCCAAGGCATCCGTGAGCCCGAACAGGGAGGAGTACATCATCGTCACTTCCGGTCTTTCGAGCCGCGCCAGTCCCGCCGGATTCCAGAAAAAGGCCGTTCCGTCGTCGGCCATCGCGCTAAATGCCCCGCCCAGCGCAATCGCCCGGGCGCCCACGCCCAAAGAGAGAAACGCATCCGCCTCCTGCGTTGCCGAGCCCGGATGGGGGGCAAACAGGAGAGAAACACAGCACAGGACAGAGAAGATCCAGAATCCGGGAAACGCGCTTCCCATTTCCGATCTCCGCCTTCTCACTGTTGTTTCTTGGTTTGCAGAACGCACCATGTCGGTTTCCCTCTATCGGGTCTTTGCCAGTTTCATGGTCTTTTCAACCGTGGTCTTCCCGCCTTCGGAGACCGCTTTGACCCGGCAGAAGTAAACCCCGTTGGACAGCACATTCCCGTCGTCGTCTGTGCCGTCCCAGTCCAGTTCGTGGTATCCCGTAATCGTAAGCGGATTTCCAAAGACGTCTTTGTCATCCGGGCTGGAAAAGTGCCTGACCAGTCTGCCGGATACAGAGTAAATCTTGAAAGAGATTTGTTTCGCCTCATCATTCGTAAGGACATAGGTGAAAACCGTGTATTTTTCAAAAGGATTGGGGTAATTTCCGAGACGGATCAGATCGAATGAAGTGGCCACGACGAAGGTCATGGCCTTCTTTTCACTTCGGTTCCCTGCGCAGTCTGTCGCCTCGAAAGTCACAGTATGCTCTCCGGTGGATAGGTCCGGATAGAAATTGAGCGGGAAGGAACTCACCTCAGAGGAGCTCTCAGAAAATCGAATGAGAGCGGGATCCACCGTCGTCCCGTCCAAGGTAACCGTCAAACCCCGCGCAAAATCCACGCCGTTCTCATCCTGGATGATCGCCGATATTTTGGGCCGTCGGGGCACATAGGCGCCATCCAGATACTGCTGGTCCTCCACCGCCACCTCTATGCGCGGCGGCGTGTCGTCTCGACTGAACAGGAGGGTGAATCTTCCCAGGCGATCGGTTTCCGCCCGGAGGAACGTGGAATCGGCGATTCCCACCAGACGGAGCCAGCGGGAGGACTCCTCCTGCCAGCGGGCCAGAATCATGAGCCCTTTTTCGGACACCGTAACAGAATCGGTCGCGTCGAAGTCAATCGTCACAGGGAGGGCGGCTCCCTCTCTCAGATGCTGCGTGGAATCTGCAAGGCGGATGGTATAGGTTGCCCCATTCGGGTAGCCCGGAAGGGGTACTGGAGAGAAATCCGGCTGCGAGGGGAGGCTCACGCCGGATTCGCCCGAGATCAGGAGCACCCCGTCTGCGGATACGTCCTCCGGCCCGATGGCAATCTTCACGTTTCGATCCGGTCCGGTAATTGGGTCTCCGGTGCTCCCCTCGGGCGTCACGTCAAAGCGATCCACGGTAATCCAGTTCGAATAGGTACGTCCGGAAACCTGCACAGAGATCGTCTGATCGCCAATCAGGGGCCAGACCACCTGATCTGACAGCACCCCCAATGGGATGGACGCGACGGCCGAGGACTTTTGAGAGGACGTCGTCGAGAGCCCCATGGGCGGAGCGGAACGATAGGGCAGCTCTTCGGAAAACGCTGCAGCCCGCTCCCCGGCCTCCAGAGCCGGTACGGATACCGAGCCGATGCGTTGGCCGCCACTGTTTGGATCGCCCAGGAAGAAGACAGCCTCCTGGGTCTCGGAGGGCGCGTCTCCGAGATTCGCGATGCGTGCAGAAAGGAGTACTTCCTGTTCGCCCGCGAGAAACACCTCTCGGACCCGCAATTCCCCCCCTCTGCGTACGCGGAATCGAAAGGTGGGTGTCGCGTGAATCCGGTCACCCGCATCGCGCGCCAAGAGATGAAATCGAACCTCCTCTCCCGGAGATGCCCCCAACAAAGGCCGCTCTGTGCGCCACAGCCCCTCCGTGGAAT
>JAZDJA010000125.1:0-3046 GCA_043804415.1 Candidatus Latescibacterota bacterium | reverse complement strand
GATCAGGCGCGATTGTATGCGCTGCGCGTGAATGCGGATCATCTGTTCGGCTGCGTGCCCCAGACCAATCTGGTGGGCTACTTTGTTCCCGGCGTCATTCGCGGGATGGGGCGGGACTGGAATGTTGGATGACTGCTTTGCAGCGCTGAATAACGCTCTACAAATGCTATCGTCCATTTCGACATATTGCGCCTTCCTTTTTGCGGATACGTCCGGCTAGGCGCTATGGGCGGCGTGTTGCCAGAGACTGGTGTAATCGTTGACGTCAAACTTCGCAACAAGGGCGGCGCCTGACTCCGCATGCAGCCGACAAGGAACTGCGGGGAATGGATGCGATCCCCTCCGGGATGAGATCGACACTGTAGAAGGGACGCCTCCCACGGCTGCGACGGGCGTTGGACGGATATGTCGTGCTGAGGTGCAGGGAGCTTCATCAGGTTTCGCGGCCCGAATTCAGCGGGGCAAAATGATCCCAAAGGTCTAATCTCCAGAATATCTTGTGCTCTTTTGATCCGAAATCCTGGATGTTGAGGAGATCCAATGCGTATCAGTGTATTCAACGACTCGGTGTGGGGCTCTATGGCACCTGGGGGAATCTCGGAATGGTTGCTGGATGTGGGAGCACGGGCACAGGAAGGGTTGATTGACCTGCTGACAGGCGACCAGTGGTCCTCGCGCGAGCGCACTCCGGACCAGCTGGTGGAGCAGGTGCGCATCTCCGCAGCCCAGGTGGCGGGCACGAACGTGCCGGTTGGCTTGGCCACGCCGCTGTTTGACCAGGACCAGTCGGCGATTATGGCGAAAATTGAAAAGGGACTGCCCGCCCTGCGCAATGCGGGTTTAGCGGAATTGGCCCTCTACCAGGATAACATGCTTGAGAACATGACATTTGCCACCGACCGCAATGCCTGGAAAGAACTGGCGAACATCATCGCGCCGTACCGGACGTGAGAAGGGGGATGTGCCGGGGGCTGAGTGCGGAGGAGTCCCCACCATCTGGCACAACATCCGCTCCCATGCGGTTTGCTGAGTTTCTGTCGAGAGACCGTGCCAACAGGGAGTGCCCGCCAGCGCCCCTGTTCCGCTCGATACCGTGCTGGAACTCCCTGACATCATCACATCCCAATCATGTCAGCGGCTGAAGAGAAGGCACACGAATAGATACACGAGGAGTCGACAGGATGTTGGATCTGCAGGACTTGGACCCCAGACAGTTTGAGTATTTTGTCATCACTATCCAAAATATCTATCAGGTCATTGGCCTTACCGAAGTGTCCGAAGGGGGAAAGCAGACCCTGGAGTCTCGCCAGTTTTCCTACGGTGGGGGAATAAAGGAATGTGGTAGTTTCTCTGCGACTTTTTGGGAGAACGATCTAGTCCTTTTCTGGCATTGCCAAGTAGAGTTTCAGGAGCCCATCTCTGCTGTTAAGATCGTACTTCCACCCATCCCGGAAGGAGCTGTCATAGGATTCAAGGAGAAGAGAGTACTCACCGAAGGCGAGATATTCGACTCTGCTGTTACGCCTGGAGAATTCAATAGGCTCCAGGCACTGCTTGTGGAGTATCCGGACGCATCTGCTCTGTTCATCGATCTTTTTGAAGCTCCTCCACGCAAGAAACCTCTGATAGTTGAGAAAAAAGATGGCCAGTTGAAATTGTCTATCATTCTGGAGGAACTAGCCTACCAATGGAATTCTGAGTTTAAAAGCCCAATTTTTAGTTTCCAGAAAGTTCAAAATTGGCAAGAGGCAGCGCGTAAGATTTGTGCCTCCGTTGAGAAGGACTTTAAGGTCGTGCCTTTTGAGGAGCGGACAGACCTCCCGTCCTGGGCAAAGCAAATTTCTCTTGTGGTCAATTTGGATGGAATGGGATATTTCCATGAGCAAAATCATAACTTCGTTCAGGCAACGGAGCGATTGAATGAGCTTTCAGAACGTTTCCCACCTGAGAAAACGCTTGTGTGTATGGCAGGTTTCATGGGACGATTTGACCACAGTTCAGCAAGTTTCGATCCTGCAGAGGAATTGGGAGGTGAGGAGGCATTTCGTGAGTTCATGCGAGTAGCGCATAGACTGGGTTTTCACATCATGATTCTGGGTAACGTTCATGGAATTGGATCGGAACTGGTAGAGAAGTATCCCAATTTATTAAGAGAGGCCCAGCAGTGTCTGGCTAGCGGACAAATTTACGGCTTTTGTTATGATTGGAAGGGATGTGTAACGCCTGAATGGGTAATTCACTATATTTCACCGGACGATGCACGCTGGAGGAAGATTCTAATTCATGGAATTGGATCACTGGTGGAGAAGTATGATATAGATGGCTACTTTTTGGATCAGTCTCATCAATGCCCGAACGATCCCAATCACGACCACTATCGTGGTATATGCGCCTTGATAGGGGAGCTTCGTAGCCGATATCCAAAAGTGCTTGTGGCAGGAGAATCGATGAAGGATTATCTATTGCCACTTACTCCTTTTGCTACCGAACATCCGCCGCTTCCGCCACTCGATAGCTACCATCCCTTTATGGATTACATCTTTAATCGTTATGTTCGTCGCTTTATGCACTTGGTCATCTATTCCCCGGACAATAAGTGGGGGGCGTATCCTTTTGGTGTGTGCGTGAAGCCGGTCTCCGTGGAAAATGACAAGTCTGTGCCCGAGGAAAAGATTCGCGATTGGAAATACGATGCGCGGTGTTTCAACCATGGAATCATACCAACTCTTATGCTCAGCAATTGGACGGTCGATCTGAAGTCGGGCGCGGCCGGGGAGATCTTTGAGTTTGCCCGTACCTACAGCAGATAAGGAGTTCCAGTTCGGTGTCCGGGGTCAACACCGCTCCGGAAAGATCGCTCAGAGGGTCTTCTGTTTCACCGGACAAGTGGGAGCTCACCAGGGGATGGATCCAGGAGTCACCGCCGAAAATGACCGAGAATGGTTTTGCTCGGGCGTCATTGGGAGGACATGAAGAAATGAAAGAGATCGTGGAAACAGCCCGTGAGAAGGCTCTGGAACTGCTTTCCAGGCACATCACGCCGAGA
>JAZDJA010000124.1:0-4398 GCA_043804415.1 Candidatus Latescibacterota bacterium | reverse complement strand
GGCCGATCCCAGACAGATGGAATGAAGCGCCAGCATGGCCCGTTCGGCATCCCACTCCCCATGTTGATGATCAACCATAACCAGATCAAATCCGGCGCAGGACAGATATTCCGCTGCCAGTGGGGAACCCAGGCATGCCGCGGCTCCAAAGGCAACCTCGCCGCTGATCATCTTACGCTTGGCCGTATTGATGCGCATAATCTCCTCTCCCATGTTTATTTGACAACGATCGTGCGTGATTCTCGGCAGTTTGGGGTCTCGAAGACCCCAAAGGCCGCCCCTCACTCCGGCAGCCAGTACCCCGGATCGGACTCCGGGAACTGCAGACGCGCCAGGCCCGTCCAGCTCGGCAGGGGAATCGAACTCCGAACCCCTGTTTCCATCCTCGCGACGAACCCCTCAAGATCTTTCACTCTCCCCCGAACCATCTCACGGTCCCGGACCGACTGTCCCTCATCGCGAACCAGCACCTCCAGCAGACCGGTGAGGTTTCTGAGGCACGCCTGCATATCCCTGACGATGGCGACGACCTCCTCCATCTTCGCCTGTGCCGCAGGGGCATCGGTAAACTGCAACAGCGAAGCCTCGTGATAGCACGCACGGCCCCGACTTCCGAGATCAAGGGCCAGGCCATCGAACCGCAGCCGCTCCAGAGTAGTCTCAAACCCGACCTTGCAATCCCGCTGAATCTCATCCCGATCATCCCATTCCAGCATCAAGTCCCGCGTGTGGGCCAAGGTGCTGGCAATGGCTCCCTGGATCGAGGCAGGGAGCTCCTCGGGGCCCTTCACGAGCAGATAGCGCAGAGACGCATTGACGCAGGTCGCAAAGGTGAAATGGCAACTCGCTGCGTAGAAATCTCTCAGCGTCACCTGATCATAGTGGTAGAGATGCTCGTATATCCTCCGGGTAAGCGCAACGAGCGGGCACTTCTTCTCCCCGAATAGAATCTGGTGCACCTTCCGGTCCAGGTCTTCCTCGTCGCCCGAAAGGGGACCTCTGAGCGCCAACGCCGCTCGGGCTATCGGATACAACGCCGTCCAGAAAGAGGTGCCGTAATAGAGCCCCCAAACCGTGATGCCTCCTCCGCCTGCCTTGGCCTCCCGCGCGTCCTCAAGAAACACCTCGATCTCTCCCGGCCCGAGGGGGGAGGACTGGGTGTTGAACGGAGCCTGCCAGCTGTTATCCGATACACAGGCGATGGTCTCAAATCTCGCCTTCACGGACCGTTCCAGACCATCCCTCCGATGCCCGCCGTAATACCAGTCATAGATCACCGTCTCCTTGGGAAAACGCGCCAGCATCTCGGGTCTCCTGTAGACCACATCCCCCCAAATGCCAGGCACCAGTCCCCGCGCGACCATCCCCTGGCAAAACCCCGGCAGGTAGTCCCCATACCGCGCATACATCTGATCGCAACCCTCAGGCCCGGCCGCTGCTTCGTCGCCGCCGATGTGAACATGCTGGGTCCGGAAATCCCTGGCCAGTTGATCCACCACCGCGTGAAAGAAAGTGGACGTGCCGGGATGCGTAGGGTCAATCTGCTTCTGGCCACCCACCGCGATCTGCCCATCGCGAAGATCCTGCAGATCTTCGCGGTCCATGAAATGCTCGGTGTGGAAATAGATGTTCGTACCCGGAACGACCTCTATGCCGCGCCTTCTTGCCTGATCCGCCAGATCGCCCGCATCGTCTGGCGTCATCAGATCGGGCCGGAATCGTCCATGCAGGAAATCAAACACATACGCTCCTTCGAGATAGAGAAGCAACTGGTTGTACCCAAGCTTCTGCATCAGGTCGAGCAGCATCCGCATGAAATCCCTACGAAATCCCCGCCCTCGCGCAAAGTCATACATCAGTACGCGTGTCTTCACACTAAGTCGCTCCCATTCCCATAGCTCCGAGGTATCCGGATTTCACGTCCTGCCGGCACAAAGAGCGCCCTGTTGATCGTGCTCGTCCGTCTATTGCCACCGGCGTCCTTTCCGCTGCACCTTGCCCAAGTGATGCGATCATCGGATGCGGTCCTCTGCCCCAGCCTGATTCAGAGGGTGCCGGGACTTCCCAGTTCGCGGACAAAAGCTTCGTACAGCTCCGGGATCCGCGCCTCCTGCACATCGCCATCGTGTGCGATCACGCGCACCGCCGCATCCGACATGTCGCCCCGGCTTACTCTCCGAGCTTCCAGGCGGAACGGATTGACCATGATAAACCCCCAGTCGCTCAGATGCCACGGCATCGTATCCGCAGGCGGAAAGGGGAACACGGCCACCCCAGCGCTATGGCCGTATGCCGCCTTCCCGGAGCAGTCCACCCATCGGGCACGTTGGCGTCGGATCTCCTGAGCGCCGATCCTCCCTTCCGAATCCACGAGCGTGGCGCCGTCGGCCACCCGGAGTCCGTCCGCCAACCGGATCACGAAATAGCCATGCAGCGCCGGTCCCAGCTCGATATCTGCACCGGTGGGCCGGAGTTGGGAACGAATGTCAATCATATGGGCCTGGTCACCGGGGCGCACATCGATGGTGCGGGTCTCCGTAGCCACTACCGGGCCTTCGGGATGAGCCCAGTCGGGGGGGCCTTGCCAGTCGAGGATCTGGATGATTTGCAGGTGGTCGCTGGCCACCTCCCTGCTCTCCATCGAAGTGCTCACAATGCGGCCCGGAGCCATACCCCGAATCGTCCCATCCGTGTAGAAATTTTGCCTGCCTGTCCATGGACCCGCATCATCCGCTTCGTATACGTTGAAGAGGTCGATCCCAATGGAGACGGACTGATGGTGGGGATGGTCCACGGGCGCTTCCGCAGTGACCGCGATTCCATGGGGAGTAAACAGCGGATAAAGATACGCACGATGAGCGCCCTGGCTCAAGGCCGTGACATATCTCCCCTTCCACATCACTTTGAGTCGCCGACTCTTGACCGTGCTCTCGTAGGGAAGGACCTCGGGATCTGTCTCCATCGAGAAATTTTTCATGCGGACACCTCGCGTCGCGTAGCACTGCGGTATGATGGGATTTTTCGAGGGCGGGGTTTTTCAACGGGCAGGGATTCCACCCCTAGGCATCAGAAGCGTAAGCTCGTGCTATCCCTAAAACTCCCCGCTCTCGTTCAGGCTGTTCCGTAGGGCGGAGCACCACATGCCTCCGGCCCGCTGCTGGCCCAGGAGGGTGAAATGCCCACTCTCTTCGATGGGATCCCGGTGGATGCCGATGCCGACCAGACTATCGGTATCCGGCCCCGGAAGAAAACCCGACGTGCGCCAGAGCTCATCGATGGCCTTGCGAATCCGCCTTTCACCTTCAGGGTTCGTATAGACTGCAGGATGAAGCGTGGACTTGGCAGGAATCCATGTCCGGGAAAATCCCCATCTCTCCTCGAGCGCCTGCTTGATCGCCAGGATTCGGCTTTTGTAGGTCTCCGTATCCACCCCTTCGATCACGTCCGACTCGCCCTGCTGCCAGAGGACATACCTGAAATCGCCGGCCCACAGTCCAGCCTGCAGAAGATCATCAAACAATGCTTCGCCGGGCATCCATTGGCGGGAGGCGGTGGCCGGAACAGCAACATTGACCATTCCTATGGGTACCCGCAAGAGCGGAAGCAGCCCATTTGTCGCAGAGGGCCAGATGCTTCCGCCCGTATGCGTTGAGTGGATGGTGGGCTGGGAATCGTGCGCGATTCTCCATGTCTGAGATTTCGGGTCAAAGGCACTTACCCGCCCCTGCGGATCTTCTATTGCAGTGCGCGCATGATTGCAGTTTGCCGCATACGATTGGCCCGCAATGAGGAACACCTCGCCCACCCCGATGGGCGCAACCGCACCGATGCAAACGACGCCGTCCGCATCCGTCGCGCGCAGCTCCAGCCGAACCCATCCTCCTGCGGGAACGGTCGCCCGGGCAACAAAGTTCTCTCCCTCCCAACAAGCATCCAGCGTACGCCAATCCAGCGGCTCTCCAAAGGCGTCCGGCAACAGCACGGTGCGAACCTCCAGGGCTGTCAGACAACTACCGGGAATCACGCCTGAGATCCGTATGTCCCCCGAACCCGGACAGGGCCCATCGGGATTGTGCGCGCGGGCAAGGCCGGGGACAAAGCCGTGTCTCTGGATAACCTGATAGGGTTTCGGTTCGAGTATGGAAAGTAAGCGATTCTCCGCCATCATCATTTCTCGCCCCAATCTGCCATCCAAACGAAGAGAGGTCTTGATTCTTGCCCTTCATTCCTCATTTTTCACTTCTCACTTTTCCCTTTTCATTCTTCATCGCCCGCCCCTTTTCGCCTCCTCCACCATGGCAAGGATATTCTCCTCCGGAGTTTCCCGCCCCACCTGGTCCCCGGTTCCAATGATGAGTCTGGGAGATCCGGCAAACGCCTCCTTGATCTCCCGCACTT
>JAZDJA010000123.1:0-3222 GCA_043804415.1 Candidatus Latescibacterota bacterium | reverse complement strand
ACGAACACACTAAACTGTTTGATCATGGAGGTGAGATATTGGAGACACAAGGCCAGAGAAAACCAAGGCGAAGGCCCAAGCGAAAACGCAAAGAGCCCAAGCTCGAACGACGTGGAGGAGTAATGCTGCTGGCGAAGTGCTGCAAGCGCTGCTCCACGTGGACGGCGCTGTCAAAGAACGAGCATCGGGGACGGTGCCCTACGCAACCAACAACGGGATACCGGAAGCAGCTGGGGATTACATCTGCCGGATATGTATGCCCGACATTCAAAAGGAGTGAGAAATGAAGCGAGGTTTTGTTTTAGTGGTAGCGATGCTGGTCCTGTTCGGATCAGTTGTCTACGCCCAGCAAGAGCGCAAGATCAACCTGAACCCGGCGCGCAACGCCGCCTTCACGGGCAAGGTCGGACGCGGGTTATTCAAGAAAGGCTTCGAGCCGGCGGTGGCGGTGTCTGTTCCGCAGTTCCCCGTCAAATCCGGTGATGCGCTATGGCTGTGCGCCGCGGCGACGAATGCCGGAGTCGAGGGAATGACATGGGCAATTTATTGGGACGTCGCCGGCATCAAGGCATACTTCCCTGAGTGGACATTCGAGGAAAACCGGATGGCGCTGGACGGGTTCACGATTGTATCACAGGGTTGCGTCGTACCACCGCTAGCGGGGATTGTTACGGGGACATTCTGTGCGGAGATATATCGACCGAATGAACCAGTGCTGGGAACGGCCTGCCAGCCGGTCAAGTTGGTGGGGTCGCAAGGTGCTCCTGTTGTGGAGCCCGTTGTGGAGGAAGTGGTTGAGGAGGTTACGGCTGAAGGTGGTGCGGAATGAGCGCCTTGTGGAAATCCATGGGTGAACAAGCGATGGGACTTTTGGGTAAGCACGAAAACGCTGACTCTGGCAGTAACAAGACGACAATGATAACCATCAAGAAAGCACGAAACGGTTTCGTTGTACAACGAATGGGAGTCATACAACCAAAGCCGTTTGTGTGTGAACTCGTTGATCCGACCAGTACAGCGTCTCTTGTGCGAACGCGACAAAACATCTTCAACGAGATAACCGCCGTGTTCTTCCCGATGCTGGCTGAAGCGGTTCCTTTCGAGAAGGAGTAACCCATGATCTGCCCAGCGAGTGGACTTCACGTATCGAGAAAGGACAAACGGTACGACAAGGATTACGGACTCTTCGCCTGTACCTGCGGGTTGGCGCTCGTTGTCGATGTGGACAAGGATGCCATACCCGAACATGACATCGAGGAAGGGTTGGAGGAAACGGAAGAAAGCTCGCTGGGTGAACTCGCCAAACTGTTCCAGCCGGATGATCTCGAGCGGATCGTAGGCGTCATCACGTTTTTGAACGGATACGATGCGCGAAGGGCGGCGAATGGGATCACCAATGTATCGGGCGAGATGCAACAATGGCTCGAAGATTTGGGGAAACGAATCGAACAGGTATTGGAAAAGATAGCTAACTAGAATGGAGGATAGGATGAAACCATGGGGTATATTGAGAGGCCATGAATTCGCCAAACTTACGGATGGCAAAGGCACATGGATTGCCGAGCGTGTGCCGCTGGAGCTGGCGGAACGGCTGCGGCAGTTCCCGGTGATGGAGGCCGACCTCGCCCGCGTGACGGCGGAGCGGGGTGCGGCTGTCAGGACACTGAAGCGTATCAAGGCGCACGTGGCAGGCCGTAAGTCCATGTCGCGAAGTCTGCTACGGATAATCCTGGAAACGATATCCCGCGAGATAGATGCGCTGGACGGGATGGAGAAATTAGACCGCATTGCCAAGGCCGGGGAAGGGGGCGAGTGATGAGCCAACCAAAAAAACTTGACATGCGACAAAAACACATCATCAATCTCATTGCGCAAGACCGGGATGAAGACGGATGGGCAACAGTGAGTGATCCACTATACCCAATATTATTCACTATCATGCCAGCAAGGCTGGTGGAAATTGAAAAGCTGGAAAACGGCGGACGAGTGCGACTCACTATCGAGGGACAGGGCGTGCTCGATGCAATGGCATGGCTGTAAGGGGGCGAGTGATGATATTAATAAGAGGAAAAATGTGGATATTTATCGAGTGGAAAGCCGCCGACAAATGGGTCGGCATCTATCATGAGCGGCGACCGCCAAAGTTCCCCTGGTGCTCAATATACGGTTGTTGCGTCGAGGAACTCCACGTCTGGCTGTGTCTAGTTCCATGTATGCCAATCCATCTCATAGTCGGAAAATTCGAGAAGGGGCCGGATGATGAGTGAGTATGCCGACTATAACCGACCGTCGATCGCCATCCTCCAAATCCAGACCTGGCGGAGGGTCTGTGGCATCCACTATTACGGGCGCATTAGGGTGGGGGGCGTGGAAGACGAGATTACCGTCGAGCGCAAACTGAGCCGGCAAGATGCGGTCAGGATTAATCGTGAGGATGACCTTGCTGGCCATCTATATGCTGGGAGATACGCGCCAGGGGATCTATGTAGCCGATTTTTCGAGCGGGAAGACATGGTACATGCCGCCATCGAGCAGGCCAAAAAATCATCCGCCTCGACGTTGGTAATCACGACGTTTGCTTGCTGTGACCCCGCGCACATTGCGTGGTCCTCAGTGATTAGTGATGACACGATTCAGGAGTTGAACCGGCTGCAGATCGTCTGTGATGAAATAGGGTGGGGGGCGAGTTTCGAGACAGAGCACAATGAACAAATGCAACGCGCGGTAGATGCCTGGATGGATCTGTGGCGATCCACGGGCGCAGAGGAGCCGGACGATGAGCCAGCCTAGCCCCAGATGCTGGCCCCTCCTCCAATCCCTCCCGCCGGATGTGCGGGAGCGGCTGGCGAGTTACAATGGATGGGCATACATTGCAGCGAGAAAACAGTGGATTTTTATTGCGGCTGCTCAAGTGGGCCCATGTTCATCCTTCTCGACAGACGCCCTTGTCCACCTTCCCCCCTCCGAGCTGGACGTGCTGGCGCTGGCAGCCGACCCCGGTGAGGATTACGGAATCAAGCGCGTTACCCCCAGCCATGAGCACAGGGGGCGCAAAAAGCCGCAGTGGCGTGCATGGACGGACTCACACGCGGCGTCTGGCGATTGCCCCATGGAAGCCGCCTTGCGCGTGCTGGATGACATGTGAGGTGAGGAGTAGGATGTGGAGTGATGTCATTCTGCCCTCGCTGGTGTGATGGCTATTGCACGTTGAACTAACTGGTC
>JAZDJA010000122.1:0-3859 GCA_043804415.1 Candidatus Latescibacterota bacterium | reverse complement strand
AGACAATTCAGAGAATGCACTAATTCTCTTCCTTAAATCTTCTAGCTTCGCACGTTGCCCCAAGACTGCGTAGTAAGTTGCTCCGTATTCGATTGCAGGGATGACAGTGACGTCGAATGAGTTAGTTGGCGAAATTTCCTTGATCTCTTGGATGAGGGCTGGTAGACATTGTATGCTTTCTTCGCAGGCGGCCAATGCTGACGCAAAGTTCTTTCCCCTCTGTATGATGTCAATTAGCCTGTAATACTTGTCAACAACCTCTTTTCTGTCCATTTAGATTTCCCTCCTGCTAAGCATCAATAGTAATTCCTATTTTCGCTTCGTAATAGTAAATATCTACCTCGGCTTCTTATCATACATCGCAGTGGTAAGCAGTTCAATTGTTTTTTCATTAGTCAATTTGTCTATTGCATTCACCTTAGATAATCCAAATGTCCGCGAAAAGCGGTCAATTTGCATCCTCCAGGAATGGACCTCGATGCATTCTATATAGCTTCTCTTAACTGATGAAGCCTAACATAGAGTTGAGTTGCCGCCCTGATCAGCGACAATTAGAATTCCCTCCTGACGACAATTAGAATTCCCGTTTTCACCGAGGAGGAAATCGTCCACTCTGGCCCCGCAGGAGGCACTGTGGATGGTATACGACTGTCAGGTCAGGAGGTTGAGGAAACTGATGAGCAAAGGATACACGTTGGGCAGAGGCGCTGCGAAAGCTAACATGGACGAGAAAACGGCGCGCAAGTATCTGAACTCCGAGACGCCGCCCAGTGAGATGGAAAGTCCTCACACATGGCGGACTCGAGAAGACCCCTTCAGTGAAATATGGCAAGAGGTACGGAAGCATCTGGAGGTGAATCCGGGGCTGGAAGGTAAGAGCCTCTTCGAGTATCTCCAGCGGCAGTATCCGGGCCGATTCTCCGACGGGCAGGTGAGGACCTTCCAACGGCGGGTGAAAGTCTGGCGGGCTCTGGAGGGAAGTCCCAAGGAGGTGTTCTTCGCTCAGGTCTATATCCCCGGGGAACTCAGTGAATCGGATTTCACCTGGATGAACGAACTGGGCATCTGTATCGCGGGCCAGCCCTTCGATCACCTTGTGTATCACTTTGTGCTGCCCTACTCCAACTGGGAAACGGGCAGCGTGTGTTTCTCCGAGTGTTTCGAAAGCCTGAGCAGGGGGTTGCAGAATGCGTTGTGGGATCTGGGCGGGGTCACCAAGGCACACCAGACGGACAGATTAACGACCGCGGTACGCGCAACCAAAGATCCCGAGGAGTTCACCCAGGGGTATCGAGGGTTGCTGCGCCATTATGGGATGGAACCGAAAGCCACGCAGGCCAACTCACCCCATGAGAACGGGGACGTGGAGCAGCGTCATCACCGGTTCAAACGCGCGGTGGATCAAGCTTTGATGCTGCGTGGCTCAAGGGAGTTCGCTGGCCGCGCAGATTACGATGCGTTCCTGAAGGAGCTGTTCGCTCAGTTGAACGCAGGACGCAGGGAGCGCTTCGCGGAGGAGCAGGCGGTGTTGCATCGACTTCCTGCGCATCGGCTGGAGGCGTGCTCGACCCTGCCAGAAGTCAAAGTCTCCGGCGGCTCCACGATTTCCGTGAAGAAGAACGTCTACTCGGTGGACAGCCGTCTGGTCGGGGAGACGGTGAAAGTGAAGGTGTATGCCGAGACCCTTGAGGTCTGGTATGCCCAGCGGTGTCTGGAAAGCATTCCTCGTCTGCGTGGAGAGGGAAAGCACTCCATCAACTACCGTCACATCATCGACTGGCTGGTGAGGAAGCCCGGAGCCTTCGAGCATTACCGCTATCGGGAGGACCTGTTTCCCAGCGTGCACTTCCGCTGGGCGTATGACTCCCTGAAGGCTCACCATGCGCTGCAGAAAGCGTCCAAGGAGTATCTGGCGATCCTGCAGCTGGCCGCTGTGGAAAGCGAAAGTATCGTGGATGAGGCGTTGGAATGCGCGGGCGAAATGTGCACGGAGATCAGTTTCACCTGGGTCAAGGAGATCGTGGAAAACTGGAAGGCTCACCCGACGCCCGCCATGGAGGTAAGCATTCCCGCGGTGCCCCTTACAGACTATGACGAGCTTCTGCAAATGCAGGAGGCGGCAGGATGAACCAGGCCCTGACGGAGTGTCTGAGGGAGTTGCACCTTCCCGGGGTATTGGCCGGCTATGAGAACCTGGCGGAGGTGGCCCGCCGTGAGTGCTTCAGCTACGAGAAGTACCTGCAGGAGGTCGTGGAGCGCGAGAGGCAACTGCGACATGAGAAACGGGTCCAGAGGCTTCTGGGTCAGTCACGCTTGCCGATGGAGAAGACCCTTGAGGCGTTCGACCGCGGGCGGCTTCCGCTGAAGGTCAATGCCCAGCTGAGTCGGCTACTGGAGGGGGAGTTCGTACAGCGTCGTGAGAACGTGCTGGCCTTCGGCAACCCGGGCAGCGGGAAGAGTCATCTGTTGTGCGCCCTGGGACATGAGCTGGTGCGGCGCGGCTATACCGTATTGTTCCGTCCTTGCGAGCTTCTGGTGCAGGAACTACTGCGAGCCAAGCGGGACCTTGATATCGGGAGGGTGCTCAAGAAGCTGCGGAACTACCAGGTAATTATCGTTGACGACATCGGCTACGTGCAGCAGAGCCGCGAGGAAATGGAGGTCCTCTTCAGCCTCTTGTCGGACCGCTACGAACGCGGGAGCCTCATGGTGACCAGTAACCTCGCGTTCTCCGAGTGGGAGAAGATATTCAAGGATCCGATGACTACGGCGGCGGCGATCGATCGGTTGGTGCACCACAGCATCATCCTGGAGCTGAACCTTCCCAGCTATCGGCTGGAGCAGGCGAAGAAACGGAAGAAGGGCTGAGGAAGCCGGAAACGGTAGAGACCGACGATGAGGGTTATAAACCCAACGCACCAGAGGCCCGCCAGTGCATTTTCCAGGGGAAGGTGGTACATGGACACCCCCCCTATTTCATGGGTTGGTGGGGACAGGGGTCGTCGAAGATGAACCCGATGCGGGAGACAGCTATACAAGGGAGGAGGTGTCGAGCAGGAAGAGTCAGGAGGGTGGCCTTGTTTTTCAAGGAACAGGGTGGTGATTTTTTTCGCCCTCCCTCCCCCCCCAGGGAGGGCGAAGAGACGGGAAATATAATTGTCGTCGAGCGGGAATAATAGTTGACGCCGGACATACAGTTTCGTGATCCCTTCGCGTTGCATCGCGTGGCGTATCTCCCGCTCCACCAGAGCATGCACAGTCATGGCGATGAACTCCATGAAGAGCAAGGCTTCCACTCGGCCGATGTTCTTGAGGAACACAGGCGTTGTGGCCAGCACGCTCTTGAGCATCTCGTGGCGCTTCTCGATGAGCGGATGCTTCCGTTTGTAGGCCTCTAGGATCTCCTTGATCGACAGTTCGGAGCAGTTGCTCAGCAACGGGAAGACCCCGTCGCAGCGTGCATCCTCCTCGATCGCCCTTGGCATGGCCTCCCAGCTCAGCAGCTGTCGTACGTCCACCGAACGGCGCCACCGTGTCTGTGCTCCTGCACGGCCCCGCTTCTCCTGCCGGTACTTCGGGAGCCGAGTCTCTTCGATGCTGTAGCGCAGCCACCGCTGCACGCCCCGATGGGCTAGAATCCGATCCGCCTTCTCGGCGATCCCTTCCCGCCCTTTCAGTCGACTCCGCGGGCCCTCCACCCTGGCTTTCAACTCCTCCAGCTCACCCACTGCCCGGGTAATCCGTTCCCTCCTGTCCTCCCCATCCCGTTGTTCCTTTGCGTTGCTGTGGAACCACAGCAGGCGGAATCCGTCCGGATCAGGGAACGGTGAATCCACCGTGCGGATGATGTCTGGAGGAT
>JAZDJA010000121.1:0-3333 GCA_043804415.1 Candidatus Latescibacterota bacterium | reverse complement strand
CCAGCTTGACCTCTCCGGCGAGAATGTCATGAAGGTACACGATATCAACCTGATCGGAACCGGCCAACCGACAGGCATGCGCCATTTCCGTCTCGCAGTTGATTCCATTCCCGGCAATAACAATGGACTTCACTCTGTCCATGTTTTCCCCATCATTTCTACCATCGCAAAGGTTGCTGCCAGGCGTCCTTCAATCCACGGATGTCTGCCCGCACAACGACTTCCCCGTTCAATCCGATGACCGTGAAATCGGTTCCGTGGACTACCTTGCCAACCTCGGCAAAGGCGTTCCTCTCCAGGCAGTCCTCGAAGGCAGCTTGATTTTCCGGAGAAACCGTCACCACAAACCGACTTTGCGACTCGGAAAACAGAAGCACCTCATTTCGATCCACGCCGGAGCAGGGGACTTTTCGTAAATCCACTTCCATACCCAGCGCACCAGCAAAAGCCGTTTCCGTCAGGGCCACGCCCAGCCCACCGTCCGAGCAGTCATGGCAGGAAGCGACCAACCCTCTCTCGATCGCCCGGCTCAGGGCTTCGTACAGCGCCTTGGCCTTCTTGGCGTTCACCTGTGGCACTTGGTTTCCCAGGAAGCCAAGCGAGGCAAAGTACTCGGACGCCCCCATCTCGTTGAAAGTCTCGCCGAGAACATAGACCCGATCGCCGGCCCGCTTGGCATCCATGGTCGCGCACTTGCGCACATCCGGGATGACGCTGGCAACTGAAAACAGGACTGTCGGCGGGATGGAAATCTTGGTCGTCCCGATCAAGTAATCGTTCTTCATGGAATCCTTGCCCGAAATGCAGGGCACCCCAAAGGCCGTGGTGTAGTGGTACAGCGCCATATTGGCTCTCACAAGCTGGGCCAGTTTGTATTCTCCATCGGGGGTCTTTTCCGACTGGACGGGGTCGCACCAGCAGAAATTATCCAGCCCCGCCATGTGTTTCAGATTTCCGCCCACGGCAATATTGTTCCGGATCGCCTCGTCGATGGCGCAGGCCATCATGTGGTAGGTGTCGATGTCACTGTATCGCGGGCAGATCCCGGAGGAAATCGCCACGCCCTCCCAGGACTCCAGCAGGGGGCGCAAGACTGCCGCATCGCTCGGCCCATCATTGAAGGCCCCGACCAGAGGCTTGATGACGCTTCCGCCCTGCACCTCGTGGTCATATTGCCGGATCACCGATTCCTTACTGCACACGTTATAGCGAGATAGGATGCGCCTCAAATCAGAAGCGAGGTCCGGGGGCCGGTTGAATTGGGGTTCGGGATTGACTTTCCTTTGCCACCGGGCCCGCAGTTCCATTTTCGGCAAACCGCCGTGCAGGAAATTCATGTCCAGGCATGCTACGGTCTTTCCGTCGTAAAGGACATGGAATTTCCCGCTGTCCGTGAACTCTCCGAGAACCGTAGCCTCCACATCCATACGCCCGGCCAGCTCCAGAAAGCTGCCGAGTGTCTCGGGAGGAACCGCGAGAGTCATGCGTTCCTGGGCCTCCGAAAGAAGGATTTCCCAAGGATCCAGCCCGGAATACTTCAGGGGAGCCCGGTCCAAGTGCATTTGGCACCCGTTGCAGTCCCTGGCCATCTCTCCTACGGAGGAGGAGAGACCTCCGGCCCCGTTGTCCGTGATGGCGTGGTACAGACCCAGATCCCGGGCTCGCAGCAGGAAGTCCGTCATCCGTTTCTGGGTGATCGGGTCCCCGATTTGCACCGCGCTGGTCGGGGATTCCTCGTGAAGTTCCTCAGAGGAAAACGTCGCCCCATGGATGCCGTCCTTGCCGATTCGCCCACCGGTCATGACGATCAAGTCCCCGGGCCTGGCCAGCTTCTCATGGGAGGGCTCTCCGCGAATGACTCTTGGCATGATCCCGCCGGTCCCGCAATACACGAGTGGCTTTCCGGCGAAACGCTCATCGAAGACGAGGGAGCCGTTCACCGTAGGGATGCCGCTCTTGTTTCCCCCATGCTCCACCCCCTCGCGCACGCCATCATAGATTCGTTTGGGGTGCAGAAGCCGAGGCGGCAGGGGCTTGGAATAATCCGGTGGCGCAAAGCAGAATGTATCCACATTGAAGATGAGCTTGGCGCCCTTGCCGGTTCCGAAAGGATCTCGGTTGACTCCGACGATCCCCGTGAGTGCGCCACCGTAGGGATCGAGGGCCGAGGGGCTATTGTGGGTCTCCACCTTGAAGACGAGGTTCCAGTCCTCGTTGAATCTCATGACCCCCGCGTTGTCTTTGAAGACCGAGACACACCAGTCATTTCCACCCATGCCCCGGCGAATCTCTTCGGTGGAACGCCTGATATACGTATCGAACAGGCTATCGATTCGTCGGGAATTCCCTTCTTCGTCGGAATAGTCGATCAGGGCATTGAAAATCTTGTGCTTGCAGTGCTCCGACCACGTCTGCGCGATGGCCTCCACCTCACAATCGGTGAGGTGTTCTCCCAGGCCGACCTGCTTCCGCTCCCCGCGGACCTGAGGCTCTTCCACATAGGCGCGCAGACTCTTCATCTCTTTCAGGCTCAGGGCAAGCACCCGTTGCGAGCTGATGCGCAGCAACTCTTCATCACGAACGTCAAGGTTGACCTCGGCGACCCGAATGTTCTTGCTTCCGGTCACCTTGGGAACCGTAATCCCCATTCCGGCGTCGGCCCTCCAGGACTGGCGGTCTTTGATCTCGAACCGCTGGATGAGCGTATTCGCCAGGAGGCCTGTGGCGATCCGCTCGGCCTGGTCTCGGGTCAGCGTGCCTTCGATCAGGTAGAGCACAGACGTATAGACGCCAGCCTCAGGCCTGAGCTTTCGATCCAAGAGGATCTCCACCGATTCTCGAGCCGTGCGGCCCACATTATCCGTGACCCCGGGCTTATAACCGACTTCGATCGCCCAGTCGAAGTCGCGGGCCAGAGGTCTTCCGATGGAGAACTCCTGGATGATAGGATCGAGAAGAGGCCCGGTGGCAACTTTCTCAATCTCCCCACCCGACAGGTCCGCATCCACGGTGTAGACATCGATTGTGCGAATGGAGGCCACCGAGATGTTCAGGTCATTGATAACTCGCCGTTTGGTCTTTTCCCCCCGGGCATCCCGGATGTTGGGCTTCAGGCCGATCTCCACGCGATACGCCATCTCTCCCACCTCGATCGATCTCGCGTCGTCGGTTGATCTAGAGCCCATACTTCTTTTCGACCTCATACAGGGCCTCGTCGAGACCTTTCAGCCCTTCTTCCATCTCGGAACGACAGATCGTCAGGGGCGGAGCAAATTCAAGGAAAGTCTGCATCCCCCGGAAGATGACCCCCCGCTTTCGTCCGGCGAGCGTCAA
>JAZDJA010000120.1:0-14186 GCA_043804415.1 Candidatus Latescibacterota bacterium | reverse complement strand
CCTTGAAAGCCATTCCGCCGGAATTTGAATATGCCTACACGTCAGAATCTATCTAAAGAATGAAGGGAACAGATGACACTTGAAGAGATCAGGAAGGTTGCGGTCCCGGCATGCCGGAGGTTTGATGTCAAAAGGCTGGATGTTTTCGGCTCGCTTGCCCGGGGGGAAGAAAGATCATCCAGTGACATTGACTTGCTCGTGGAGTTCGAGGATCCGGATCAGAAACCCTCGAAACGCTTCTTCGGACTGCTTCATCATCTTGAGGATGCCCTCGGACACGAGATTGATCTGCTAACGACCACCGGACTCAGGAATCCCTATTTTCGTCAGAGGGTCCTGAAAGAAAGGATCAATATCTATGGAGGATCAAATCCTCAAACATCTCTATGACATCGGAGAAGCGGCGTCAGCCATTATCCGATTCGTCCGTGGCAAGACCTATGATGACTACGAGGACGATGAATTGCTCCGGAGCGGAGTGGAGAGGAAGTTCGAGATCATCGGGGAAGCGCTGAACCGGATCAACAAGGATGATCCCGGCGTCTTCGGCAAGATACGAGAGCGCCGCAGCATAGTGTCCTTCAGGAACTATCTTGCGCACGGTTATGACCGTATTGACGATAGAATAGTCTGGGGAATCGTGGAGGAAGATATTGGCAATCTGCTTGAGGATGTCGAGAACTTGATCAGAGCGCATGATCGAACAAGTGGATGTACCTGACCGCATAGCTCAGCGCGGTCAGATTATGCCGCAATAGAGACATGCTCTCTCCATTCAGGTCAAACCCAAGACGAGAGATCCCCCCCCAAAAACATTTAAGCCCGCTATGAACAGACGTTGGCAGCGGGCTTTGTTCTTTTTTGATATCCTGAAGGAGGAATATCCCTATGCATTTCGTCCGCCTGAACACGACGCTCACAGGAAACGAAGCGAACTGGGCCTTTGCCGGTGTGCCGCAATGGAAAGAGGATCAGAAGGGCGTCCTCTATCCGCCCGTATGGTCCTATCCCAATTTCGATCCCGATCCGGCCGAGGTGCCCAACCACTACGCCCACGAACTGGCGCGGGAGGACTATGCTTTCCTGGCGACGGAGCATCTTGAAGATACGGACATTTCCGTGGCGCACAAGTGCCCATACGGAGCCGTCATACACGGCGGAATCGTGTTCCGGGCAGTGGACAGTGTGCGGTGCTATGTTTTGGAGCTCGTGGACATGGGGCGCAAGGGACAGGCTTACGAGCTGATCCTCTGGGTGCAGGATGCCAACGGGTATCGCAAGGAGGTCACACGCGGCAGGGCGCCGCACTCGGTGGTCCCGGACCGGCTCAATCAAACGGGTGCCCGAACACGTGCGGAGTGGTACCAATCCAGCCCCGACTGGGTGACCGTGCGGGTGCAGGCCAGTGGGACGTATATCCGCGTATCGATGGATGGACAGATCGTCTTTGAGGTGCGGGATCGCACGTATGCTGTGGGTTGTGTGGGCCTCGTTGCACGAGGGGCAGTCACTTTTCGTAATTTGCAGGTGGAGGGTCTGCCCGGCAAGCTCCCGGAACCGTGGAAGGCGTACGAAGAGGAGGTTCCGCGTTTTTTTTATCCGGGTGGCGAACAGCCCGAGGGATTCAACGCGTATCCCGTGGTCTGCCGGACGGATGCCGGCGTGACTTTGGTGGCCTGGTCGCATGCTCCGATGTCGGCCGATCCATGGACGAGCATGGTTGTGGTGTGGACCCGTTCGGAGGATGAAGGCCGCACATGGAGCCGGCCGGAGTGCCTGTTTAAGAAGGAGAATTACAGCACTGAATGTAGTTCCCTGTTTGCCCATCGTGACGGCACGGTATCTGCCCTGGTGAGGACCAAGCCCGCACACGGAGACCTGGAGACCAGCCCGCAGCTGTGGGTGATTCGCTCCTCCGACGGCGGCCAAAACTGGTCGGCCCCGCAGGGCTTTGCCATCGGGGGGAAGTCGCTGTCCGACTATCAGGCGCACAAGGGGCTCATCGCTCCCTACTCGCCCTGGACGCGTCTTTCTGATGGTACCGTGGTGATGACGGCGTACGAATGCCAGGTGGTCGACGGGGGGAATCTCGAGTCCAATGCGGATCGGCTGGACCGGTCGTTGCTGCTGCGCAGCCGGGACGACGGTATGACCTGGGAGGAACCCGTCTATTTTGACGAGAGCAATCGCGATCACAACGAGTGCATGGTCGCCGAGACGCAACCGGGGCAGTTGGTCGCATTTATGCGCACCCTGCGGGCCCCGTGCATGTGGACGAGCACGTCTCTGGATGGCGGAGAGTCCTGGGCGCCTCTGATCCAATCGGACATCAGCGCGGAGTGCCCGTGTCTGCTGCGGCACAGTTCCGGCGTGCTGGTGCTCGGAAATCGGGGTTTGGGCACTTTTCTTCGCCTGAGCTTTGACGGGGGACGTACGTGGACGCAAACCGATCGCATGTCTCCCACATCGGCGATGATGGGGATGGTGGAGATGGCAGACGGGCGGGTACTCAACGTGATGCACGAGGGCTATCGTCGGCCCGGAAACATCCGTGGGCAGTTCTTCCGGATCACGCCGGATGGGCCGGTGGCTTCGGATTGAAGGGGAATCGACCCCCAGTCTCATCGCAGAGACGCAGAGGGCGGAGAAAATGTCAACCTTCAGGCATGGGCCTTCTCCGCGACCTTTGCGCCTTCTTGGCGCAGTTTGCGGTTGTTTTTCGCACTTTGCGGTTGAAAGCTGAAGACTCGACCGACGAAAAGGAAACGGGAGGAATCTCGCATGCACCCCATCCAGTTGAATACCGCGCTTACCGGCAACGAAGAGAGCTGGATGTTCGTCGGCGTACCCCAATGGAAGCAGGATCAGGAGGGCATCCTCTATCCGCCGATCTGGTCGCATCCGCGTTTCCTGCCCGATCCGAAAGAGCTTCCCGACTATTACGCAGACGATCTGGTTCGGGAGGATCAGGCCTTTCTGACGGCTCAAGCGCTTTCTGATCTGGATGTATCCATGGAGTACAAAGTCTTCTATGGTTCGGTGGTTCACGGCGGAATCATCTTTCGCGCCCAGGACAGCGCCTCCTTCTATGTGGTCGAGATCGAAGATATTGGCCCGCACCGAGAGCAGGCGTACGAGCTGGTTTTTTGGGCGCAGGATGAGCATGGATACCGTAAGGAGTTGGCCAGGGGGCAGGCGCCGCACTCGATCGTTCCTCAGGTGTTCTATGAGAAAGGCGCGAAAACGGCCCAACAGTGGCGCGACTCCAGTCCGGATTGGATACGGATTCGCATACAGGCAACCGGCACATACATTCGGGCATCGGTGGATGGAAATATTGTTTTTGAGCACAGAGATCGAACTTATCTATCTGGATATGTGGGGCTTACTGGACGAGGCCCCTTCTGTCTCCGCAACATGGAGGTAAGTGGCACACCGGCAGAGCACGCTTCTGAGTTCAGGAAGCTCACGGGAACCATCCCTCGCTGCTTCTTTCCGGGCAGCGGGGAATGCGAGGGAGGAAGCTCCTATCCCAAAGGTTTTCGAACGGGAAACGGCTCACTCGCGTTGGCCTGGGCGCACATTCCCATGGCCTCAAAGGTCAGGCATTCGACTCAGGTGGTTTTCACGCGCTCCGATCCCCAAGGCAGCACATGGACCCCGCCGATCGTGCTTTTCGAATCCGGCGGGGAACGATGTGTGCCCACCTCCCTCTTTTCCCATCTGGACGGCAGTCTTTCGTGCTTACTCTATCTGTTTCCCCAGGACGGGGAGAGACCGGGCCGAACGAGGGTCGTTCGTTCAGAGAACGAGGGGAAGACTTGGGGAAAGTCCGAAGAATTTGTGGCCGGAGGCCGGTCCCTTACGGGGACCGAAATGACCTATTCGACTCCCATCAGACTGGCCGATGGAACGGTTGTAATGACCGGGGTAGAATACAGGATACTCCCCGGAGGAGACTCCCATACCATAGGGGGTCGTGTGGACAAAGCACTGGTTTTTCACAGCGCGGACGATGGACACACCTGGGACGCGCCCACCCCATTCAATCCGCCGGTCTTTGACAGCACCGAGGCGGTGGTCGCCGAAATTGAGCCGGGAAGACTGCTCGCCCTGATGAGCATCAAATCCTCCGATAAGAAGTGGCGAACCACCTCAGCGGATGGGGGAAGAACGTGGACTCCCTTGTCCCGGACCGACCTGTCCGGATATTGCTCCGATCTGCTCCGGCACAGCTCCGGCGCCTTGATCCTGGCACATCGGGCTTTTGGCACCTTTATCGTTATCAGCTTCGATGACGGGGCTACCTGGACAAGCCCCTGGCGACTGTCTCCGGTCTCCGCGATGATGAGTATGGCCGAAATGGACGACGGCAGGATCGGTATCTTCTTCAATGAGGGATACCGCGTGCCCGGTCGGATTCGCGCCCAGTTTTTCCGTGTTACGCCGGAAGGGCCGGTAGCCGCGGATTGAGGCGGGATCGACCGCCGAATCTCGCCGCAGAGCACGCAGAGAAAACCCAAGGGCAAAAGAAAGTGTTGAGAAGTTTGGGGTTCTTCCGTGTCTTTCGTGTCTTTCGTGGTTCTTGTGGTGGCAGTGGAAAGACGAAAATTCTGTCTTGTCAGCAGAATTCCTGTTGAACGAAGAGGGGCAGGTTTGCTCGGATTCCCGAATGTGCTCACTTCTTTTGATTCGTGGGAATCCGCCTCATCCGTGCCCCTTTTCTTTGGGTTTGACCTGCGGTTCTGCCGTCTTGTGAAGCCCAATCCGAGAAGTCTCAACCCGACAATGTTCCTGGGAAAATGACGAATATGGTGAAAGGCAAAAGATCCCTGAAGTCCGATCTGCGGTTATTTCTTGAAGACGAGCTGGATGCGGTTGCAGAGTCCGCGGCTGCTCTTCAAGCGGAAGCTTGTGCATTTTGGGGTCATCCGGAAAAACCCGAGCTGGCCATCTGGTCGGATCTTCCCGTGTTGGCGGAGATCCCCGAGCCGGGAGATGGAACTGTTTCCGAAAGGCAGCTCTATGATCGGCTGATGCGGAATGTGAGACCTGCACTGGCCGCGAGAGACTATGGGTTCCTTTCTGCTCCGATCATCTTTCCCCATGACAAGTACTACTCAGGACCTCCGTTTGGCACGCGTTTTCTGGCGGCAGCCATGGGGGCTGAAATCTCCTTTCCAAAGAACACGAATCCCAGAGCATGGGATGCCTTTGCGAAGCCGCTGATACAGGATGTATCCGAGATCGAAAAGCTCGAAGCAATCGATGTGGCCCAGTCACCGGTTCTGCAGGCGATTCTCTCCGGATTACAGGACTTTTCCGAGATCGTGCAGGGAAGGATCCCCTTTACGCGGTACATACCCACCTATGCGCTGGATTTTGCCGCGGATGTGGTCGGTCATCTGAACTTATACGAATGGGTGGCCGAGAGGCCGGAGGATGCGGCCAGACTGGTGGACGTTTGTCTTTCCAAGTGGCTGGAGATCATGGATCTCCAGGAAGCGGCGGCCGGATCGAAGTTGGTGAACCAGCAATTTGTGCCGGGCATCCGGATCTATGACATGATCGGATCCTTCTTCTCCCCGGAGAGTACGCGAAAAGTGGTATTGCCCTACAATCGGAAACTGGCCGCGCACTGTGGATGTTGTGTCGCGGATATCGTCCATCAGGACCAGGGGCTCCTAGACGATTTTCTCCATCTTCCCGACTTGCGCGGTCTGGTCGTGCCCGCGGATTGGCCTATGGAGCGCGTAGTAGCGGGGTTGCGGGGAAGGGCCTTGTTTCGGCCCAACTATGCCTACCACGTTCACCGAGGCCAAAAACAGATGGCACCCATCTGCGTTCCCTGGGAGGACTGTTGCCGGCAGGTGGCGGATATAGGCGGCCAGTTGCGGGTGCTGGCCACGGTAACCGGATTGGGAGATACGCCTCGGGAGCGGATGGACGACGCGTTGCGCGACAGGGAGGATCTGATGCGGGCGTGGGAGGGCAGCGCCCGCTGAGCGTCCAGAAGGAGCGGGGTGTGTCCGGCGCTCGAAAAAGGCGCAGGAGAGACTCCGGAGGGCGAACATCCCGGCGGGCGAGAGATGTTTCACCTGCGGGCTCTTTTCTTCTCCCTGAGGGAAAAACACGTTGATGTTTGCCTCCTGATGCGGTATATTTCGGGCTGTTTCGGCATTGTTCAAGCACGGAGCTGCGCGGGAAGTCGGCTGTCCCTGCCGCGCAGTTGGGTAGGGGAGGTTCCTTTTCATCTATTCGCTGCTCTTCTCACCTGAATTATTCGCGGATTTCTGTTTCCGCGCTGGGGGGTTTTGGAGTGCGCAGGCTTGCCTGCGCTTTTGAAATCGGCAACATGGACGCGGCACTTGAAAAGAGCGTTGCGAACAGGAGAAGTGAACCATGGGCTCGGGCGGCCCGGTCAAATTCAGGGAAGTATGGAACGTGTCGGAACCGCGGCCTTTGGACAAATGCCAAATCCTTGACCTGTAAGCATCCGACATGAAATGGTTCGGAAACGCGGGCGGATCCCTGGCCACGTAATCACCACTCACCAATAGGAACTCATAAGGATGAAACGACTTAAGGCACGCCTGGCTGAAAAGCGTCGCGTATTGGGGCTCTCCATTTTGTATGAAGCGCCGGGCATGATCGAGTCCCTTTCCGGCCAGGACTGGGACCTGTATTTTGTGGATGGCCAGCATGCGCTGGGCCAGCACACCTGGCAGGAGCACCTGCGAGCTTGTGAGCGCGCGGGCATCGCGCCGATCCTCCGCGTACCCGCCTGCAAGGGATACTTGGTCAGTCAGGGGTTGGATCTGGGGGCATGGAATGTGATGGTTCCGATGGTGGAATCTGCGGACCAGGCTCGGGAGGCGGTGCGTGCGGCCTACTTCCCGCCCATGGGATCTCGCAGCGCCGCCGGAACGCGCCCCAGTGTGCTCCATGGGGACGATTATCTGGAGATGGCGGTGCAGTGGACCTCGCTGACCGTTCAGATAGAAACCCGGGAGGGCATGGATCATCTGGATGAGATCGCGGCCGTACCGGGTGTGGACAGCATCTTTATCGGGACCTGGGACTTGTGCCTGAGCATGGGAATCCCGCTTGCGGAGAAGGACACCTCCGAGGAGATAGAGGCCGCGGTTCAGCGGGTCGGCCGGGTTGCAGCAGAGCACGGGAAATACGCGGGGATGATCTGCACGACACCGGAGGCGATCGCGTGGAGAGTGACCCAGGGATACCTCTTCTTCGTCCTGTCCATATCCGTTAACCTCACCTCCGAGCCGCTGGGCCAACTGCTCAAAAGGACCAGGAAGGTGCTCGGAGAAGGCTAGTTGATCATAGGCACGGCATTGTCTTCACACGTTCTTCTCAAGATCTCAGCGGAGGCTCCTCGGGCCTTTTCTGCGGCTCATTGCTCGATGGTGCCCGATCGGAAATCCGAAGGAATGGTCTGGCCCCGCGTGCAGAGCGGGTCCGTATGATATCGTATGTTAAAGAGATTAACGCATCTGACATCTGGTTTTGCCCGGTGCCGTGTCATTGCTCCTTCTAAATTGCCTTTGACAGCTTCCATCCCTTTCATTCGTTTCTCCTATGTCCCGTGCTGATAGCGGCCCAGAAGACGCCACAGGATAGGCATGCCCCTCGCAGTTGGCCATGCGTTCTTTTCTGTGGTTCTTTTTGGATCCCGGGGAGAAACCCGTTGACGTTTCCCCCCATTTAGGGTATATTTCAACTGCCAAAAAATGGCGGAGGCAAGATCGCGAGAACGGTCATGGCTTCCCCTTACTGCTCTTGAGACGAGGAAGAAGGATTGGCAGATCCGGAAGGGGTATCACACGTTTCACCACGCACCATTCACGCAAGGAGTTTTCTAAAATGAAACGATTTAGAGAGCAACTGGAAAGTGGCAGCCCGGCATTGGGAACCTCCATCTTGTATGAATCCCCGGAGTTGATCGAATCCCTGACGGGGCAGGACTGGAACTGGCTGTGGCTGGATGGGCAGCATGCGCTGCGCCAGCATACCTGGCTGGAGCACATTCGCGCGTGTGAGCTCATCGACATTCCTCCGGTGGTCCGGGTTCCCTCCAGTGAGGGGCATTTCATCAGCCAGGCGCTGGATCTGGGGGCGTGGGATATCATGGTGCCGATGGTCGAGTCCGCGGAACAGGCCCGGGAAGCCGTGCGTGCGGCTCATTTTCCGCTGCTGGGCGCGCGGAGCGCAGTCGGCACCCGACCGATTGCACTCGGGGGGATGGAGTATCTGGGTCTGGCAGCGAGGTGGACCACGCTGATAGTCCAGATCGAGACCAAGACGGGTATGGATAACCTGGATGAAATCGCGGCCGTGCCGGGTGTGGATGCCATTTTCATCGGCACCGGGGATCTGAGCCTGAGCATGGGCATCCCGCTTGCCGAGAAGAATACCTCTAAAGAAATCGAGCATGCGGTCGAACAAGTGGGACGCGTGTCTCGGCGCGAAGGGAAGTATGCGGGGATCATCTGCGCGCCGGAACAGATCCCGCTGCGCCAGGAGCAAGGGTATTCGTTCTTCGCGCTGGCGATGTCCTTGACTATCGTGTCCGATTACATGAGGGACGTGCTCAACCACGCGAAAAAGATTACGGAGTAAGGGGTCTGAAATGCTGCCCATCGTGTGCCCGAAGACGGGTCTGCGGGCATGGGAAGGCGTTACGGTTCCAGGGCCTTGCTGCAGGCAGGTTATACGAGGCGTATGAGCGATGGCAGAGGGAACAACGATCGGGTGTCCGTGGGAAACGACAGAAGAGTCCATTGAACACAGAGGAGCGTATCAAACACGGGAGGACACGGAAGACAGGGAAGATTTCCGGAGTCTGTTCCTCGGCTTGCGGCGTTCTTCCGCGTTGGATATTCGGGCCTCGGAATCGCGCCGGGTTCGGGACCTTCCGATTTCTTCTGGTGTTTTCGTGGCATGGATGATTCGGGCCAATGGGCTTGTACGTTTCCTTGGGGATTTGGGGGAGGTCGCGGTTTCTCACGGATTGTCTTTGGGGAGCAGAATTCATGCACCAGCTGCGCATCGGTTGCCACGGGGTCAACGGGCACCAGATCCTCGGTGTCTCAGCCACGCTCAAGCATGCGGCTGTAACCGCCTTGTCGGGCGTATCCAAGGCCCAGTGCGGGGACCTGAAGAAACAGCATCCGCACTTGGCGAAGGCCCTGCAGTGGGTTCCCAGTCTGGAGGTCCTGTTGCGCGATCCCGATGTGGACATGATCAGCATTTGCAGCCCGCGAAGGGACGAGCAGGCCGATGATATCATCCGATCTCTGGAGGCCGGAAAACATGTCTATGCGGAAAAACCTCTGGCGCTGACTCTGGAGGATCTGCGTCACATCCGAGAGGCGGTGGCACGCTCCGGGAAAGCCCTTCGGGCCATGACGGGAGCGAGTTATGTGCCCGCGTTTGTCGCCATGAAAGAAATTGTGGACAGCGGTCAGATCGGATCGGTGGTGCAGGTGTGCGCGCAAAAATCCTATCCCTACCACGACGAACGTCCCCAGGACCGGGGCGTCGATGGCGGGCTGATCACTCAGGCGGGCATTCATGCGATCTCGTTTATCCGCTGGGTGACCGGTCTGGATTTCCTGACCGTCTCGGCGTTCGACACGTCGGTGGGCAATCCGGGCAAAGGGCGCCTTCAGATGGCGGCCGCAATGTCCTTTTCCCTCAACAATGGCGCGGTGGGAGTGGTCAATTGCAACTACCTGAATCCCCAGAAATTCGGATGGTGGGGGGATGACCGGCTGCGCGTATATGGTACGGAAGGCATGGTGGAGAGTTTTCGGGGTGGCACGCGCGTTCGGCTCGCGACCCACCAGCAGGAGCACCGCGAGATGCCTGTGCCCGAGGAGATTCCCGGCGCGCATCTTGCGGCTTTCATTGACTTGTTGACCACGGAGACGCCCATGCGCGTATCGGCTGCGGACAGCCTGGTCGAGACCGAAGTGGTCATTGCGGCCCAGCTTTCGGCCGATCGGGGCGGCATGCCGATCTCCCTCTCCCAGAAGGGTTTTGCATGAGAAAAGTGCGCACCGTTCTTATCGGATGCGGGGATTTTTGCCGCGCCACTTTGCCCGGTATTCGGGATCACGAGGGCTTTGGTATCGTAGGGGTGGTGGATCCGGATTTGCGCAACCGGCAGGAGGTCGGCTCGCTTGTGGGGTTGGGGCAGGAGCATTGCTTCGTTAATGCTGTCGAGGCTTTCGAGGCCGTGGATGCCGACTTTGCCTTCGTATTTTCGAACGTGGGTGCGCATGCGGAAAACTGCCGGGCGGCCCTGTTGGCGGGGTGTTGCGTTTCAGTGGCCAAGCCATTTGTGGACGCCCTGTCCGAAGGGCAAGAACTGGTTGCATTGGCCCATGCACGGGGGTTGTGGATTTCCGTGGGGCAGACAACGCGTTTGAGCCCGAGCGCCCAGGCCATGAAGAACCTGATCGATCGGGGGGATCTGGGTAGGGCCGCCTTTGGAAATATGCACATCTATCGCAACCGGATGGAACACCTGTCCCCGTATTCCGTGCACGAGCCATGGCCGGTGATCAATGCGACCGCCATTCACGAGTTCGATCAGCTCCGCTATCTGTTCGATGCCCACATCGTGCGCGTCAGTTTTCGGGGCGTCTCGGCCGATTGGAATCCATACGACGATCCCGGCGTGGTCACTGGTTGGCTGGAGATGAACACGGGGCTGGTGGTCAGCTACTTCCACTCCTTTGTCAGCAAGGTCCACCTGGGAGCCGATCATCCCTATAAGCATGCGATGATTCAAGGCGAGAACGGGGCGCTTTTCTGGGAGGGGCCTTGGGAACATATCGTGGTTACGTTCAATTGTTCCGAAGCCAATACGGCGGAAATCCTGCCCGTAAGGGATCGGGATTTTCGGGCGCAGACATGGGACTACTGTCAGTGGCTCCACGAAAGTCTGTTTCAAGGACGAACGGTTTTCGCCGAAGCCAGCGATAATCTCTGGTCCCTGGCGGCCATCAAAGCCTCCCAGCTTTCCGCCGAACAGGGCGGCATGCCGATCGAGGTTGCGTCCCTGGGTCTTCCTCAACGCCAGGAAGAAGAACGGAGGGGACCCTCCCTCCACGGCACATGAAGGTTAGATGCCAGAGGCGCAGACAACACGAAGCCGGATATCTTACCCTACCTTGCACAGGAGTCGAAAATGAACTCTTTCGAACGAGTCAAAGCAGCCTTGAACCACCAGGAACCGGATCGGGTTCCCGTCATGGAATTCGTGATAGATCCCAAGGTGGGGAAAGCCATCTACCCTTCGGGGAAAGACATCGGTGATCTGTCCGAGTTTCTGGATTTGGATGGCGTGGGATGTGGCGCGCGCTATGCTAAGGGAGCCGTTTCCCAGGATCGCTATGTGGATGAGTGGGGCGTGACGTATAAGGTTTCTGCCGAAGCGATCGATCATCCCCTTCACGGACCCATTGCCACTATGGCGGATCTGCGTGCCTACAGCCCGCCGGATCCGGAGGCACCCGATCGGCTGGGCGATCTGCCGAACTACGTCCAGCGCTTCAAGGGCAAGCGTGCGGTGCTTTTCCACCACCGGGCGGCCTTCATGTGGTCGGCCTTTTTGATGGGACTGGAACCTATGCTGATGTCCATGCTGATCGATCGGGAGCTGGTGGAAGGAGTTATGGACGTGGTGCTGGAAGCGAACATCGCCGTTGCCCGGCGCGCAGTCCGTGCGGGTGCGGATATGATTGTGCTCGGGGATGACTACGCCTCCAACAGTGGCCCCTTGATGTCGCCGGCGCTCTTTGAGCAGTTCATCCTTCCTCGCCTGCAGAAAATGGTGGATGTCATCCACGAGGAGGGGGCCTATTGCTGCAAGCACTCGGATGGCAACCTCTGGCCGGTTTTGGATATGATCCTCGGTACCGGCATCGATGCGCTCAATCCCATAGAACCGGTGGCCGGCATGGATATCGGCGAGGTCAAGCGCAAGTTCGGAGATCGGGTTTGCCTGGTCGGTAACATCGATTGCAGCCACCTGTTGACCTTTGGCAATCCGGATCAGGTGCGCCAGGCTGTGCGCGAATGTATTGCCGCGGCCTCTCCGGGCGGCGGGCACATCGTGTCCTCCTCAAACAGCATTCACTCCGGCGTGAAACCCGAGAACTACGTGGCTTTGGTGGAGGCCGTGCACGAGTTTGGGAAGTATCCCATTCGCGTGGATCTGGCGTGAGTTAAGAGCCGCTCATGCGTGCACCTTCTTCAGCGCCCAACCTATGACGATAACCGCGGATTAGGCGGATTGCGCGGATTTCAAGGCAGAAGCTCGCAAGGGAGACAGGCTGTTTGACGTTCCCGCCACAGGGGCCTATGAAAGGCTGAAGCCCAAAATCCGGTAAAGGAGCGGAATTCAGGCTTTGGCCCAAAATCCGGCATAGGAATGGCATTCAGGCTTCGGCCTTTCACTGGTGCTCGTGAGCAGGAATGAGTCTCACATAGACGCGCGTGCAAGAGCTTTCGGATGACGGAATTCAGGCTTTAGCCTTTCATCGGTTGTTAGATCTTTCGGATGACGGAATTCAGAACTTAGCCTTTCATCGGTTGTTCCTTGCCCGATGAGTGGCCCCCACGGGGAGAGGATGCACGATGAAGGTCCGTAAGGAAATCTGGATCGATCCGCGCCAGGAGGGTTTCTGCGTGAGCGGAGGGGCGCACTACCTGGAGCCTACCGGTCTGAAGATGGAGCGGGATTATGTGACCACATGCGCGTCGGACCGGACGAGCGCGGTGTATCGCCAAGTCTCCGACGACAACGGCAGGACATGGTCCGAACCGGAACAATTACCCCAGGCGGTCCGGCATGAGGGGGATACGGTCATCGAGTTCGGGACGGGCACACCCGTGATCGTGGATGCGGAGCGCGGCGTGTGCATCCGGTTCTCCCGGGAGATCGTCATGCCGGGGGGCCAAGTGCTCGAAGGGTGCAAACACCGCAAGATCTTCTACGAGGTATCGCGCGACAACGGAGCGACCTTTGGCGCGCTCAAACAGCTTATCGAGCAAGGCCCGGAGTTTGATGCCGGGCACTATATGAAAGGCGTGTTTGACGGCCAGAATTCCGCTACGATGGGGGCGCTGCTCGTCCTTTCCCGGCGCGAGATTCTGTTGCCGGTCTATATCTTCCCGGTGGATGAAACGGGAGCGCTCTACAATCCCTTCGGAAGCTATACCTTTGGCGACGTGGGGTTTCTGCGGGGAACGCTCACGGAAGATGCTGAGGATGTGGCCTGGGAGACCACGCAGATTATCCGGGTGGACCCGGACCTTTCCATCCGAGGCCTGGATGAGCCCACGCTGACGCGGCCTTCAGATGGACGGATCCTTTGTATCTGCAGAGGGACCCATGGAGCCAGAGGAGACGCCACGCCGGGAGGCAGTTGGGTCTCGGTGTCCTCGGACGAAGGACGAAGCTGGAGCGCGGTCCGACGTCTTGGATACGATGACGGCGGCATGCTGTATTTACCTTCGAGCATATCCCATCTGATTCGCCACTCCAGCGGCAAGCTCTACTGGATTTCCAATATCGTGCCTGCCCCGGCACAGGGGAATTCCCCCCGGTATCCGCTTACGATCGCCCGGATCAACGAGGAATCCCCAAGTGTCATCCGCGAGAGCATGACTGTCATCGATACCCGGCAGGAAGGGGAGGCCGAGACTCTGCAGCTCTCCAATTTCAGCGTATATGAGGATCGGGAAACAGGGGAGATTGTCGTAACCCTGGCGCGCCTTTTTCCACAGGATCCGAACGATTGGACGGCGCCCTGTGTCAAATACGCCCTCGCGCTGGCGGATGAAACCTGAGGCGCAGCCAAACGGAAGACCAGATCTTTGTGGGGGAGTTGAGAGGTTATTTGGCCAACCGTAATCAGGACAGTTCGTTATGGACAAATAGGAGACCGTATGAACGCAGCAGATTTGAGGAAAACAGTGGCCGCACCGATTGTGTCCCTGCCGACCTACTTTACCCGCGCGGGCGCGCAGGATCTGGAGAGCGTGCGCAGTACGGTGGAATTTGCCATTGGCAACGATCTCAAGGTTCTGCTGTTGACCTCCGGAGATTCGAACTATGAGTTGCAGAGCGAGGAGGAAATCCGCGCAGTGGC
>JAZDJA010000119.1:0-3059 GCA_043804415.1 Candidatus Latescibacterota bacterium | reverse complement strand
AATCCTCTCCCTCCGAGGGGAGAGGAGGTATTTTGTGGTGCTATTTTTGGGTGATGTCAAATTAAATATGGCGGTTCCTCATAGATGAGCATGCTCAACATCCCGATGATTAGCCTACATTTATTGTATACATCAAAAGGCAGAATCGGAAAAACCGCCATAATTTATTTAACACAAATCCCCTTGTGTCAATAAGAAATCTAAAAACCACAGTTACTTACAACTGTGATAACTAATTGATATGTTCAACAAATTACCCCATTAAAATCTCTGCTTGTGCAGGAATGACAAGAATGGATAAAGAAGGGTTTTTTCACCACTCTGTTAGTGACATGGGGGCCAATTTTCGATTACGAATCGGGAAAGGGCCTTTGCTTTTATTTGTTGGTGGCTTGCGGTTGAACGGACAATGATGGCTAAAGATGAAAAACGTCAGGTCGCTTTAAGCTCAGTTCTGGCGGCCGTCTTCCTTACCGGGTTTAAGCTGGTGGTCGGTCTGGCCACCAATAGCCTGGGAATTCTTTCCGAGGCAGCCCACTCCGGCCTTGACCTGGTGGCAGCCCTGATGACTCTCTTTGCTGTTAAGATCTCAGGTAAGCCGGCAGACGAGACACACCATTATGGCCACGGAAAGGTCGAAGGGTTTTCAGCCTTCATAGAGGTTCTTTTGCTGTTAGGCACATGCGTTTACATCATTGTCGAGGCAATAGAAAGGATGACGGGGAAATCGTCCCCGGTGGAAGTCAATGTCTATGCGTTTGCCGTGATGGGGATCTCCATTGTTGTGGATATCTCAAGATCGACTGCACTCTACCGGGTGGCCAAGAAGCATCGAAGCCAGGCACTGGAGGCGGACGCCCTTCATTTTTCGTCAGATATCTGGAGCTCGGCCGTCGTCATCGTCGGTCTGGTGGCCTATAGGTTCTTTCAATTCCCTCTGGGCGACTCCATTGCGGCATTGATCGTAGCTGTTCTGGTTATCGTCGTTTCCATCCGTTTGGGGATCCGGACCGCCGATGTGCTGTTAGATAGAGCTCCGTCCGGGATGCGTCGGGAGATAGAAGGGGCTTTAAGTCAAATTCCAGGGATGGAAAAACTTGAGTCACTACGGGTTAGAATTTCTGGTGAAAAGACGTTCATTGACATGAGACTCACCCTGGCGAGGGAGCTTTCTTTTACTGAGGCCCACAGGATAGCCAGTATGGCCGAACGCAAGGTCTCTGAAATCATTCCTGGAGCTGACGTGATCGTTCATGCGGACCCTGGGGAAAGGCCTTCTTCGAAGCCTGAACCCAAAGATAGCATCTCCGACATCATGAGGCAACATCAAGATCTATTCATCGGCTATCACAGCCTAAATATCATCCATCACCAGGATGATTACCTGGTCAGCATGCATCTGATGATGGTGGGAGACAGTCACCTCGAAGAGGTCCACGAGGTCTGTGACCATCTGGAACTTGATATTAAGCAAATCGTCCCTGGAGCGAAGGTCACCATCCACGTCGAACCCCTCCAGAAATAGCAGGGGACGCATTGCCGTGCGCCCTTACAAAATGTTTCAGCCACGTAGGGTCGGCCACCGTGCCGACCGTGTAGTGGCGTTTGGATCCAGACACCCGCGCGGGGAGTTCACCCGATTTTTTGTTGTTTTCATTATGGCCGCGGAGGAAATCGGTATCGTTTTCGAGGCGGGCTCTACTTGAAGCCGAGCCTGCGCTCCTTGGCGCGTACTAGGCTCGAGATCACTTCGTTGTAGGGAGCACGCAGGCCCAATGCATCGGCGGCCGGAGGGATGGCGCCGTTGATGGAGTCGATCTCCGACCGGCGCCCGGCCATGTGATCGAGCAGCATCGATGGGCGAGCGTTAGGGATCTTCATGCCGAAGTCGTGCACATACTGGTCCACGTCGTCGAATGAGAGCTTGATACCGCGCGCCCTTGCCACCTCGTATGCCTCGCGGGCACAGCCCGAGGCGACCCTCCAGGTGTCAGGATCTTTCATCAGCTCGCCGTTCGTTCGCTCGGTAAGGGCACACGGGCCGGAGAAGCAGGCGTTGCAGATCAGCTTCTCCCATACCAGTTGATCGATGTCGTCAAAACATTTCACCCGGAATCCTGCAGCGCGCCACGCTTCCGCGACTTTCTCAAGACGGGCCGTAACAGGACCCGAGAACTCGCCGAGCCGCACGAGTTCCCAGCCGTTGTGGTGAACGTGACCCGGGCCACGCATTGAAGCGCCGAACCCGCCCACCACACCCACAAGCACTCGGTCACGGCAGAGCACACCCGCTACGGTATCGGGGCCGCCCAGCCCGTTCTGGATCGACAGGACGACTGTGTCTGGGCCCACAAGCGGCCTTGCCGAGCGTGCGGCCTCGGCAACGTCGCGGGCCTTGGTGGCGATGATGACGAGGTCAGCAGAGCCTGCCTCCTCCGCCGAAGTGGATGCATTGAGCCGTACGGTGCGGTCGCCTGAAGCTCCCTCAACGCGCAGGCCACTGGCCCGCATCGCATCAACGTGCTCACGCCACACATCAATAGCCCACACCTCGTGTCCCGCAGAGGCGAGGAGGCCGGCGTAAACCGAGCCCATTGCTCCTGTGCCGATGATCGCAATCTTCATGAGTGCAGCTCCTCTCTGTAGCGCCCGGAATGAGTGACAAAAGCTGGCTCTTAGCTGAGTTGAATATACGGAAAACGGCGTTGTCTGTCAAGCATGAGAGACCACAATGTCCGGGGTCAGTAAAGAGACGATCGATTTTCTGACCCATCAGATTCGGCAGATCGAAGGAGTCGTTGAAAAGAGGGTTATGTTAAAGGAAGCATATCGTAATCTTCTGACGCTACACGGAGTGGGCAAGATCCTGGGATTGACGATCATGTTGGAGACCGGACCCATCGGCCGATTTGAAACCGTTGGAGATTATACGTCGTATTGTCGGAAGGTCCCCAGCCAATGGATCAGTAATGGGAAGAGGAAGGGATCCGGAAATAGGAAAAACGGCAATAAGTATTTGTCATGGGCATATGCAGAGGCCTCGGATTTCGCCAGGCGGT
>JAZDJA010000118.1:0-3529 GCA_043804415.1 Candidatus Latescibacterota bacterium | reverse complement strand
CTCATACAATTTACACAAACAAAAGCCCGCAAGTCAAGCACAATGTGGGCACGTGACCAATGCCAGACAGTAATAGGGGACGTAATAGGGGACGTAGCATCCTATGACTCCTGGCACTTCTCCAGGAGCGCGTGTAATAGGGTAGCATCTTCCGTCTACTTACATCTCCATCCGGTCTCCAGGATACGGAGGATGCAACGTCCGGAATTCATGGCCACAATGTGCTTTAGAACCTACGTCCCCTATGACGTCCCCTATGATGGGCTTGACTCCGAAAACGCCGGCCACCCCCACAATGCCGAAGCGGAGGAAGCGCCTATTAAAAAAGTTCTTTCGGACGAATTTGATCATTGCTTTTCCCTGTCTCCCTGTATCGCCGCTAACCCTGCAGCCCTGCCTGATGAAAAAGCAAATTGCAAATTGTACCCGCCACAATCTCCGTGGATATCGAGAACTTCACCGGCAAAAAAAAGCCCTGGACAGAGCTTCGATTCCATTGTGCGTGGATCGACTTTCTCCGTATCAATTCCACCGTCTGTGACCTGCGCCTCTTTGAAGGAACGGGAGGCTTTCAAACGGATCTCAAGATGCGTCAGTGCCTTGACGATCCCCTGGCGGACGGCTTTGGAGACATTGGCTACTGGGATATCGATGTCAAGCTGAAGAACATTACGCATGATGACCTGGACATGCTTCTTGGGAAGTATTCCGATGAGGCTGTTACCGAGTGTCCGACTCGGATTGGTCTCCCATATCGAGAGGATCTTCTTGTCGACCTCTTCAACGGAAAGTCCGGGAAAAAAATCAAGAATAAGTACCGCCGAATTCGTTTTAAGCTGACGCACAGCAAAAATGCTTAATGAAAATACCGCAGGGCCTGAAACCCCGTAATGGGTGAACATCACCTCGTCTGTCACTTCGGGACTTGAAGATCTGGTCTTGCTATTTGCATCTCGCAGCTCGATCCACGCCCGTGCTTTCGCCTGGACTCCCTGAAGGTCGAAAAGCCCTTTCTCGTGGGTCTCGAAACCGACCAGACAGGGAACCGGATCGACTACTTCGTGTCCGAATGTTTTCGCGATCGTGTAACCATCAGGAAATGAGCCAAGCTGGGGATAGGTAAGTCCTCCCGTCGCTACGACAACCTTGTGTGACCTGAACTCCAGACCGTCATTCGCTTTTGCGATAAAAACCCCGTCTTCCTTACGGATGGAAGCGATACGGGTGTTGAGCCGTACTTCCACTCCATATCGGACAAGTTCTTCTATAATATTGTCAGTTATCGTGCTGGCCTGGTCCGTGACGGGGATGAACCTGCCTTTCTCCTCCTCACGGAACTCGACGCCGAGTCCGTTGAAGTATCCCAAAAGGTCTTCGTTCGAGAAACGGCCAAGCACACTGTTGACGAATTTTGGATTCTTTCCGTGGAAGAACTCAGAGGACATTTTGGCATTGGTGATATTGCAGCGGCCATCGCCTGTGACACCGAGCTTCCGTCCCAGCTTGATATTGGCATCCAGGATAAGAATGCTACGGGGGGGCAGGCCGGACTCCTTAGCAGCGCTTATCGCAGCAAACATGCCTGCAGGCCCCCCACCGATGATAACGACTCTACGAACAAAATCGACTGTGCTCATTGGTGCTTTCCAGCCAATTGGTCGGCCAACTCATTGAAATGATTTCCCGAATGTCCTTTTACCTTGATCCAGGTGATCCTCCCGGGATAGGAAGTGAAAAAATCCTTGTATCCACGGGTAAGGTCCGAATTCGCTTTCCACTCGTTCTTCGCCCACTTTTCCAGACCATTATAGTCAAAATGGATGGAAAACTCCGGAATCTTCTGTTTTGCCATCCACTGACAGGCTTCGATGACGGCCTGAACCTCACCTGCCGCATTCAGGTGACCTGCGTGGTCTTCTTCTACCATATCCCCATGCTCGGCATGAACTTTCTTACCATTTCATAATAGGGGACGTAGCATCCTATGACTCCTGGCACTTCTCCAGGAGCGCGTGTAATAGGGTAGCATCTTTCGTCTACTTACATCTCCATCCGGTCTCCAGGATACGGAGGATGCAACGTCCGGGATTCATCGCTATGGCAAAGGCCCTGATTTACAGCTACGATAAGAAGCGCGACGTCCTGTATGTGTCCGTCGGTAACCCACAGGATGCGATTTCCCGCGAGGTGCAGCCGGGGATCTTCGTCCATCTGCACCCACGGACTCGAAAGGTCGTCGGATACACGCTCCTGGATTTTCAGCGCCGTGCCTCCCGGACCGGGAAGAAGTCCGACGTGTCCGCCTTCATGATTCCCGTCCAGGCCTCGTTTCGCCTCCCGACTAAACTTCCCCGGCGCCGCACCGCGACTCTGTAGCCTCCCATCGCCCCACGACGGCCCAACCCCATTCCGGAGATCGCCCTCTCTGCAACCAATTGCATGGAGGCGCGGGGTCCGGGTCGTCCCGAGCTGCATCCCGGGGTGCAGGAGATCATCCACCACCGGATACGACTTCACGGTTACCTCCCGTGGTGGGGGCGTCCGATTCACGGGGAGTGCCAAGCGAGGACTATGGGTGCGGGTCAATCGGGAACACAAGATCTGGCGAGCGGTACGTCGCGAGTAGACCCCAATCCGAAATTACCAACCGCCAAGGCGCCAAGAACGCCAAGACCGGAAAAGCTGCTTGGGTGGAACAAACCAAGCTTCTGAAAGCCCCAGGGGCGCGTTTTCGGGTTCTTGGATCGGGGGATTGAAACATCGCATCTTTGGCGACCTTGGCGTCATGGCGGTTCAAGGTTTTTCTCGGATCAGGGTAGAAACTCACTTGTCGGTCGGATCAGTTTGGTGGGGAAGGTCATCCCGCTGCTCAGTCCTCTTTGTCCCGGCTTGATGGTGAGGGATTACGCTCTCGCCTGTCCACGACCCAGGTCGCGACGGAGAAGCCGGCGTATACGAGGATTGGACCCAGGGCGGCTCCGCAGAGCCGTGCTGATTCGATTGCGGTTGGAGAGGCTTCAAAGGCCATGGCGATGCGGGCGCTTGCCCATCCGGCCACGAGGGCCGCAACAATCCCCAGGATACCGAAAATCTCGTCACCTTCGATGATGACGAGAAGGGCGGGCGCGCCTATCGCTCCGACCACTCCCGCTGCAATCGCGATCACTTCAGAAGCACCGCCCACACGAACCCCTGGGATGATGTGCGGGAGATAAATGGCAATCCAGGCGCCACATAGCGCTGTAGCCCCCATCAGTGTGTGGCTCACAAATCCCCGTCCGCGCATCCCGACTCCTCCTTCCACCTCGACCCGAAAAGTATACGCTCCATCCCTCACCGGCGCAATTCTCTCGACTCGCGGCTCTCCGCTCTCGGCTCTCGATTATACCTCGGACCGCTGGATCCACGCGATGCCGATGCAGACGAGAGCGATGCCGAGGAGTTGGACGGGCGTGAGGTGTTCGCGAAAGACCAGCCACCCGAGGAGGGCGGTGGTGACGACCTCCCAGGTCGCGACGATGCTGGCGCG
>JAZDJA010000117.1:0-2852 GCA_043804415.1 Candidatus Latescibacterota bacterium | reverse complement strand
CGATAATGCGCGCCAACCGAAGTCCCGGAGCGGAGCAACTGCTTGCCGAGAACCTGCGCCTCGGTACTCTTCGGCAAAATGGCATAAGGCTGTATGATGTCCAACGCAAACCGCTTCGTGCGCATCTTCAAATCTTCAGGTCTTTGTTTTTTGGCGCTATTCATCCTTCACCCTTCATCCTTCAGCCTTCAGCCTTCGCCCATTGAGCAGCTTAAGCCCCTCGAACCACAGGATACTAGCGCCGCCGGCCGCCAGACAGATGGTCAGATCCAGGGGATGCAGCAGGTTGAACCGGAACAGATTGCGCAGGAAGGGAAGGTAGAGCACCAGGCCCATGAACAACACCGCGCCTCCTATCACCCACCACAGCGCGGCATTGGGCGAGCGTACCGTACTCAAGATCGTACGCGACCACGAACGATTCGTCAGGATCAACCCAAAATTGGCGACCATCAGCGTGGTAAACGTCAGGGCACGGGCTTCCCGTTCCCCCTGACCCCGGTACAGGGAGATGCTGAAGACCGCCAGCACGATGAGCAGCACGCTCACCCCCTGCAGAAGGCTCATGGCCAGGATCTTTCTTCTAAACAGCGGCTCCTTTGGATTACGCGGCGGACGGCGCATCAGATCCGCTTCCTCCGGCTCTGCCTCAAAAACCGTCGAACAGGACGGGTCAATGATCAATTCCAAAAACACGATGTGAACCGGCATCAGCACTAACGGCCACCGCAACACCACCGGGATGAGCGACATACCGGCAATGGGCACGTGCACCGCGAAGATATAGGCAATGGCTTTCTGGATGTTGTCGAAGATTCTGCGGCCCAGCCTGACGGCCTGCACAATGGACGAAAAATCATCATCGAGCAGCACTAAGGCCGCTGACTCGCGCGCCACGTCCGTGCCGCGTCCTCCCATAGCGATGCCGATGTGAGCGGATTTCAGCGCCGGCGCGTCATTCACCCCATCCCCGGTCATGGCCACCACCTCGCCGTTGGCTTTGAGCGCGTTGACCAGGCGCAGCTTCTGTTCCGGCACCACGCGCGCAAAGACATTGACCTCCCGGATGCGCGGCTGCAGCTCCTCATCCGGCATTCCGTCCAGCTCCGGTCCGGTGATGAACCGGTCACTCGGGGTCAATCCGATCTGCCGGGCAATATTCTGAGCCGTGCCCGGATAGTCGCCTGTGATCATAACCACCCGGATCCCCGCGCGGTAGCACTCCTGGATCGCGTCGGGGACCGTCGGGCGCACCGGATCCGACAGTCCCACCAGCCCCAGAAATTCGAACCTGAACTCGTGCTGTTCGCCGGGCAAAGGCCTATACCCGAAGCGTGCCCTGGCCACTCCTAACACGCGCAGTCCATCGTCCGCCAGCGTGTTGACCGGCCCGGATAAATCCTCGATCTGCGCCGGATTTAGGTGACACAGGTCCGCGATGGCCTCCGGCGCGCCCTTGGCCGCGATCACATACTCTAAACCGTCCGGAGATTGCCAGACGTGCGAGAGAGCCAGCAGGTCCTTTGACAGGGGATACTCCTGCACCAGCGACCAGTCCCTGTGAAGGTGCTCGGTCTGATCCAGGCAGTGCGTGCCGAGCTGTCGGATGGCCTTTTCCATCGGGTCGAAGGGATCGGTCTGACTGGCCAGAATGCTGAACTCCACCACCTCGTGAAAGATCTCCGGCAGCGACGCAGGATGAAGGATGGAGGATGAAGGATGAAGGGGAAAACCTGCTTCATCCTTCTCGGATGAGGGGGAGGAGGTTCCTACCTCGTAGAACTGACCATGGGCAAACATCTTGCGGACCGACATGCGGTTGAGCGTAAGCGTGCCGGTCTTGTCCACACACAACACGGTGGCCGAGCCCAGCGTCTCGATCGCGGGTACGCGGCGGGTGAGCACCTGCTTTTGCGAGATGCGCCAAGCCCCCAGGGCCAGGAAAATCGTGAGCACCACCGGAAACTCTTCGGGCAGTGTGGCCATAGCCAGTGTGATGCCCGCCAAGAATCCCTGCAACCAGTTGCCGCGCGTGAGCCCGTACACAACCACCACTACGACACACAGCGAAAGCCCGAGGATGGCCAGATTTCGCACCAGGCGGCTGGTCTCCTTCTGCAACAGAGTCCCCTCCGGCACGACCGTCTGCAGAGCTTTGCCGATCTTGCCGATCTCCGTGTGGACGCCGGTAGCCTGCACTTCGGCCATGCCGCGCCCCTGCACCACAAGGGTGCTGGAGTACACAAAGGGCAGATCGTCTCCCCCGGGGCGGCCCATCTCGACCGGACCGTCCGAAGCGGCTTTGCGGACCGGGACCGATTCGCCGGTCAGGAGGGATTCATCCACGGAGAGGTTCACCGCGGACCGGAGCACGGCATCGGCCGGGACACGGTCCCCTTCGGTCAGCACCAGAAGGTCCCCCCGGACGACCTCGCGGCCTGCAATGCGCTTTTCAACACCATCCCGGATCACCAAAGCGCGCGGGCTGGAAAGATCGCGGAGCGCTTCCAGGGCGCGTTCGGTCTTCCGCTCCTGGTATAGCGTGATGCCCATGACCACGAAGACAAAACTGAGCAGCACCAGTGCCCCTTCAACATCGCCCAATATCAGATAGAGCATGCCGCAGGCGACGAGCAACAAGAACATGGGCTCGCGTACAACGCCAGAAGCGATAGCAAAAACACTGCGCCCTTTGGTCGAGGGCAATTCGTTATAGCCGTCTTTTTGGAGCCGTTTGGCTGCATCGGCCTCGGAAAGCCCGGTGAAATCCTTGATGTCAAGCGGAGTACGCACGCGTTTTCCTTTCACAAACATCTACGAACACCCTTTGCGCACGAATCATAGCTTTTCTC
>JAZDJA010000116.1:0-6144 GCA_043804415.1 Candidatus Latescibacterota bacterium | reverse complement strand
GCCAGCAGCACGCACTCCAGCCGCCGGATGACGATGATCGGCAGGATGACGCTCTGGTATTCATACGCTTTGAACTTGCCACGCAGGCGCTCCGCCGACTTCCAGATGTCCCCGGCAAGGTTGTCAAGTTTCGGTTTGTTCAATGAGAGCGCCAATAATGGGTCCTTTCTGTTTTTGAAGTCAAAGCGCCACGGGGTTTTTCTTCCCTTGCATTCTTCTTCATCATATATGATTACAGTCAATAGGCTTGTATCACCGTGGGTGCGTTACAGAAGTGGGCCCTCCAAGGCATGCGACATGGAAGCTTTGACCGATGACGTCGGCCTTCCACCTATCACTGCTCCGCACTCACCACTAACCTATCCTTTTGTCTGCACCTTATACACCCCATCCCAATCCTCTGGAGGGGGGGTCACCTTGAATTGTCTGCACCGGCCCAGATAGGTCTTGGACGGTCCATCCTCGGGGGACAACAACAGCACCTCGCCAAATGCCGCCATCGCCTCGTCCCACCGGCGTGCTTTATACAGCGCCAGCGCCTCTCGATAAAGGCGAATCGCCTCCGCCATCGTCTCCCCCATCTTCCCCTTTCGGCTCAAGAGCTCATATACCACGATCGGATCCGCCTTGCCCACCAGGCGCACCGTATCCACCTCCCGCGCCTCGATCACCGACTCGGCGGCTTTGTAGGTATCCTCCCCAATCATCGTGTACGTACCATACAGCTTGTTCAGGGGCTCCAACCGCGCAGCCACGTTGACCGCATCTCCGAGCATGGTATAATCCATCCGGGTGTACGACCCCATATTGCCCACCATCATTTGACCACTGTTGACCCCGATGCGCACGAACAACTCCGGAAAACCCTCCTCGCGCCACTTTGCCCTCAACGTCACCAACTCCGCCTGCATATCGAGCGTGGCCAGACACGCCCGCTGAGCGTGATCGGCCAGATCAATCGGTGCCCCGTAAAATGCAATCACGGCGTCCCCTTCGAATTTATCCACCGTGCCCTCATAATCGGCGATGATGTGGGTCATCTTATCGAGATACTCGTTTAGAAGGAGCACAAGCCGTTGCGGTCCCAGCGCCTCTGAGATCGAGGTGAATCCCTCCACATCCGAAAAGAAGGCCGTCATCACCTTGGTTTCTCCTCCCAGCTGCGTCAACGCCTCCGGATGATCGATCAAGTGATTCACCACCGCAGGAGAGAGAAACTGACCGAACGCCCCCCGAATGAATCCCTTTTCCTTCTCCTCCGCCACGTAGTTGTATACGGTCACTGCCAGATAGCCGATACCCAGTATCCCCATGGGTCCCACCACATCGACCCAGATGCCCTTGCTGGAGAAAAACAGAAACACCAGCCCAAAGTAGATCACCGATGCGCCCAACATGATCAACGCCCCGGTCACGGCCCGGAAGCGAGGCACAAAAACACCCACGAGTATGCCCAGCCCAAGCATGATCAGCACGTGAAGCCATTCGGGGCAGTGGATCAGGAACTGCTCGGCAAGAATGGTATTGAGCGCATTGGCATGCAGTCCCAGCATAGGATAGCGGGCATTATACGGCATGGGATTGAGATCGTGGGTGCCGGTGGCGGTCAGCCCATAGAAAAACACCTTCCCCTCAAAATCCGACGGCAGCAACACCCGGTCCTCAAGGACCACGGAAAGAAAATAGAGGGGGTGATGCTCCGGGCCGACGCCGCCGCGCGCCAGCAGATCCCGGATCGTCGCCACATCACCCCGAAGTCCCTCCCATTGCCTGACACCCAACACCTTGGCCACTTCCTCCACGGAAAGCCCCGGCTGGCTTTCCAGAATCTCCACAATCGATAGATTCCGCTTGACCTGGTCAAAGATTTTTGAGAAGAAATCTCGTTGCTCCGGTGGAATGCGCTCCAACGGCACGTCCTGGGCCTTGAAAAAGGCTTCGAGCGAAAGCGATCTGTCCGCCTGCAGCGCCTGTTCGAATCCCGAAGCGTAGCGCACGAGAAGGTAAGCCTGCTCGGATAACCCCTCGTTCATCCCCCGTTCCCGGGCTTTTTGAAGCAACAGCGCGGGGCTTCGCATCAACGCAGTATCCTCGTGCATCATTCGCTTCACATCCTTCAAGACAGCCGCTTCCATCATCAGAGACGATTCCGTGGGTGCCATCAAGAGATGAGCCGGCACGTGGAAGAAGTGCTCGTCCCACCAGTCCCCGGCCCAGTTGACCATCATTCTTCCCTTGTCGTCTATGGGGATGGTCAAATCGTGCACTGCTCCGCCGGGAAACCGGGCATTCGGGAGTTTTACGAAATCCCCCGGAACCACGATGACCTGTTCCAGGGAAACGCCCACATAATCGCACGCCGCGATCAGCCCCAGCGAAGGAATCAACCTTCCGTCGTAGCACAGGATCAGGGGATATCTTCGCACAACCCCATCGATATCCGAGACCGTCTGCGCAAAACCCACTCCCTTTGCAGCCTGGATAAGGCGAGGGAGCGGAGGCTCCATCTCGATATACTGCTCGATTGTTCCCACCTCCTGTTCCTGGATAAGATACGGTTCAAGCAGCTTCCACGCTTCCTCCTGCTGTTCCGTGCGTTTTCGGATATGTTGACGGACGTATTCCGGATTCTGGTCGGGGGACACCTTAAACGACTGCCCCACGAATACGTTTCCAGCACGCCGCATCGCAGATTCCAACTCGGCATCGTGATCCGGGAACAACTTCAGCACATCCTCGCGGGAGGAAATGTCGACCTGCGCCAGCTGCTCTTTGGGAAGCAGAGAGATGCTGGGCTCGGGGAAATACATATCCATGCACACCGTCTTGGCTCCCAGTGCGCCCAGCGTCTCTATCATTCTCGCATGTTTGTCCCGCGCCCAGTCCTGCCAGCGCCCCTCCACTCCCAACGTCCGAGTATCGATATCCGCAGTGGCGATCTGGGGACTCATGGGAATAGTCCCTCGAAGTTGATAGCGTGCGTCCAACATTCGCAGCTCCGCCATCTCGTAAAACGGCGTCCAGGACAGAAGAATCGTCACCATGCTGATGGAAGTGCCCAGAAGAATCTGAATTTGCCTGCGTTTCTTCATGCGCCCTCCTGGAGGGAGTGGGGAGCTGGTGAGTGGTTAGTAGTGAGGGGTGAGTAGTGAGCGGTGAGCGGCAAATGGGGCGTCACGCAGGGCTTCGCAAGCCTGAGTCCTCTCGCGAGAAGCCTCAGGCCACGGCGCAGACACACGACCGCACAGAGCGCAACCAACGCCATTGCATAGCCCACAATTGCGTTGGTGCTTCCGCCCTGCAAGTGCCATTCCTGTTCAGCATCTTTGTCTTGAAATCCGCCTCATGCGCACAATCAGCGGTTCCATTTCGGCGTTGAAGCTCCGGTGGATCGCACCTTCCCCAATAGCCTCCGTTGTTGACCCTCCCAGCAGATCCATCCCGTAAAGCGGCAAAACGAAAAATGACCAGCACCGAACACACCTGTACTGGCCCTGCAAACCCGGGTGACTGGCGATTGACGCCTGATGCCTCCTGCCCCAGATTTTGTCGGAAAATGATTAGTTACAGATCGGATTCGAAAGCCAGTTATTTCCAGCTTCGTGATCTTCTATTCGGTTATTTCTGTAACTATAACACCAATGGTTTATTCGCAGTTATGCAATAAAGTGCTTGCTTTTTTGGCGGATGATCCGTATATTTAAGCCTAGGAATGATAATTAGTTATCCCCTTTTATGAAGGAGATTTCCTATGGCTAAACCGAAAAGCAAACCACAACGCTCGTTCTTCGATGCAGATACGTTTTCCCATCTATTGGGTCCGAAGGCAGACGCTGTCTATTTGACGATCAAGAACGTGATCGCTCCGCTGATTAGAGACGAGGACTATGCGGAGATGTATTCTCATCTTGGAAGAAGCCCCGTGAGTCCGCGCACCTTGGTGCTTGCGACGTTGCTGCAAATTCTGGAGAATCTTTCTGATCGCCGGGCTTCCAGAAACGTTCGTTTGTCTCTGGCTTGGAAAGCTGTGATTGGCTTGGCGGTAGACGATTCAGGTTTTCACTTTTCCGCTCTGGGCGAGTTTCGGGATCGTTTGGAGGCCCACAACAAGGAGCGCGCTGCGTTTGGCGCTTTGTTGGAGAAACTCAAAGAGGTGGGTCTGATCCGGGAGCATCAGAAGCAGCGTCTGGACTCCACACATGTAGGGAAAAGTGTTCCATTTTCCCCTATTTGGTCATTTGCGCAAGTTGACTCTCCTTCTATTGGACTGAGTCAACCAATTGAGTCGGTTGGAGTGTATGGCCGAAAGCATGCGTCTTTCACTGAAGCGACTTGCTGACCTTCTCCAGGATGCAGACTTTGAGCGCCTGGTGCCGGTTGAGATCCGGAAGCTTTACCGGAATGAACTGGATACGCACAATATGGACCACGAAGTCGATTCTCCTTCTATCGGACTGAATCGACCAAGCAGTTCGTGGCAGTCTCCAGAGCGCCGGCGGTCATGCCCTTATGCTGCTTGAGCGGATAGCCGCCCATTCCAAGAATTCGGAGTTTCTGATGCTCGAACAGGTAAAGACATTGCGTCGGGTATTCGAGCAGTATTTTGAGGTGACATCAGACGGGGCGCCTGAGATCAAAAAGAAAACCGCAAAAGGAGCAGGCAAAGATCGCATAGTAACGCCCCATGAAGCGGGAGCCCGCTGGAGCGAGAAACGGGGAAAAGAGTGGATTGGATATAAGTTTCAGGTCACCGAAACTGCGGACAGGCCCACCGAAGGAGCCGATGGTACGCTGCAAGCTGCCGTGAACTTTATCACCGATATATGCGTCACCAAGGCGACACTCTCTTTTGGGCTGTGTCGCCTTGGTGACGAAGCCGATTCCGAATATACTCAGGTGGCAATAGACCGCCAGAGGCGACATGGCTTGGTTCCGGAAGAACTAACTGTTGATCAGTCATATGTAAGCGGGACACATATTGTCGATGCAGCCCAAAAAGGGATACTGCTGGTGGGGCCGGCGGCAGCCCCAAATCCAGGGAATATTGAGATACCCCAGGAGCTCTTCTTGATAGACCTTGCCCGGAAGAAAGCCGTCTGTCCCAAGGGATCAGAAAACGTCTATTGGAAAAGGATAGAAAAGGGAGCATCCAGATCCTATTTCCTCGAAAGGCATGCAATCAGTGTCCCATCAAGACCCAGTGCACCAAGAACAAGCATGGCAGGACACTAACCTTGGCGCCCGAGTATGAATGTCTTCAGGCTCGCAGAGAGTGGATGAAGACCAACGATTTCAAAGAACGAATGAAAGCTCGCAACGGCATTGAGGGCACGATTTCGGAACTGTCTCGAGCGCACGGCGCTCGATATGCCCGGTATCGGGGAGAGAAACCCATTGGCACTCAGGGATTCATCTCTGCGCTTTCCGTCAATGCGAAACGTCTGACCAAAGCCATACTGAATGGACACTGTCCGGAGTTGGCTTTCAGTTAGGGGAAAGGGCCAAGAAGTGATCAGAACCCCTGCAATACGGCATAATACGGCCCGTGGAGGGCAATTCCAAGCTCATGTTCGAACCATAATCGGCAGAAAACGCCTATCCTCTGAGACCAATCACAAAAGAATCCTTCCGCAATAAAAAAAAGGAAACACTCGAAAAAGGGCTCTAAATCAGACTCATTTTCCGACAAAATCTGCCCCAATCACCAGTCATCGATTCTTCGCCTCCGTCATTTCGGCTTCGCATCTTTCGGAAGACGATTGATCTCCTCTCCCGCCCTCTTCCCCCATGGCGACTTCGGATCATTCTTGACCAGGTCGCGGTAGATCACGAGCGCCTTGTCATACTCCTGCAGCTGAGCAGAGCACTGCGCTACAAAGAACCGCAGTTCCGGCACATCTTTGTTCTTGGTGTCCGCCTCGATTCGCTTGTTCAGCATACGGATGGCCCGCTCCACCTCCAGACGCGCCGGATACCGCGTTCCCCCCTTGTAATATAGACGGTTTACGATCTCATCCTCCGCCTCTTTCCCCCGCACGCCGGCCACGGTCGTCGCACGTTCTACCTCGAAAGCCCGCTCCTTGGCCGTCAATTGCTCCACCCGCTTCCATGCGGTGTTGAGCCACAGATCGGATGCGGCCACCA
>JAZDJA010000115.1:0-2028 GCA_043804415.1 Candidatus Latescibacterota bacterium | reverse complement strand
TTGGTGGTCTATCCGAAGATGATTGCGCGGCGGATCGGGGAGGAGCTTCCGTTCATGGCCACAGAGGCGATCTTGATGGCCGCAGTGGCGCGCGGCGGAGACCGGCAGGAACTGCACGAGCGGCTCCGGGTGCTGGCGATGGAGGCGGGACGGACTGTCAAGGAAGAGGGGAAACCGAACGATTACATGGCACGCGTGGCCTCAGACCCGCACTTCGGAATGACACAGAAGGATCTGGAGGCGATTCTCGACCCAAAAACCTTTGTGGGCCGGGCTCCCTCCCAGGTGACGGAGTTTATCGAGCAGGAGGTGGATCCGATTCTGGAGCGGAATAAGGAGGCGTTGGGAGCGGAGGAGGAAGTGAGGGTGTAGGGAAGGCGTGAAGCGTGAAAGGGAATGGCGGATGACCTACGAGGAGTGGGTGCGTTCTGTGCCGGGGGAGATCACAGGAGATTCGCTGTGGAGGATGGAGGCCTACCGTCTTGGTCTGTTTGCCGCGCATGTGGGCTGGTATGATGTGACGAAATTAATGGGGGATCGACGCACCCTCAGCGTGGCTGATCAGCTCTACCGGTCTCTGGGCTCCATCAGTGCCAACCTGGCTGAAGGCTATTCGCGCGGAACGGGAAAAGATCGGGCACGTTTCTATGAGTATGCGCTCGGATCTGCCAGAGAGAGTCGGGACTGGTACTACAAAAGTCGGCAAATTCTTTCAGAATCTGTCACAAAGCACCGCCTATCCCTCCTCACTCAGATTATTCGTCTCCTGGTCGTTATGGTTCCGCAGCAGCGCGGCTATGTTTTGCGCGAGCAAGACATGCCATACGAATTGAATGTCCCATCCGATGCGGCATCCAGTCTTAAGGAACTGGACGATCTCCTGCAAAACATCCCCATTCCATGATGAGGTTTCCAGTTTCACGTTTCAGCTTTCACGTTTCACGCGTATCCTCATACAATTTGTTCCTGAGATTCGCCGTATTCACAGAGTTTTCGAGTTCCTGAGAATTGAGGCTGCCTGTTATGTTCAACACAGAAAAGCTGCGCAAAGACGCCCGGTCCATCTTCGAGGCGGGTCTTCAGGCTGTGGAGCCGGAGGCGTGCGTGCGTCGCGTGGTCCGGATGGAGGGGGAGAAGCTATTCGTGGGGGATCGGATGATCGATCTGTCCGACTATCCAAAGATCGCTGTGCTCGGGATGGGGAAGGCCTCGGTGGCGATGGGAAAGGCGCTGGAAGGGATTTTGGGAGATCGGATTTCGGAGGGATGGATCAACACGAAATACGGGCACGGGATGCCTCTGCAGCATATCCACGTGCATGAGTGCGGCCATCCGGTTCCCGATGAAGCGGGGGTGCGCGGCACGGAGGCCCTGATCGCGCTTGCCGATCGGGCAGATGCCCAAACGCTGGTGCTCTGCGTGATCTCCGGGGGGGGATCGTCCCTTTCGCCCGCACCGGCCGAAGGGATCACCCTCTTCGAGAAACAGGAGATGACGCGGCTGCTCCTGGGGTGCGGCGCCACGATCCACGAGCTTAATGCGATCCGGAAGCATCTTTCTCGGATCAAGGGAGGGCGGCTGGCACGTCTCCTGGCTCCCGCGCGGGGGATCGCACTGGTCATGTCGGATGTGGTCGGAGATGCGCTCGACGTGATCGCTTCGGGCCCCATGGTGGCGGATTCCAGTTCGTTTGAGAACGGTCTGGAGATCATTCTCAAATATGCGCTTTCGGACCGAATCCCCCAGGCGGTGCTGCGGCATTTTGAGGACGGCGCACGGGGAAAGATCGAGGAGACACCCAAGAAGGGGGATCCGGCATTTTTGGGGGTGCAGCATCAGATGGTGGGAAGCAATCGGGAGGCGATTGTCGCAGCACGCGATCGCGCAGAAGGTTTGGGTTACCACACGATGATCCTCTCGTCCCAGATCGAGGGGGAGACGAAGGACGTGGCCAAGGTACATACGGGGATCGCCAAGGAGATTGTGGTTTCTGGCAATCCGATCCCGAGACCGGCATGTGTCCTGAGT
>JAZDJA010000114.1:0-10034 GCA_043804415.1 Candidatus Latescibacterota bacterium | reverse complement strand
GCCGCCCTGGAGGCAACGACCCTCAAAAAGGTGGAGGTGATCGTGGGCAAACCCTCGCCCATCACCGTGCAGGCGGCCCTGGAGGTGATGGGGCTCGAAGCGGCGGAGTGCCTCCTCATCGGCGACCGGCTGGAAACGGATATCCGCATGGCGCTGGAGTCGGGGATGAAGGCGGCCCTCGTTATGACCGGCGTGACCGACACGAAAACCCTGGAGTCATCCCCCGTCCGTCCCGACTATGTTCTTGAGAGCATTGCCGATCTGGAGGGCCTGCTCCGGGAATCCCAGCCGTAATTACGTATACTGAGGCCTTTGAAAATGTACCTTACAGAACAGCCTGTCCTTGAAGATGTTCGTCAGCGATTCGAGCCGTGGCGTGAGAGCAGGAAGCCTCGCACCCGCATACCGCCGGTTTGTGGGAGGGTAAGGGACATTCCATCGGTGGCCGGAGGAAGGCCGCGATCACCGGCTGCCTCGGCCGTTCATGAGCTTCAGCTTTTACTCTGGAGGGGCGGGTCCTCCCGGACTGGAAGGAACGCAAAGAGGAGCTGAGCCGTAAGCGGGCTGAAATGATCTGGCGTATGGACGGCGGTGAAGCAGAAACGAGAATCAGGCAGGATACGCATTCTGCTCATGACGGCCGCTGCCACAACGTCTGCTGACTTCGAGCATAGCGGTCAAGTCCCGCACCGAGCTAAGGTCCTCCAGCGACCAGATCTGACTGCATACAGCCTCTGCTCTTGTGTCTTCGATGATGCGTGTCGCACAATCAAGGAATTTCGCATTGAGCGCTTCCTTCGGGATCGGCACTGTTACGGTGCGGCCGAGGGGCTGGTCGACCTTCGTTTCCAGTACGCGCCCATCGTTGAGGGTTACTCTCACGACCGCATCGAGGCGGTCCCCCTCCGAAAAGAATGGGCCCGTGTAAGGCGTCGACTCGAAGCGCGTCAGAAGCGAATGTACGACAGGGTCCTTATAGGCTTCGCCTTCGAAGTGCTCTAGAACGACTTTGCCATGGAGCAGTGCCCGTGTGACGCAATACTGGACACTGAATTTGGCTTCGAGGGAGCTCTTGGGGAAGGCACGATCGGTGTGCAGCAGAGCTCGCTCAGAAGTATGCGTCTCAATGTGTGCAATGGATTCAGGATGAAAAAGGCCATGTTGTCGCACGAGATCCAGGGCGCCGTTGATAGCGGAGTGCGTGCTGTAACAGCAGGGATAAAGCTTATAACTGGCGCCAGGCGAGACAATATCCAAGGGCTCACCCCAACCTTCCAAGACGCGGGCTGGCTCGTCCCTGGCCGGATCGCCGAAAAGCCTGAAGAACCCCTGTTTGTGCTCGAAGGCATCCCTGTTCGCCGTGAAGCCCCTACGCGCAAGGAGCGCTGACATAAGCCCCCCTCGTGCGCATTGCCCCGCATGCAATGGTTTGGTCATTGTGCCGAAATTGGCTTTGATCCCAGCGGCGAGGGACGTACTCAACGCGAGTGCCGTTTCGGTCTGTTCAAGCGACAAGCCCAGGAGCCGCGCGCACGCTGCGGTCACTGCGAAAACACCCAAGGTGGACGTCGGGTGCCAGCCTTTTTCCGAGTGGCGCGGATTGACCGCGAGGCCGATCCGCGCGGTTTCAAAGCCTACGGCATGGGCAAGCAGCAATTCCTTGCCAGTGCTCGCATGCGCTTCGGCCGCGGCGATGAGCGCGGGGACCATTACGGCAGACACATGACCGCCGATGTTGCTCGCTGTGTTGTCAAAATCGAGTGCGTGGGCTGCCGTGCCGTTGACGAGGGCCGCGTCGAGTGGGGCAACGCGGCGGTCGGTGCCGAATAGGAGACTGGGTCCGCCGGCCGGTGAGCCCACGACCTCATCCAGGATCCGGGGAGCATCTTCTTGCGCGCCGGCCAGCATAACGCCCAGGGTGTCGAGCAAGGCAATTTTGCCCCAGTAAACAGCATCCTCGGACAGACTGTCAAAGTTCATGTCGGTGATACGCTGTGCCAGTTCACGTGCCAAACCCATAGCCTTCCCTCCACAATTGTTGTCTCGCCAAATGTCGTTCACTGACTTATGTTTTGGTGATATCAGCTTCCGTTCTTCCCCACCGACGCTCCGGCAACCCGGTTATGGGGGCGATATCGTAAGGGGCGATGTCACATAAAAAGCTTGGCGTGCATCCGAATAAGCATTCGCAGATTGGATATGTGTGCCCGCATCAATGCTTCCGCACCATCGACATCGCCACATTTAAGGGCGCTCAGGATTTCTTTGTGATCCTTGAATGTATTTTCCCCCCGACCGGGAATAAGAAAAGTCATTATGTTGTATCGCTTGAGTTGGTTCTTGATGATCTTGATGATCTCGACGACCGGGCGATTGAGGCATGCTCGATAGAGGACGTCATAATAATGGGGGATATGCTCGGCGTATTTTAAGAACTGCTGCTCATCGAGAGCTCTTTTCACCTCATTTAGCGCTATGCTCATTTCTTCCAAATCGGCAGCGCTGAGGAGCTTGCCGCTCTGTTGAATAATAAAACATTCCAGTAGCTCACGGACTTCCAAGCATTGAATGACTTCCTCGACGGTGAACCAGCGAACTTTGGCGCGTTTGTTTTCCTCGATCACCACCAAGTTTTCACTTGCAAGTTTCAGCAGCGCTTTTTTTACAGTGGGTCGGCTAACATTGAATGCTTCTGCCAAGGATAGTTCTTGCAGATGTTCGCGCGGTTTGAGTGTTCCATCCAGTATCTGATTTCGTAATTCTTGATAAATATTGTTGGTTTGATCTCGCAAAACGATCTCCCTAAACGAAACCACTTTAAGAAATTTCCATCCAACTGTCAATGAATGGAAAAAAATCTACCTGGTGCTGGTTGCTGCCACGGCGGGTGTGGTGCGCAACCAGCTGAACGGATTCGCGGCGCCATGACTTCGGCTATTCTATGCGGATGCGGCCTTCCCGGATCAACTTGGCAGCCTGGGCCATTTCGGTCTTGATCAACGACGCAAACTCCTCCGGCGTACTACCCACCGCTTCTATTCCATTCTTGAACAGGAGTTCTTTCACCTCGCGCCTGTTCAGGCACCGCGCAATTTCCTCACGCAGGCGCTGAGTGATGGCAGGGGGCGTTTTCGCAGGCACGAGAAAACCCATCCTGGATGCGGCTTCAAATCCGGGTAGACCCGATTCGTCCACCGTGGGCAACCCGGGGGTCAGTGGGCACTGCCCGATGCTGGCAACCGCCAGCGCTCTCAGTTTGCCCGACTTCATGTGCGAGTCCACCGAACCAAGACCAGCGATCATCATATTCACTTCCCCGGCAATTAGGGCGAGGACAGACGGCCCGGTGCCTTTGTAGGGAACGCGCACAATGTCGACGCCCGCCATGGACTTGAACAACTCCATCTGCATGTGCGGTCCGGCGCCTACGGTGCCTGCGGAATAATTGAGCTCTCCGGGCCGGGCTTTGGCCAGCGCAATCAGTTCCCTGAGGGACTTTACCGGCAGCGATGGATGCACCACGACAACGTTGGGCTGGCTCACCGCCCATGTAACCGGCGCAAGGTCAGCCACCGGATCATAGTTCTCGCGGCGCAAGAGCGGCATGAGCCAGGCGGCTGAACCATAGAACAACATCGTGTGGCCATCAGGCGCTACCCTCACCACGCTTTCCATTGCCCGAGACCCCCCGAGATTTTCCACGATCACCGGCTGGCCCAGGTTTCGGGTAAGTTCTTTCGCAACGATGCGCGACACAAAGTCGTTGGTGCTGCCAACAGCAGCGGTGACGATGCGCATCACTTTGGTGGGATAGGTCTGAGCCGACGCGACGCCCGGACCAAGGACCAGCACGCAAGTTGCGAACCCCCATGCGATCAAGCGCAGCATTTCCATATACCCTCCTATTCATCGTGAGTTAGAGATAGCAACGATCGACCCCTTACTTGTCCGTTACTGTAAGAGCGGTATGGGGTTAAGTTTGAGGATAAATCGCGGACCACCCCCGTGAGCGCCAAAATATCTCCCGGCGCCTGGTTGCCGCCACTGCGGGCGGTGGTCCGCAACCATCTGGCTGACTGTATCCGGCCGCGCGGTCAATTCGGCTATTCTGTGCGGATGCGGCCTTCTCGGATCAACTTCGATATCCAGCCCATTTCGGTCTTGATCAGCGCCGCAAACTCTTCCGGCGTGCTGCCCACCGCTTCTATTCCATTCCTGAGAAACAGTTCTTTTGCCTGGGGAGTTTTAACACTCCGCGACACTTCCTGATACAAGCGATTAATAACGAAAGCGGGTGTTTTCGCCGGCACATAGAAGCCCATCCTTGAGGCGGCTTCATATCCGGGTACCCCCTCTTCTGCCACAGTGGGCAACTCGGGAATCAGTTCGGACCGCTTGGCGCTGGTTCCCGCCAGCGCCCTCAGTTTGCCCGATTTTATGAACGTTTCCACGGAACCCAGGCCTGCAATCATCATGTCCACTTCGCCGGCAACCAGGGCGAGGACCGACGGCCCGGTCCCTTTGTAGGGGACACGCACAATGTCGACACCCGTCATGGATTTGAACAATTCCATCGAGGTGTGAGGCGAGGCGCCCACCGTACCAGCAGCATAGTTGAGCTTTCCGGGCCGGGCCTTGGCCAGTGCGATCAGCTCCTTGAGAGACTTTACCGGTACGGATGGATGCACCACGACAATGTTGGGCGAGCTGATCGACAATGAAACCGGTGCAAGGTCCGCTATTGAGTATTTCTCGCTCCTGATCAGCGGCATGGTGTAGGTGGCTGAGCCATAGAACAATACCGTATGGCCATCGGGCGCTGCGTTTACCACGACCTCCACTGCCCGCCCTCCCGGGTTTTCCACGATCGCCGGCTGCCCCAGTCTGCCGGTAAGGTCTTTCGCAACGATACGCGCACACAGGTCATTGGCGCTGCCGACAGCCGCTGTGACGATCCGTATCGCCTTGGTGGGATAACTCTGGCCCGATGCGATGCCCGGGCCAAGAAGAAACATGCAAATCAAGAAGTAGCATACGATAAGACGCGGAATCCACATATTTTCCTCCTTCCTTACTATTGCCGGATGTTCCGTCTTCGTTCCATGTTTCGGGGCCGGCCCATTTTCTTCGTTGTGCCAGTACCGGCCAAGGGGTTATCTTTCCAGGAACGGCAAGACCTTCAATTTCAGGAGAGAACTCGATGCGCTGCCGTGGACGTCACTTAAGAAATCCCGTATCAATTTTTCCATTGGAAACTCTCGCATGATTCCAACACTCGCCAGAATATCGACTCCCAAGGCGATCATCCTAAACCCACACTCGCGGGAGAAGATCCTTCCAAACTGTTTCTTCTTGGTATCCACTTTCTTTTGATCGATCGTGTTCTGGTACGCAGTGTCATACACCCACCCCTCCAGGACATCGATGATCATGGCCATTTCTGAGAGTATTGACCCTACAGTGGGATGTTCGATGATTGGTTTGCCGCCCTGAATGCGCTGTTTGGCGTGGTCCAGACACAACCTGTAAATCGCCTTGCAGATCCCCAGGTACATCGTAGGGCCTTCGACGTCTCCCCTTTGGCTTTCGGATGTATTTGCATAGCCATCGTTCAATTTTCCCAACATATATTCCTTGGGAAGACGAACATTGTCGAAAAATATTTCTCCATTGGGATAGAGGCGCCAACCCATTTTATTATGAACCTGTCCATAGGAGACACCGGGAAAGTCGCCGGGCACCAGGAACGTGGTCATTCCCCGGCGGGCCGGTATGGTGCGATCTGTCCTGCAATACACGATGAGGAGCTTGGAAAAGCTGGCCAGGGAGACCATGTGCTTCATTCCATTGATCACGTAGTAATCCCCATCAGGAACCGCACTCGTAGTGATCCCGCCATCAACCCCTTTGTAGGGAAGTACATTGTCACTTCCTGAGTTTGGTTCGGTAATACACATGGAGCCTACAAAATCGTGATCCTCAATAAACGGGGTAAGGAATTTTTTTATTTGTTCCTCTGTTCCACATTGATAAAGCATGCGGGAGACTTTCCAACATTGGCTGAAGATCTTTGCCGTTCCCGGTTCGATTGAGCTCATGGTTTCGAACATGAACGCTCTTGTGATATCATCCACCCCCCCGCCACCGATCTCTTTCGGCAGCGCCAAAGTTCTTAACCCAAGCTCGGATCCTTTCCTTACAAGCTCGCGCGGATAGCAATCCCTGGGGTTAGGTCGAGCATCCAATTCCGCCATGACAGGCCTAACTTCCCTTTCGAAGAATTCACGGGCGACTTCCTTTAAAGCGATTTGCTCCTCAGTGAACCGAAGATTCATACCTTTCCTCCTTGCAATAATTTGGCATGACCATGCACACCATCAATCCCAATGTCCCATCCATCCAATGACTTCCAGCTACCAACCCCTCGGTTCTTCGCGGAGAATGGCCAGTGCGTTGATCTCAGCAGCAAGCTTTTCATAGCTTGTTCCCAGGGCGATGACAGGACGGCGCGGCTCGCCGCAATCCCGGCCCATGGCCCGCATGGCCCCTTTGAGCCCGGCGAATCCCGCACCCTTGATCACCTGGTGCAACACCGAAATCTCCTCTTGGGGTTTGCGTGCCTCGAAGTAGTTCTCTTGGCGGCAGATGTTGTAGAGCCTGCGCACCAGCCGAGGGGCAATGCCCGACAGCGAGGAAAACATGCCCGTGGCGCCGATGGCCCCGGCGGAGACGAGGTATTCGATCCCGGTGAGGAGCTGAAACTCCGGCCGCCTGCGCTTCGCATTCATGATCATGCTGGCCATGAACTGCCAGTCTTGGCTTGCATCCACGAAGCCCGCAAAATTTTCAAGCCGGTCGATCAGCTTCAGGACGATGTCATTGGTCAATTTCGGCCCGACAACTTCACTCGGGGCGTAGTGGACGAAGAACGGCACCCTCACTGCCGAGCCGATCTGTGCGAAGTGTTCGACAAGCATGGCCGGCGGCGGCGTCCAGTAATAAGGCGCTGTGGCAACGACGGCTGCGGCGCCTGCGGCCTCTGCGTCACGTGCCCGCGCTGCAGCGATGGCAGTTCCCGGATCGCTCGCATTGGCGATGACGGGAACGCGCCCTCCGGTCTGCTTGATTGTAAAATCAATGACTTTAAGCTGTTCCTCATTGGTAAGGCTGACCGATTCTCCAGCGTGCATGGATACGGCGAGCGCTTCCGCACCATTACGGAGATGGAATGCGATACTTTTTTCAAATGTTTCAAAGTCGATACTGTTGTCCCGTTTAAACGGGATCACCGGTGCGTGCACCAAACCTGGAGTAATAATAGACATGGATTTCACCTCATCGTCTTTGTTGTCGTGGAAAATCACCAGCCGTGGGGTTCGGTATCGAGGATACCCAGATCTTTCAACTCCCCGGCAATGAATGCCTGGCGCTCCTTTGTTGCCGTTGGCAGCGGCGGTCGCGTGGGTCCAACGGGGCGTCCCATGAGAACCATCCCTCCCTTGAGGGAGGACGGGTACTGGTCTCGGAACAGGTCCCATAGACGGATCAGCTTGTACTGGAGTTCCCGCGCAAGAACACTCTTCCCGGCCGCGCATGCATCGTAGAGCTGAGTGCACAAATTGGGACATATTGCCCCCGCGGAGGAATAAGACCCGGCGCCACCCAAGGGCACGGAAGGCGCGAGAAATTCCACGCCCGCAATCATCGCGAAGTTCGGCCTGAGAGCGAGGGCCACCTGGGCCACTTCCACGAACTTTTCGCTGAAGAAACCGGCATCCTTCATACCGATGAAGTTGGGCAGACGTTCGATCAGGCGTCTGGTGAGATCCCCCGTAAATGCCGTACCCTGATGGTGGGGGGAGTTGTACGCAATGAGGGGCAGGTCGATTGAAGTGCCGAGCCAGACGAAATAATCGTACATCATTTCGATTGTGGGCCTCCAGAAGTAGGGGGTGATGGCGAGGATGCCGTCCGCCCCGATTTTCTGGGCATGCCGCGCCAGCTCAATCGTATCCTCCAGGGCCACAGCGCTGACGTGGATCGTCACCGGAACCCGCCCCGCGACAACCTTCACGGCCACTTCGGCGCATGCCTTGCGTTCGGCCATCGTCAGGTTGAGGGACTCCGCTTTGTGGTGTGGCCATGAAATGGCTGTTGCCCCTGTGCGGATGTGAAATTCCAAAAGCCGCTCAAACGTGGGGAGATCGATGCTGAAGTCGTCTTTAAGCGGTGTGACCGTACTTTGCATGACACCTTTGAGTATAATCGGCATGGGTCCTCCTTCAAAAAGATTTAATCAAACTTGATATACACTTTTGGTAGACAAAAAATCAAAATATGTTTTCTTTGTCAAGTTTTTTTTGAATTTATTTTTTACTGCCAGACACGGAGTTTTTCAACCCCCTGTTAAATTTGCCCGCCCTTGAACGCATCTTGATGGACGACCCGAAGGGCCCCTGCGATCCCCCGTCGTTGACCAGGAGCGCAGTACCGGAATCTGGAAAACCCTACTTGAGTTTCAGGGCCTTGATCGCATTTCCTTCATCGATAACGAACTTCCGGTATTTGTCCCCGGATTGGCTCTTTGAGGGGATCCAGACAAACGAACGGGCATGCCCCTCGGGCAATTGCAGGGGAAGCGTCCGACCGACTCGGCTTTTCCGCCGTTCTGTCTTGCTCTATGGACCCGGATAATGAAAAATTTTCATTGTTGGAGGGGAAGGGCCGTTCGCGGTTTCCGTAAAAGGCGGAATCCACCGTGAGCGTCAAGCCTCGGTAGCCGGCCTTGACCATGCGGCGCACCAGGGTTCTTATCCACTCGTCATCACCTGCCTGCCTACGAGGTAGAGGTTCGATCCATCGCGGGTTGGAAAAAGGACCATTTTGATCCCGTTGCTCTGGGAAAAAGGAAGCGGCAACGGAATCTCCGAACAGTATCTTTACCCTGAAATCTAGAATGGATTTGACTTGATAACCAATCAGTCTTCCGGTTTGGCCCCGGACACCCTGACGGTCTCTCTCATTTTTTCCAAGTGATTGCCGATGAATACGGCGAAATCCTTCTGGGAGGAACCAAGGGGTTCATTTCCCATAGCTGCCATCCGTTCCCGAACTGCCGAAGTCTTCAATGCCTTGATTACTTCGTTGTTGAGCTTCGCGAGAATCGCCGGTGGTGTTCTGGCTGGTGCGGCCAATCCTTGCCATAACAAGAATTCATAGCCGGGAATGGTCTCGGAAATTGCCGGCAAGTCGGGTAGCAGGGTTGCCCGCTTGGAGCTCGTGATCCCCAGGGCCCTGAGCTTGCCGCTCTTTATGAGGGACACACATGTGGTCATGTTCGGGAAATTCACGTCCACCTCCCCACTCACCGTGCCCGTAAGGGCCGGGGTAGCGCCTTTGTAGGTTTCGCCACGCCGCTGATGGTGGGAATCTCCGACCTCTTGGCCTCCCAGGCCTACCTGAACATCGTCCAGTTTGTGGACCGGCGGCTCTTCAAGATGTGGATCGTCATTCCCATTGTTCTCGCGGTCCGGCGTCTGCCCTATACGGTGCGGGGGACCTTCGCCTCGCTGCTTATCGTCCACCGCTCCTTCGAGGAGGCGGCGGAGAGCGTCGGCGCCACCAAGGTGAAGACCTTCAAGGACGTCACGCTCCCCCTCATCTGGAAGGGGGTCCTGGTGGGGTCCCTCTACTCCTTCATCCTGGCCCTCCAGGAAGCCTCGGCCACCTTGCTTTTGGTCGTGCCCGGCCACGAGATGATGACGGTGGGCATCTTCAACTTCTATATTGGCGGGTCCGTCAATGAGGCGGCCGCGCTCGGTTTCATTCTGCTCATCCTCGGCGCCGTCTGTCTGTTCATCATCAACCGCATGGCCGGTTCCAAGATGGGAGGTGTCTTCGGCTGAATGTTCAAGGGATTCATCTTCGATCTGGACGGGACGGTCTATCTGGGCGAGCGCCTGATCCCGGGCGCCGAGCGGGTCGTCCGCCTGTTGCGGGAAGGGGGCAAGAAGGTCGTCTTTCTCTCCAACAAG
>JAZDJA010000113.1:0-3992 GCA_043804415.1 Candidatus Latescibacterota bacterium | reverse complement strand
TTCGGTAACAACCTGTTCTACGCCGATCTGGCTGATTTCTTCTACGTTTGGATGCGCCTGCCCCTGCTCAAGTGGTATCGCGGCATGCCGGAGAGTAAATACTTCGCGCCGGAACGGACCCCCCACGCGGTGGAGGTCGTGGACAACAACGTCGAGCATCCCGATGACCGGGAAGACTATGAACGGGAGCGGTTCGTCACGAACGGCATCCTCGCCACGGTGCGCGAACTGACCGGAAACAAGGAGCTCGGGGAGAAAGATCCCAACCCGCTCTACAGGCCGGAACCAGCCTCCGACTTCTATCAGAAGACGCTCACCGCCTGCTGGGCCGAGGCGGGCCGCCTGCTCAAGCCCGGCGGACTCATGGCCTTCACCTTCCACCACAGCGCCGATGCGCCGTGGGTGGATGTGCTCGAGGCCCTGTTCAACGCCGGGTACCTTCTCGTCGCTACCTATCCGGTAAGAAGTGATGAAACCAGAGGAGAGCGTGCCTCTTTTGGTTCGAGGAAGATCGAATACGACATTGTCCATGTCTGCCGGAAGCGGTTGGAAGAACCAAAGGCCGTGAGCTGGGCACGGATGCGCCGGTGGGTGAAGGACGAGGCGGCGCAGCTCAAGGAGCTCCTTGAGCATTCCCATGGGAAGGAGCTTCCCGAATCGGACCTCCTGGTCATCCTGCGGGGAAAGGCCCTCGAGTTCTATAGCCGCCATTACGGACAGGTCTATACGGGCGACGGGCAGGTCCTGGGCGTGCGGGACGCGCTCCTTGGGATCAACCAGCTCCTGGACGACCTGCTTGCCAGTAAAGATGAGAATGGCAAGCGCCGCCCACCGGACGCGGCGGAACCGGCCTCACGGCTGTTCCTGCGTGTTTTCCAAGGCCGCCGCTCCATGGCGCGGGATGATCTGCACAAGACGCTGCGCGGCACGTCCGTTTCCCAGGGCGACATTGAGGCGCGGGGCTGGATTCGCGTGGTCGGAACCTCGGTGAATGTGATCCCCATCGAAGAGCGATTCCAGTATTTCACGGCGCCGGGACGCAACCGGAAGGTCCTCAAGACTGACCTGGACCAGGCCCATTTCATAATCGGCGCTGCGTCACCCGGCAGCGGCGTTGATGTTTCCGATGAACTCAACCGCGCCACCTTCCAGACCAAGAGATCGGTGGACCCGATTCTGGACTGGTACGCCCAGACCGATCCGGACACCGGCATTCAACAGGCCGCCAAACTTGCATTGGACCTCGTCAGCCACTGGCGTGCGAAGCCGATGAAGCGAATTGAAACCAGACAAATGAGCCTCTTTGAGATGATCGATGAGAATTGAAAGACAAGACTGATAAAGGTCCCTTATGACGATGAATGGTTCTGCGATATCAAAGCCACCTCCCTTTGATGATGCTCTGGTCGATCAATTGGTCGAAATGCGCGAAGGCCGCACCTTCGAATGTAAGAGAGTCGTAGGTGAAAAACTGACAAGAGCGCTGGAATCCATTGTCGCCTTCGCTAATACAGAAGGTGGTCTCTTGGTCCTCGGCCTGGAAGATGAAGACAAGGCCACGGGTAGAGATCGTGTTTACGGTATTCAGGAGGGCCCCTCGGCTGTTGATGAACTGCAAAGACTGATCGATTCCCGCATTACGCCGCCCCTCGACAAGCCTTCCTTCATGGAAATCGGTTGCACGCTCCGTGATGGATCGTGGGGCAGTCTTGTCGTTGTCCGCGTTGAAAAAAGCGAAGCGATTCACTCTATCGTGCTGAATGGGACCTGGCAAAGGCTCAACAAGGGCAACAAGGAACTGGTCGCGGAAGAAATCGCGAAGTTGTCTCTGGAACGCGGTTCGCTTACGGCTGAAGGGCGACCGGCGGATGTCGATTTCCAGCTATTGCAAACACAAATCTGGCAGATGTTCGCTTCGGCGCGTCGCTTGACGCGACCGCTTCCCGAGGCGCTCCAACATATCGGGCTGGCGAAGAAAAACGCCGAAGGGCTGCTACAGCCCACCTGGGCCGCCGTGCTTCTTTTTTCGGAAGAGCCGAGCGGTCTGTTACGAACGAAGGCTGCTATCCGCTTTTTCCATTACAAAACCGAGAAGGTTGATTATTCTGCCACACCGAATCTCGTGAAACCCCCCAAAACGATCTCCGGTCCTCTCATCGCCCAGATTGCGGATGCCTACCGCGTTGTTTTGGACGAGCTGGCTTCCGGCGTTCAAATGGGGCCTCTGGGGTTTGAAATCGTTCAGAAATATCCGGCTCGTGTCATTAAGGAAGTCATTACGAATGCCGTCATCCATCGCGACTACAGCATCCCGACCGATATCCAGATTCGCATCTTCCCTGACCGCATCGAGATCAGCAGTCCTGGAATGTTACCCGGTAGAGTCACCGTCCGGAATATTCAGAGCATAGGTTCATTCAGCCGCAATCCATTGATCGTCTCCAACTTGCGGGAATTTCCCGATCCACCGAATCTCGATGCCGGAGAGGGCGTGCGCATGATGTTCCAGACGATGAACGCCGCGGGGCTCTATCCGCCGCTTTATTTCACACGGACAACGACCTCCCGGGATGAGGTGCTGGTTGTCCTGCTGAACGAAAATCGCCCATCAACGTGGGATCAGGTTTCCCTGTATCTGGAAAAAAATCGAACGATCGGCAATGCTGAGGTGCGGCGCATCATGAAATCAGGCGACACGCTTTCAGCCTCAAAGTTGCTTAAGAGATGGGTCGAACGAGGATTGCTGCAAATCGAGAATCCCACGGTGGGCAAGAGAGTGAGGCGTTACAAACTCGCGGAAGTCGACACGTCCGGGCAGTTGTTTTCCGCAGTGCAGGGAAAACAATCCAAGGAAAGAGTCTAACCTGTTGTTATATCTTGATTATGGCAAATTGTTATTATCCGGGCAGTTCGGCGGGATTGAGTATGTCCTTGAAAAGATTTAAGAATTACACTTTCGGAGTATGAATATGCGGGATATGTCCTCAAGCGCATGGCTTCGCCGCGGATCAAGCATCGTGTTTGACCGGTTTACCCTCGGTCCGCTCATCGGCGGGGGTACACTTGTGTCTATGCGGGAGGCTCTCGGATGGATGCATGACTGGCCGGCTGAACCGCCGGGTAACGGTCAGACTGTGCTCGTGTGCGGCATCGAAACCTTCCTCGATGTTCTGGAACCGGCCAAGGTCCGAGAGTTCCTGAAAACCCGAGTCAACCCGTTCGTGCAGGAGTTTCAGGCGCGCTGGGATCAACGTGGCCTGGTGTTCGGCTTCGGCACCCATGAGAGATCGTTTGAGCTGACTGCCTCCGACGAAGAGGTTTTGTTCATCCGTCGGGACGGCGAGCGGGTGCGGCTGTCGGACTCACTCTGGGACGGTAGCGCCACCATGAACATGGCGCGCCTGATTCGTGACGAACAGGGAAAGAGCATAACGGTTGGATACTATGTTGCAAGGATTTCCTGAGCTGCAGGTCGGCCGGAAGGTCGAACACCCCGAACTGGGAGAAGGCGTGGTCGTCGGCTTCGAGCCGTCGGGATTCGTCCGCGTTTTTTTTCGGTCTCTGGGTGAACGACAGGTACCGCTACAGGCGCTTCAGGAGGCGAAAAGCTGGGCCGACCGTGTCATCGCCGGGCTGAAACCGGTCACACCGGAAGCCATCGAGCGCCTATGGCTGGCTGTCGAAGCTGCCGAACTGCCGCTCATGGAAAGTGCGGCGACCTTGACCTCCGCCAAGGTGGACCTGCTACCCCACCAGGTGGTGGTCGTGCATCGGGTCGCCAACGCCCGGCCAAGGCGCTTTCTCATCGCCGATGAAGTCGGTCTTGGCAAGACCATCGAAACGGCCCTTATCCTTCGGGAGTTGGCTTCGCGAGGCGAAATGCGTCGGGCGCTGATGGTTGTGCCGGCGGGGTTGGTGGACAACTGGCGGCGCGAGCTCAACGAGGTCTTCAATCTTGATTTCGAGGTATTCGGGTCGGAGGGAGACGTAAC
>JAZDJA010000112.1:0-23728 GCA_043804415.1 Candidatus Latescibacterota bacterium | reverse complement strand
CATAGACAAACACTGGCCGGAGACCCCAAAAATCCAGCGAATCGAACGGTTCGCCTTCTACGAGCGGACCCAAAGCGCTTTTGCGGTGGTCATGACCGGAGAGATGGCCAAATACGGTAACATCATCCTGAAAAAGGGCGTGACTCCGTGCTAGGCGAGGCAGCCCTGGGCTCCTCCGGTTGGATTTTGGGTGGGCTGATCCCCCCGGGACTTGGTGCCCAATCGAGGTGCAGAAAATCGGGAAAGAGCAGGTTCCATACCTATTTTGCGGTGCAGGTAAAAAGACAGCTGTCTGCCTCCGTCCAGGCAAGCGAGACCTTCCAAGTGCACGAAATCCCAAATACAGATGACATGTCTTGCGACGTTGTTTGGAGACTCTTCACTGCATTGAGAGTGACGAATGTTGCCATTCTGGTGTAGCCGAAGAACATCCCGTAATCAGGTTACGCCATGGTATCTTTGATTTCGTGCACCAAGCGGGGAGATGCCCCATGTCCCAGGTTGTTCCGGACCCGGCTTTTGAAGGGAGACAATTCGCATGGTGTGCCGATCGCCTATTCGATGGTCGGCGCGTCTGGCCATCCCACGGGGTGATGGTTGACAACGGCAGGATCACTGGGGTCATTCCCCAATCTTCGATCCCGGACTCCTTGCCGACCTTCTATGAGCCGGACACCACGCTGCTCCCGGGGCTCATAGACACGCACGTGCACTTCATGCGGTGGGAAGCCCCCTTGTTCCTGGCCTACGGCGTCACGACGATCCGCGACGTCGGAAACGATCTGGCATGGATTCTCGATCAGAAAAGGAGCGCGAAGGATCGGGCATGTCCCCGAATCCTCTGCGTGGGCCCCATTCTGGATGGCCCAGAACCCAGTCATCGCGTTGTTTCCCGCCCATGCCGCAGTCTCGGGGACGGCGTTACGGCGGTTCGGGAGATAGCGGAAGCGGGTGTTGATGGCGTCAAGCTCTACCACGACCTTCCTGAAAAGTGGTTACCCTCCTATGGTGCAGGAGGTGCATGCCCATGGCCTCAAAGCGTCCATACACTGTCTTCAGACCGGACTTTTGGCGGCAGCTCAAGCCGGCGTGGACGAGTTTTTTCACCTGGACGGCATCCTGACCGATGTCTGGCCGGATCATCCTCCCGGGTGGCTGGACGTCTGGGGGCTGCCGGGCTTCGACGAAACCTTGGATGCCCAGGAAAAAGAGGCCGATCAGATCGCCCGATTCGGGATGACGGCCACGCCCACCCTGGCCTATTGGCGATCACGATGGCGGATCCATGTGGCCGACTGTTTCCGCGAAGAAGCGCGGTACGTTCCCCCGGAGATCGTCGCGTGGCAGGGCGGGGGGGAAAAGAACCAGCAGGCGGGCGATCAGTGGTGCCGGGCGCTTGAGGCGGCAAAACGTCTGACAGGGCTTCTGCTGAAAAGGAATGTGCCCATTCTGCCCGGAACGGATGTGCCCTTTGCGGCCGTATGTCCGGGCCGAAGCCTGTGGCAAGAGCTGTCTCTCCTGGTCGGGTCGGGCATGTGCCCGCTTCGCGCCCTGCAGACGGCTACTTTGGATGCAGCCGATTTTCTCGATCGTCCGATGCTGGGGCGATTGGCCCCGGGCGCTGTGGCCGATTTTGCCATAGTGCGGGGGGATCCCACCGCGCGGATACCGGAAGATCCGCACCTGGTCGCTACTGTGCACAACGGAGTCATCCATCACCCGGAAAAACTGCTTGCCCAGGCGCAGAAGGCGGCCGGGACGGTGACGAAAGATCCCTGGTCGGCTCAGTTTCGCATTCACAGTGCAGTTTGTGGCGACCCAGCGGGATCGGGATAACAGCGGTGCGCGGGGGATTTTGCCCAACGCCCAAGAACCGGGAGGACCGAACCCAGTCAAACCAGGACGTCGGGCGAGACTGATCTGGTTTGTTCGGTGATTCAATATCCGAAAATCTGCTATTCGTTCAGTGGAGTCCGCCAGCTAGAACCTCCGATTCCCTCATTCTACAAACAGCGGTTGCTGAAAAGTTGGAGCAAAATCGGCACTTTGGGGAAGAGATATGACCGCCAGCGAACTCACCATGATTCTGGACAATCTCCGAAGCATTCCCGGAGAGACCGAAGTCGTGGAATTCAAAGAAGCAAAGAAAGGCTATCATTTCGACAAGATCGGCAAGTATTTCTCCGCCTTGAGCAATGAAGCGAATCTCAAAGGTAAACCGCATGCTTGGCTTGTGTTCGGTATCGAGAATAAGCAGCACAGGATTGTCGGGAGTTCCTACCGGAGCAGCCGGAAAGACCTTGACAGTTTGAAAGGCGAGATCGCCAATAAGACCAATAATAGAATTAGCTTCATTGAAATTTACGAGCATGCAACCGCTGATGGACGGGTGGTGATGTTCCAGATACCAGCGGCTCCGAAGGGACTTCCGGTCGCATATAAAGGGCACTACTTTGGTCGTGACGGCGAGGAACTATCGCCGTTGAACCTCGAAGAAATCGAGCGGATACGGTCGCAGGCGAACGTAGAAGACTGGAGCGCCGCAATTATTGTCGACGCAGACATTGATGATCTTGACGAACAAGCGATTAAGACTGCCCGCGATAATTTCAGAAGCAAATTCTCCGACAAAGCCGCGGAAGTAGATTCCTGGGATACCGTCACATTCCTGAACAAGGCAAAACTTGCCGTCAAAGGCAAGATAACACGGACAGCCATCATCCTGCTTGGCAAAGAAGAATCGGAACACTTTATAGGTCCCTCGGAGGCAAAAATCCGCTGGATTCTCAAAGACTCTCGCGGCAATGATAGGGATTATCTGATCGCCGGATGCCCTTTGTTGCTTGCAGTGGACAGAATTTACGCTAGCATACGAAACTCGAAATACCGTTATCTTAAAGACGGCACGTTGTTTCCAGAGGAAATCGATCAATACGAACCATTTACAATACGAGAAGCAATTAACAACTGCATCGCCCACCAGGACTATTCTCTGGGCGGTCGCATTAATGTCGTGGAAATGGAAGACCAGCTCATTTTCACCAATCTGGGCAGTTTCATTCCCGGCGATGTTGAAAAAGTTGTGCGTGACAATGCGCCGGAAGAACATTATCGCAATCGTTTTTTAGCAACCGCAATGTTCAACTTGAAAATGGTTGATACGGCAGGTGGTGGCATCAGAAAGATGTTCAATTTTCAACGGCAGCGTTTTTTCCCCTTGCCCGATTACGACCTCTCCGAAAAGCGGGTGAAAGTCACAATAATCGGAAAAGTGCTTGATATCGAATATGCCCGCATACTCGCACGCTATTCTGAATTATCACTCGAAGAAATCATGCTTTTGGATAAGGTTCAGAAGAAGATCCCCCTGTCAAAGGCAGAGGGGAAGCATCTCAAAGCCCACAAACTCATAGAGGGCAGAAGGCCAAATTTCTTCCTTTCAAAAAATATGTCACAGGCAACAGGTCAGAAATCTGTCTACTCAAAAAACAAGGCTCTTGACAAGGCTTATTATCTTGATTTTATCGTGAAGTCAATTGAAGTACATGGATCTCTGGAGCGAAAGGATGTCGACGAGTTACTTTGGAAAAAGCTACCTGATTGGATGGAGGATAAACAGAAAAAGATAAAAATCAATGGGTTATTGTCAGAACTACGAAAGCTTGGGAAAATTAAGAACAGTGGTAGCAAAAGAAAATCAGCCTGGGTAGTTGATCAAAACCTCATAAAAACTTAATAAAAACTTAATAAAAACTTAATAAGCCGCGACTCTGAGATTGGCTAAGCCTCCAGGAGTCAATTATCTGAATCAACTCGCTGCCCACTGAGTAGCGAGTTGGAAGAGCAAAAAGAACGTTGCGCTCTCTAAGTCCCTTCGATTCCGTACTGGGGCAAGTTGCGCGGCACTATTTCATATCAAGAATAAGGAGAATGCCAGTCCATGTCCGACACGCCAACAGGAAACAGATTTGAGGTTGTTTTCGAGCCGGAAGGAAAAGCTGTTCAGGCACCCCAAGGAGCCACCATTCTGGAGATCGCCCGATCGGAGGGCATTCCCATCGAGGGGCCATGCGGTGGAGACGGCACCTGCGGAAAATGCCGGGTGCTGGCACTGGGGAGCTTGTCCGAGTGCTCGGATGCAGAGAAAAAGCACCTCTCCGAGGAGGACCGGGCACGAGGCATTCGATTGGCCTGCCGGGCGCGGGTAAACTCCCGCACCCGTGTGGAAGTTCCCCGCACCACCCGATTGATCGCTCAGCGGATTCTTGACTCGGGTACGGGACGCGCTGTCCCCCTGGATTCCGCCACGAAAGCCTATTCCCTGGCGCTTCCCAAGCCCACTCTCGAGGATCAGCGGACGGATTTCGAGCGAATCAAGCAGACGCACCCGTTCCAGAGGGAATTGTGGGGGAGACTGCCCCTGTTGAGGGCTCTGCCCCGCATTCTCCGGGAAAACGATTTCCAGATCACCGCGGTATGCTCCGACGGCGAACTCATTCACATACGCGGCGGAAGCGATGCAGCCCCGTTATATGGCGTTGCCTTTGACATCGGCACGACCACGGTCGTGGGCTACCTGATCGACCTGTCCACGGGTGAGCAGATCGGCGTATCCGCTGCGATGAATCCACAGGTGGTATACGGCGATGACGTGATCGCCCGACTGAGCTTCGTCATCGAGGACAAGGACGGACTGGGGAAACTGCATCGCGCCATCATCGGTGCGATAAACGAGATCACCGAAACCTTAGCCGAAAAAGCGGGCATCCTAAAGACCGATATCTACGAAATGACCATCGTGGGCAACACCTGCATGCATCACCTCTTCCTGAACATCGATCCGAGCCAGCTTGCGCCCTCTCCCTTCGTTCCGGTCATATCCGAGCCGATCTGGGTACACGCCGAGGAATTGGACCTGGCCGTCTATCCTCAGGCGCACGTGCACATTCTTCCCAACATCTCCGGGTATGTGGGGACGGACATCATCGGTGGCATCCTTGCCAGCGGGATATACGACACCCCGGACAATGTGCTCCTGGTGGATATCGGCACCAACGGAGAAATCGTATTCTCGGCAGGGGGAAAGATGGTTGCCTGCGCCACAGCGGCTGGTCCTGCGTTTGAAGGAGCCCGCATTTCGTGCGGCATGCGCGGGGCGCCAGGGGCCATCGATCAGGTGGTGTTCGATGAGGATGTGTCCTACACGACGATCGGGAATGATCGGCCCAGAGGACTGTGCGGCTCCGGTCTTCTGGACGTAGTCGCTGAGATGGTGCGGGTGGGCGTCGTGGATTCTTCCGGTCGCATCGTAGATCCGGAGGACGCGAATCCGTCCCTTCCAGATCGCATCCGGGCCAGGATCCGGGCTGGAGAAACGGGCAACGACTTTCTCCTCGTTCCCCCAGAGGAGGGCGAAGACGGCCATGCGATGTATATCACTTCCAGGGATGTCCGGGAACTTCAACTCTCGAAGAGCGCCATCCGGAGCGGGATAGACATTCTGATGGCGGAGATGGGGGTGCCCCCCTCCGGGCTTTCCCGCATTCTTCTGGCGGGTGCTTTTGGAAACTATCTCCGCAAGGAAAGCGCATCGGCCATCGGACTTTTGCCTCCGATCTCCGTGGAGAAAATCCACTCCATCGGCAACGCGGCGGGCGAGGGGGCTAAACTGGCCCTGATCTCCCAAAAAGAGCGAAAACGAGCGGCCGTGCTGGCCCGTCAGATCCAATACATCGAATTGTCCACCCGGATGGATTTCATGGAGAAATTTACTGATAACATGTTCTTTGATGCGTGAGCCGTGAAACGTGAATGAAACGTGAAACGTGAATAGAAAGCCGCAATACGGGAAGGAAGAAGCGTAGCGCCGGGGTTTTGGAGCGCGACGGTGGAGATGGGCGCGGCCATTGGCTCGGCGGCGATGTTTTCCCCACTTGCAGGCATATTCTACGAAGGTGAGCTCATGCTTCCGCCGGACCCGCGGTTGTCCTCAAGAATAAACCCCCCGATCTCTTGACGAAATCAGGGGGTTTCTTTTTTTCGTGATCCAGGCACGCACCTGCATGGCGGAGAGAGTGGGATTCGAACCCACGGTGAAGTTTGAGCCCCACACACGATTTCCAGTCGTGCTCCTTCAACCAACTCGGACATCTCTCCACGGCCTGCAAGGTGCCAATGCGATACGATTTTCTGGTGTGGCGGAGAGGGTGGGATTCGAACCCACGGTGCCCGAAGGCACAGCGGTTTTCGAGACCGCCCGGTTAAGCCACTGCCGAACCTCTCCGAAACAACCTATCTGTCACCCAGTTCTTTTGTTTCTCTCAATGTCTTGAAGAAATCTCTCAGGAGGCCGCCGCACTCTGCTTCCATGATGCCGCTTGCCACCTCCACCTGATGGTTGAGGCGGGTATCCTGAACGATGTCAAAAAGGGAACCACAGGCTCCGGTCTTGGGATCGGGAGCTCCGAACACCAATCGAGAAAGCCGGGACAATACGATCGCCCCGGCACACATCGCGCACGGCTCCAGCGTGACGTAGAGCGTTGCCCCTTCGAGTCGCCACGAACCCATCGCATTGGCCGCAGCTCCGATTGCCAGAATCTCCGCGTGCGCTGTGGGATCCTGCAAGCGCTCCACCTGATTGTATCCTCGTCCGATGATCTTTCCCTGATGCACCACCACAGCGCCCACCGGAGTCTCCCGTTCGGAAAACGCCTGCTTGGCCTCCAGAAGGGCCGCGCGCATCCATCGTTCATCATCTGAGACGGAATTAGAGATCATACCTGAATTGGTAGCGCATAGGGGAATTGAACCCCTGTTTCCGGCGTGAGAGGCCGATGTCCTAACCACTAGACGAATGCGCCGTAGAAGTGTTCCTCATTCGGGCCTGTGCCCGTGCAGAATCCATTGGGGCGCAACCACGTAAAGGATGGTACGCCCAGAGGGGGTCGAACCCCCAACCTCCTGATCCGTAATCAGACGCTCTATCCAATTGAGCTATGGGCGCATGAAAATGATGCTCAAAGATAAGAAAATAGGTGCTCTTTGTCAATAGGAAAAATGCAGCGAATGGAGGGGACATGGGAGAAAGGGCTACGCACGAAAGGTTTGAGGGACGAGCGGGCAAAGGGGCGTGGGAAGGAACAACAGGGCAAGAGGAAGAGGAATGGAATCCGAATCGCTCATACTGCGAAGGCGTCATAAAACCCAATCAAGGTAAGGGGCGTCGCCAGGCTCCATGGGGAAATGGAAAGCCCTGTGAAAAACACGTTCTCTGCTGTGGAGAAGTGGCCTCTCCCTGCTTCGTGAAGAACGGAAATCTATACATTGAACACGGAAGGACACCGAAAGACACCGAAACAAAAGGTTCAGGTGTGTTCCCTGTTCTTCGGTTTTTTTTCAGTGTTCAATCGGTTTGTATGTGGTTTACGCATTGATAAAACATGATGGATCGTACCCTTTTTGGCAGGATTTTCTCAATTGGGAAAGCCCAGCCCAATTCACGGCATTTTCTCATTGACAACGCTTCGCTTATTGGTTATTTTCGCGTTCCACACGCTTACAGGAAAGGGTCTGACATGGAGCGGACGGACAAGAAGAAGTGGATTCGATCCACGCTGGCACACGAGGAATGTTCCCGGGTTCCCTATCATTTTCTTTTCACGCCGCCCGCTTTGGCGAAGCTGAAGGCGTATTACCATACTGAGGATGTGGCTCGCGCGCTGGACTTCCCCATCTTTCTGCATGGATGCAACGACAAGCCGCTCTATGCGGATCCGGCGGTTTACGGAGACACGATCACCGATCCCTATGGCGTGGTGTGGACCACCAACGCCATCGATCGCGGGGTTCCCATCGGGCCTTCGATCCGGGAGCCTTCCATGCAGGGGGTTCGTTTCCCCGATCCGGAGGACCCGAAGCGGTATGAAGGCGTGCAGGAGGCTTTTGTCTCCCATGGGGAGTGCTTTCTCATGGCATCGATCGGGGATCTCTGGGAGCGGGTGACCTTTCTTCGGGGGATGGAAGCGGCGCTTTATGACGTGGCGCTCAATCGGGCTTTCCTGGAAGCGCTCCTGGAGCGGATCATGGAATACGATCTGGCCACCATGCACAATCTGGCGCGATATGGCGTGGATGCCATTTTCCTGAGCGACGACTACGGTACGCAAAAGGATCTGGTGATGAGCCCGGCGGATTGGCGGCATTTTGTCCGCCCAAGGCTCAAGCGAATTTTCGAAGAGGCCAGATCGCTGGGGCTTGTCACATTGCTTCATTCGTGCGGGAATGTGCGCAAGATCGTCCCCGATCTGATCGAGATCGGGCTGGATGTGCTCCATCCCATTCAGCCGGAGGCGATGGATATCTTTGAGCTCAAGCGGACCTTCGGCGCGGATCTGACGTTTCAGGGCGGCATTTCAACTCAGGACTTACTGCCCTATGGTTCGCCGGATGCGGTTTCCGAAGCCGTGACGCGCACTTTGGGTTTCATGGCCCGGAGCGGCGGATACATTCTCGAATCCGGAATTTCCATTCAGGCGGACGTTCCCTTGGAGAATATGTTGGCCATGTTCGAATGTGTGGGAGCGGGATGAGCCGCCAGGGAAAAAGGGACATAGAGGACTCTGGCACAGAGGGACAAGAGCAGTGGGAATGCGTTGACAAGTCAGCAGATGAGAGAGTTGGCTGGTATGAAGGATCACACTGGAAAGGAAACGATGGAAAACTGGATCAGCGAAAAGGCGCAAGTGGGTGCGGGCACGGAGGTGGGGCGCGGCGTGGTGGTGGCGGAGGGGGTGGTGATCGGGCGTGATTGTCGGATCGGGCATCACGTGATCATTTATCGGGATTGTCGGATCGGAGACGGCGTGCGCATCGACGACGGGGCGGTTTTGGGCAAGGAGCCGATGTGCGCGGCCATCAGCATTCTCAAGGCGGAGGATGCCCTGCCGGCCTTGGAGCTGGGGGAGGGATGTATCGTGGGAACGGGCGCAGTGATCTATCGGGGCGCGCAGGTTGGGAAGAAGGTGATGGTGGCCGATCTGGCCTGTGTGCGGGAGCATACGTCGGTGGGGGATTTCACCATCATCGGACGCGGTGCCACCGTGGAGAATTTCTGCGAGGTGGGGCGGTATTGCAAGCTGGAAACCGAGTGCTATCTGACGGCCTATTCCGTGCTGGAGGACCGGGTATTTATCGGCCCCCAGGTGACCACCTCCAACGACAATTTTGCGGGGCGCACGAAAGAGCGGCTGAAGCATTTCAAAGGGGTGACTGTGAAGCGAGGTGGCCGGATCGGCGCGGGTGCGACGATACTGCCGGGAAGGGTGATCGGAGAGGACGCCTTGGTGGCAGCCGGATCGGTGGTGACCCGGGATGTGCCGGCAGGAAGGGTGGTGATGGGGTGCCCGGCTAGGGTATCCGGGAAAGTGCCAGAGGAACAGTTGCTGGAGAATCAGGGATGGGACGAGTAGGGCATTTTGGATTGTGAATTGTGGATTGCGAATTTCCATCCGTCTCCCCAGTTCCGAAATCCCAGGTCCGTAATCGAAGGAGGTCTCCGTTCTGAAATCCGAAATCCGAAATCCGAAATCCGAGAGGGGCGCATCGGCCGAACAGGCCTACCAGAAGCTGGTGGAGCGGCTGCGGGCGCTGGGGCGGGTTGAGGCCGACCAGGAAGTGCGATGGGGATTCCTGCGCGCGCTGGTGCTGCTGGTGGGTGTGGCGGGGGTGGCGGTTCTTGTGGAGTTTCTCGCGTATCTGCCCAGCCGGGTCAGGGTGGGCGTGCTCGGCATGTTGCTGCTTTTCGGGATTGGGCTTTTCGTGAGACTTGGTCTCATTCCGTGGGTGCGTCGGAGGTCGTTGGAAACGCTGGCCCTGAAGGTGGAGGCGAAGCATCCGGAGTTGAAGCAGCGGCTGATCGGGGCGTTGCAGCTGGGCGCGGAGGAAGGGTTTGCTGCAGAGGACGCAGAGATATCTGACGGGGAGAAGCGTACCCCCTCTCCCCCTCTCCCCCTCTCCCCCTCTTCCTCTGTGGGGTCTGTTGATCGACGGGTGACCCGCACTGAGGGATACTCGTCGGAGATGATCGCGGAAGTGGTTCGTCAGGCCTCGGAGATGTTTGCAGGGATCAACCTTGGCGAGATCGTGGATCGAGCGCGTGTGCGGCGATACGGGAAGATGGCCGGGCTTGCGGTCGGACTCTTCCTGGGCTGCGCGCTCCTGTTTGATGGATTTGGCGATGCGCTTGTTCGCTACAGCCATCCCCTCACGGCATACAAGCGTCCGCAGGAGACGAGGGTGAAGCTGACGCCGGGAGACGTGGAGGTCATCAAGGGGCAGGACGTGAATATAGAGGTGGCGCTTTCCGGGAAGGCCCCGGACCGCGTGACGCTCCACACCCAGGAAGCCGATATGCTTGTATGGCGCGAGACGGATATCGCCACAGGCGGAAAGGATACGGTCTCCTATGTATGGCAGGCGCTGCGGATATCCGCGGAGTATTTTGTAGAGGCAGGCGACGGGACGAGCGATCGCTATCACGCCACGGTGATCGAACGGCCCAGGGTCCAGCGGCTTCAGGTGACCTTTGAATATCCGCCCCATACCGGTCTGGGCATCCAGGTTGCCTCGGAAGGAGCCGGGGACCTTCGCGCGTGGGTGGGAACGAAGGTGCGCTTCGAGGCGATTGCCAGCAAACCGCTCGGGAAAGCCCAGTGGGTCATGGACGATGGGCGGGTCGTGGCCGGTGAGGTGGCGGATCGAAAGATCCGCGCGGCAATGGAGATCGCGCAGACGGGCACGTATCACATCGCCCTGGAAGATCGTGACGGGATCCCCAATGCCGATCCCATCGAATACCAGATCGAGGCCGTTCCGGACGACTTTCCCGGCGTGGCGGTTCTCGAACCCGGCCAGGATACGGACCTGGCGGAGAGTATGCTGATGCCCCTCTTGATCGAAGCGCAGGACGATTTTGGTGTCTCGAAAATGGAGGTGGTCTATACCCGCGTGGGATCGGAGCAGGTCTTCAGCACCCAGATTCCACTGAAAGGCGGGGGTCAGGGATCAGGGGTCAGGGATCAGTATCCACTCACCACTCACCAGTTACCAGTCACCAGTCGCCACTCACCCCTTGTCACTTACCAGATGGACTTCGTCTGGGACCTCTCCGCCCTCGATCTCCTCCCCGAGGATCGGGTGCAATACCACGTGGCGGTGTGGGACAACGATGCCGTGTCCGGCCCGAAGCAGGCGCAAAGCGCCTCGTTTCTCTTGCGGCTGCCCTCGATGCACGAGATTTTCCGAGAGCTGGTGGCCGAGCAGGAGGATCAGGTGACGGGGATGGAGGAGATGCTCGCGGAGGAGGAACAGCTTCGGGAGAAGGTGGTCGAGATGCGGCGGCAGCTGCTTCGGGAGGAGGAATTGGGCTGGGAGCGGCGCAAGGAGCTGGAGGGGGTCTTGGATCGACAGGAACAGATCGCCGCCGGGATTCAGCAGCTTGCGGACAGGCTGGATGAGATGATCGCGGAGCTGGAAAGGCGGGACCTGGCTGCGGAGGAGACCCTGGCAAAACTGGCTCAGATTCGGCAGTTGATGGAGGAGATGGCCTCGCCCGAACTGCGTGCGGCCATGGAGGCGCTGCGGCAGGCGATGGAAAAGGCGGATCCGGAGGCGCTGCGGAAGGCGATGGAGACTTTTGAGTTCTCTCAGGAGGCTTTCGAGGAGCAGCTGGATCGCACGTTGTCGCTGTTAAAGCGACTTCAGTTGGAGCAGCGGATGGATGCGGCCGTGAAGATGGCCGAGGTGCTGGCCGAGCGGCAGGAGAGAATCAACAGCGCGATGGAAGCAGGGGAAGATCCCAAACAGCTGGCCGGGCAGGAGAAACAGGTGGAACGGGATCTGTCGCCGCTCTCCGAGACGCTGGCGGGGTTGCTCGCGGCAATGAGCGAGACGGATCCTGCGCTTGCGGCTGAGCTGGATTCCCTGCGCCAGGCTATGGAGGGACAGGGGATCCAGGAGGATGCTGCCCAGCTGGCGCAACAGCTCGGTGCGCTCGATTCCGCGCCGGATCAACAGACACAGAAAGCATCCGCCGGGCAGATGGGAAAGAAGATCGCGGGGGAACTCGGCGCACTCAGTTCGGGTCTGAAGCGTATTCGGGAGTCGCTGCGCAAGAGCTGGCTCGAGCAGGTGACGGAGGAAATGCGCGGGATGCTTCGGGAGTTGCTCACGCTCTCCGAGCATCAGGAGGCGCTTGCGGGAGGGACCACATCCGACAGGGACAAGAGGTTGACATTGCCCGATCCCATCGAGCAGCAACAGGATCTATTGGAGGGGACGACGAAGGTGGCGGATCAGCTCTGCGAAACCGCGGGGAAGAGCTTTTTCGTGACCCCGAGCATGGGCCAGTCTCTGGGGGATGCCCTTGAGGCGATGGAGCGGGCAAAATCTTGGATGGTGGAGGGCAATTCGTTCGGCTCCAGGATCAATCAACAGGAGGCGATGACTGCGCTCAACCGGACGGCGATGCAGATCCATAGTGCGCTGGGGGAGTTGGCTTCCGCGCAGTCGGGCACAGGGGTTGAGGAGATGATGGAGCAGCTTCAGGCGCTCTCCGGCGCGCAGGAAGGGATCAACCAGCAGACGATGCCGTTTGGGCAGGGAAAGAAACCCGGCCTGTCGGGACAGGCTTTGATGGAGCAGTTGGCCGCGCGGCAGCTGGCGGCCCAACAGGGGCTTCAGGAGTTGCTGAATGGCCTGGGAGAACGGGGACAGCCCTTGGGACGGCTGGATCGGACGGTGGAGGAAATGCGTCGGGTGGCCGAGGATCTGAAAAGGGGGCGCGTGGAACCGGAGACGATCGAGCGACAGGAGCGGATATTGTCGCGGTTGTTGGATGCCCAGCGGTCTCTGGAAAAGAGGGAATACAGCCGGCGGAGAGAGGCGGAACGCGCTGAGGCATTTCAGGTGCGGCGCCCCGGTGCTTTGCCCGAGGACCTGGGCGAGCGGGAGCGGGCGTTGCGGGAGGATCTGACCAAGGCGCTCAAGGAGGGCTATTCGGAGGAGTATCAGCAGTTGATTCGAAGGTATTTTGAGGCGATTGGCAGAGGGGGGGGGAAAATGAAAAGTGAAAAGTGAAAAATGAAAAATGAAAAATGAAACGTGAAACGTGAAACGTGAAAGAGCGCCCCTCCCCTTGTTTTGTGCTCCGCGATCCTCTCTCCTCTCGTTCCCACGCTCTGCGTGGGAACGCAAAAGCCGCCGCAAGGACGAAGCTCAGGGAGGCTTTTCTTTGCACCACTTGGTCGGGTTCACTCACCGGATCAAAGACATCTTTCGTAATCCGACTGAATCTCTCGCCGCCGCAGCACCCAGAAAACAAGTGTAGGATGCTTCATTCAGAGCTAGCGTCCAAGATCTATCGGACACCGATCCTTTCTCATGCTTTTGGGCCGTGTCAATCCAAAGTCCCCAAGCATCAGATAAATCGGAATATCAAGGTTTGTCCCGAGAGGCAAGGGCATCCGTCACATCACAGAACCCCAGAAAGTTCTTGACATCAAGGTCTTATTTGCCTATCTTGACTAACAAACTGCAAATGGATAGATGGTCTTTTCAGTGGAGTTCATCAAGAGGGGCAAGCGTCAACATCCGGAGGCTCCGAGGAGGTGAGGATGTTTTCCAACAAAAGACTTGAGCTTCTATCGAAATATGTGGCTGACATCAGCAAACTGTTTTTCGCAGGAGGCGTGCTCAAGGAGATGCTGCGTGAGACCTTCGATTTTGGGCATCTACTCGTTGGTTTTCTCCTATCGGTTCTTTTGTTGACAAGCGCCTTTTTTCTTCAACCCAGGGAGTGAATATCATGGATTGGTATAATCAAATCGGATTGGTGATGGTTATCGTTGTTTTTGCCCTTTTAGGGGTAGTCAAATACAAGGAACGCAAGAGCAGAAAAGCCCATTAGTCCATTTGGGGTTCTATCTCGTTCCCACGCTCTGCGTGGGAACGCAAAGGCCGCCCCAAGCTCCAAACTCAGGGCGGCTTTCTTTGCACCGTTCTGTTGATCCCGCTCAGCGGATCAACACCATCTTGCGCACCTCGACAGAATCCCCCGCCTGCATCCGAACGAGATACACACCGCTTGCCGCGTCCATTGCGTCCCACACCACAGAACAATACCCCCCCTCCACGCGACCATCCACCAACCTACGCACCTCTTGACCGCGCAAGCTGTATACGACGATCTCAACATCAGAGGCTTTGGGAAGCTGGTACCTGATCTCGGTGATGGGATTGAAGGGATTTGGTGAGTTCTGGTAGAGAAGGAACTCCGGTGGAAGATTGGAGCCTGTTTCCTCGTTCACAACCACAGGAGATTCATCCTTATTGAGGCCCCCAAGGATGTAACCCATTCCTCCACAGAGCAGACTCGTGGGACTTTGGCTTCGTCCGACAGGAGTGGACTGGCCGACGAACGAACGAAGGACATACGTGGATTGGCTGGTGTTCCCGCCGCTGTCCGCACCTCCCGATCGGAAGTGCGCCATGGGGCTTCGCGGCTCCGTGATAGCATGTGCCCTCTGCCCTGCACCGATCAAAAGCAGGGACAAAATGATGACCGGAACTGCTTTTCTATGAGGCTGTTTATTGGCCATTCCGCTCCTCCGATCGTTGCTTCTCTTCGATCATGCGTTCCTTCTGCTCAATCATCATCTCTTCGAGCATTCGGCCGCCTACTGGCTTGGCCATCCGAGCCTCTGCCATCTCTTGCGACTCCTCCTCCAGACGCACCGACTCATACCCGCTGCGCTTGGCGGCAACTTCCCAATCAAAGGTAGCGTTTGAGGTGCCATTGTGGAGTTCCTGAACCGTGAAGCTCGTGCCGGTTTTCTCGGCGACGAAAAGGCCGCTGTAATCGGCGGTGGGAGTGATCTGCACCAACATAGGATGATCTGCGTCTATGGTCACCGTCTCTAAGAAAATGGGATCGAGATTGATGGTCACTGACCCTCTGGATAGTTGTCCCTGTCCCCGGTCGAAAAAAAACACTTCCGTGGACTCATCGGCGTACGTATAGCGGTGGCCGTAGGTGGGAGTTTCTACAATGGTGCTCTTAGAGCCAACGACGTACGAATTGCCGTACACGTAGGAATGGCCAGTGATCCGAGTCCATCCCTCCACAAAAAGTCCCCAAGATGAGCTGAGAGCGTCTTTCCCCGTGGCCACCAGGGCGGGCTGGCCAGCGTTTTCCGTCCGAAATACGCCCCCGGCTGCATTGTAGCTGGTGCCAAACACACCATAATTGTTCGTGCTCCCTGATTCAATCCCTGCATAATCCCTACTACTTGCGAAAATAGCATTTCCAGTTGTGGCACCTGCATAAACCGCACTACCAGTCCTGCTAATTGCCCGTATTGCATATCCATCTGTGCCACTTGCATAAATCGCATTTCCAGACCCGGTATTGACAGCGTAGAGCGCGTCGCCAGACGAGGCATTTACCAACCTCAACGTTTCACCGGGATACGCCAGAGCAGATGTTATCGTCGTTCCCGCCAGATTGCCCACGTCGCCCGGATCGCCTTTTGGCCCCTGTGGGCCCGTAGCTCCCGTAGCTCCCTTTGCTCCTTGTAGCCCGGTAGCTCCCTTGGCCCCCTGAGGGCCGGCAGGTCCCGGATCCCCCTGATCTCCTTTCGGCCCGGGAAGCCCCGGCGTGGCCGACATCAGGGCATAGGGCACGGTGGTGAAGCGCATGCGCGGAACCATCTCCCGTTCACTTCCCACCTGCACGCCCAGCCATACTTCGGACCGATCAAAGACCTCCATCGGCACGCCATCCTCTGTGGCTCCTCCCAGTTGAGCATTGAATACCCCCTCCTCCACATTAACATCACCATGGGTCTCCGTCCAAAGCGCACTTTCACCTGTGGCCGCATCGTATACGGAGAAGGTGATGGAGTACGTGCCGTCCAGTGGTTGGCCTCCTGTATCGGTCAACACTCCTTGATAGTTGATCAAGGGAGGCACAGCGAAGACCTGGTTTGATGCCACGATGAACAGCAAGATACTCAACATACGGATGACATACTTCATCTGCTCCTCCTTTCGGTTGGTTTTGATGAGAACGCCCCCGATATTGCTCCACTCCCACAACTGATACTTGGATGGGTTTCTGTCAAATAGTCAAAACAAATCCAAGATATGTGATATATACGGTATTGTCAATAGAAAAAGTATATAATCTCTGTCTCTTTGCAGAATAAATCAATATGTTTGTCTGCAAGGAGGCTTACAAACATGTCACCGTTACTCGTCGAAATCGGCAGAAAAATCCGGGAACTACGAAAAGCGAAAGGACTCACGCAAGAACGTCTTGCAGAAATGGCGGATTTGCATCCGACCTATGTGGGTTCCATCGAAAGAGGGGAAGTAAATGCGTCCATTAACACGCTTCAGAGAATTGCTGATGCGCTCCAAGTCAAGGTAGAGAACCTTTTCCCCTTTGACCTTTCCAAAGAACCTACTTCCGAAGCCGAGCTTCTTACCTCACGGATTCTCAGTCTCATCCGTAGCGAACCACCAGCCATCCAGAAAGCCCTTCTCAACATCCTCAAGCCTCTCATCGTGGAACTCCGCAAGATGGAATGAGCCTGCGCCTTCGATGATATCTCCAATCCTCTTCATCTCGTTCCTTTCCTCTCGTTCCCACGCTCTGCGTGGGAACGCAAATTCGCGAGTCTTGAAATCATAGTCTCTGTATTCGCTTCGCATCGAATTGCGCAAATCCGCCCGAAGGACGCTAAGTGCGCAACAAGTTCCATCGAACCATGGAAAATCAAGCCCCATTACGTGGACCCCATTTCCGCTCCCTTCCCAAGAATCGTCCGCAGAAAGTACTTGACCTTTTCCGAAAATTCCTTATCTTTAGGACTTGATTGTGGCAGGGCCCATAGCTCAGTTGGTTAGAGCCGTCGACTCATAATCGACTGGTCCCAGGTTCGAGTCCTGGTGGGCCCACCATAGGCTTAGAGGGCGATTAGCTCAGTTGGTTAGAGTGCTGGTTTCACATACCAGAGGTCACTGGTTCAATTCCAGTATCGCCCACCATCTATCCTGTGCCGCTTCGCAGAAAGGAGCGGGGCCACTATCGAACGTGTCGGGCGATTAGCTCAGTTGGTTAGAGTGCTGGTTTCACATACCAGAAGTCACTGGTTCAATTCCAGTATCGCCCACCATTTGTCCCATGCCGCTTCACCAAAAGCAGCGGGGCCGCCAGAATGCTATCGGAGTGCGTCGCTTGGGCGCACTCTTTTTCTTTGTTTTTTGCACGGGCGAAAAGGAGCGCACGATGTCAGCCGAAGGCAAGGTACGCAAAGCTTCTGTGGCGGGGCATTTTTATCCCGGGGATCGGGCGAGTCTCGAACGCGCTATCCATACCTTTCTCGAAAAGAGCGACCGGGTGCCATTGGGAAAACGGATCGTCGCCTTGGTCACGCCGCATGCTGGGATAGTGTATTCGGGCCAGGTGGCGGCCCAGGCTTACCGTCAGGTGATGGGCCGCGACATCAACGTGGTGGCCGTGATTGCGCCGACCCACACGGAGTCCTTTGTGGGAAGCTCGCTCTACGGAGGAGCGGGATACCAGACGCCGCTCGGGGTGATTCCTGTACACCAGGGGTACGTCCAACAGCTTGCGTCCTATCCCACCCTCACGATCTCGGACCACGGACATCATGGCGCCCGTTTCTCACGGCAGGAACATGCGCTGGAGGTGCAACTGCCCTTTCTGCAAAGCGTGCTCACGGATTTTTCCCTGATCCCGATCGTGATGGGCGATCCCGACCGGGCATCCTGCGAGCATCTTGGAGAGGCTTTGGCGGACGTGCTCAAAGACGAGAAGGCCCTGGTTGTGGCCAGTTCGGACCTGTCTCATTTTCACTCCGCTGGGGAGGCCGTCCGGTTGGATCGGATCATCATGGCGTCCGTGGCAAAGTTTGACGATGAGGCGCTCTCAGAAGGACTTGCCTCCCGAGCCTGCGAGGCATGCGGAGGCGGCCCCATCGTGGCGGCCATGGTGGCAGCCCGGGCCCTGGGAGCAAATCGCGCTTCGGTGCTCTCCTACGCCCATTCCGGGGAGGTGACCGGAGATCATACCGAGGTGGTGGGCTATATGTCCGCTGCCTTTTTCGAGGGAAGCCGAGACGAATAGCGTACGCTCCCATGCACAAGATGCCCCCTCCAGGTTGGGCCATGAAACCGCGGAAGGGGCATTTCTGCGAGGTGGAAACCAGGCAGGAGTTCTATGAATAACCAGCGTAAGCGGGGCGTATTTCTCGATCGGGACGGAACGATCAACGAGGATCCCTCGGGGTATATCGGAGATCCGGAACAGGTGGTTCTCTATCCCGGAGCCGCCTCGGCCATCCGGAAACTCAATGAGGCGAATCTTATCGTGATGGTCGTGACCAATCAGTCTGGGGTGGCGCGCGGATACTACACCGAGGAGGACGTGCAGCGCACCCACGCCCACATGGCGGCGCTTTTGGCCGAGGAGGGCGCGCATGTGGATGGCTTCTACTATTGTCCGCATCACCTGGATGGCGTGCTTCCCGAGTATCGTGTAGCCTGCTCCTGTCGCAAGCCTGAGCGCGGCATGCTGTTGCGCGCCGCATCGGATTGGGGCGTGGATCCCGCTCAGAGTTATGTGGTTGGGGATGCGCTTACGGACATGCTGGCCGGAGACCGCGTGGGCGCCCAGAAGGCGCTCGTTTTGACCGGTCGGGGCAGGGAGAGTCTTTCTCGAAACGAGGAAGTGGAGCAGGTTCCTCTGGACTATATCGCGCAGGATCTCTCGGATGCGACGGGATGGATCGCGGAGGACACGGGGAGGCGGAGAAAGTGAGAGAGCGGGAGCGGGAAGGCGATCCCCTCTCCCACTCTCCCGTGGGCTCTGTGCTACCGGCAGGTCCTTACCTTCTCCTCGAAGGCGGCGATCTGTTCCTTTGAGTCCAACACGCCGATCTCCAGCTCGAATCGTTTCTGTTCTCCGGGATTGATGAACTCAAGCGCGCCCTTCTCGCGCACCTCGGCCCGGCCATCCACCTCGCAGTTGGCGGGTTCCATCCCCACCACGTAAGTACCTTCTCCGTTCATCTTCCACTCGGTGAAATGTCCCAGCGCTTCTTTTTGATAGGCCACGTAGAATCCGAATCCTGCGCCGTTGTCAAATCCATGATTGATCAGGGCCGCGTGCACCCGTCCCTTCTTATCGGCCTTCATCTCGTGACTATACACCCACTCCTTGAATCCGGGCGTAGGTTTCTGGAATACCGCGTAATCGGCCAGCCCCACCTCTGCGTCCGCGTCCCTGGGCGTGACCGATGTGGTCGGAGAAACAAGCCGGGATCCCTCGTCCACGGCCGGATATCCCCCGTTGATGTGGTAGAGGATCATCAGCGGAGTGGGATCAAATCCGATATTCTCCACCGTGTCCTCGATGAACAGACGGTTCTCCCCGAGTTTTGCCCACACCTTCCGCGTCAATTCCAGATTTTCCCCGAACACGCGCGTCTCCCGCATCGTGCCCTGCGCCCACATGATGTATTCGTCGTCCACCCATTTTCCATCCACATACACGTGTTTGGCCGGGGTGTGCGCGATGCGTCCGTGCAGCCCCAAGTCCTCGCCCTGGTCCGTGCAGGGAGCCCCCACATTGCTCAGGCCGCATGTGGTCACCAATCCCCCGGAAAACGAGCGCAGCCATCCGTAATGCTCCGGCTCGAAAAACGACGGCCCCACGTCTCCGGTGGAGGAGCGCCAGCAGAGGGGACGCCCGCAATGCTCCGCAAGGGAGAGGTCCATGCCCCTGCTGGGCAGCACGGTGAAACGAAAGCCCGTACCGGTTTTGAAATGGACCGCCTGCACGCCCCGCTCGTTTCCCTCGGTGCCTTGGGCGCATTGGACGCCCGCGATCTGCGAGATGTCCCCGACCCTTCGCAGCAGTTCCCCCTTGGTCAGATAAGTTCCAAATAAGTTGGGCATTACTTGTTCTCCTTTATTGTAGATACGTCCAGTGTGGCTTGATCTGGGAAAGTGAGACAGCCGAGGGCCTTACCATTCCGTAAAAACCCCATGCTCGGGCACCCATGAATCGTGCTCGATCCTCTCATACCGCGCCTTGAGCTCGGCTGTCACCCGCGCGTTCTCGTCGTGCTTTTCCTGGGTCCACCGGTAGCGTTCCAACCTCTCCGGATCCAAGGCCACGCCCAGACCGGGCCGGTCGGAGAGCGAAACGCACCCCTGACGGATGGGGATCAACCCGCCTTCGATCACATCGTCGGTCAACTGATGATAGTGCATATCGATCGCGTGGTACATGCCCGGGGTGGCCGCTCCCACGTGAGCCCGCGCCATCAGCGCCACGCCCATCTCGTATCCGCTGTGCATGGAAATCCCCAGGTTAAACGCCTTGGCCATGTCATAGAACCGTCCCAATCCCTTGATCCCATTGCATCCGTAGTAATCCCCCAACACCACATCCGCCGCATCATATCGGATCACGTTCACGAGATTCTTGATCCGGTAGTTTCCGTCCACGGCAATCGGCGTCAACGTCCGCCGCCGGAGCTCCCGCATCCCCCGAAAATCGTGGATCGCATGCTGCTGGGTGCTCTGAAGCGGATCCTCCATATACTCCAGGTCGCACGCCTCCAGTTTCTTCATGGCACGGATCGCCGTGGCCTGCGACCAGACGCCGTTTACATCCATGCGGATGAGCACCTTCGGGCCCACCGACTTGCGCACTTCGGCCACCAGTTCCACTTCGATGTCCGGATGATACACGCCCATCTTGAGCTTCAGACACCCAAATCCGAAGGTTTCAATCAGATCCTGGCAATGCGCCACATAGCTCTGAGGGTCCACCCCGCCCTTACCCTCGGAATTGGGAAGCCGGAAGAAGCAATACGCCGAATGCGGCACGTGCCGGCGCACATCCTCTCCGTGCAGCAGTTTGCACAGCGGGAGATCCAGCACCTTCCCCACAATGTCCATACATGCCATCTCAACGGCCACCCACGCGTGATTTTCCTCCCCACGATACAACAGGTGCACGTTTTCCACGTTCATCGGATTCTGCCCGATCAGCGGCGCGAAGGTTTCCGGAGGCATCGGCCACGTTTCCCCGATGCCGGTGATCCCGGCATCCGTGTGCACTACGAGGTACATGCGCTCCATCGCGTGTCCGGGAAGTCCCTTTCCGGCTTCGTCTTCGGGTACGGCCACGGTCGGGAAAGAACTCGGCACGCGCCGCCCGCCTCCGCCGCTTTGAAGCAGCGACTTGCACGGCATGATGACACGGTGTGTCTCAACCTGGGTGATGCGGACCTTTGTGTTCATGAGGACCCTTTTCTTTCGGACATCCCATGCATGGAAAAATGGTTGAGGGAATATTGCGTGTTTTCGGTATCGGACGAGGATCAAACGCCTCGGGCGTATTCCGTAATCCCTGTGAGAACCCGTTCGTTTGATCCCGCCGGTCCCCCGAAGTTGAGCAGAATTTCCGTCTCCTCCGGTTCCTCATACGCGGTCACGATCTCGCCCACGAAAATCGTATGATCCCCGGCCACCAGCGTTCCGCTCACCTGACACTCCATGTTCACCACCGCGCCCTGAATCAGGGGCGGCTTTACGATCCGGGACGGGAGCGGCACCAGATCGGTCTGTTCGAACTTGTCCACCTTGCGCCCCGAATGCGACCCGCAATACATCGCGGCTTTGCCCATCCGGGCATTGGGATAGACCAGCACAAACTCCCGTTCTTTCGCGATCAACTCATGGCTGTATCGGCTGTGCCCGATGGCAATGGCCGCCATCGAGGGCCGGCCCGACGTGTGCATCGTCCATCCGAGGGTAATGATGTCCGGCCGGTTGTTGGGCGCATCCCACGAGACCGCCAGGGCGGTCCATTCGGGGCGTATCCGGCTCCACGATGCGCCTGGGTCCATCTGTTTCATGAGGCACCTTCCTTTCGCTGTCCTCACTGCGGAGCATGCAAAGCGCGCAGAGGGAAGAACGTGAGAAAGTGGGTTTGTTTCCACTCCCACTATTATTGGTCACTCCGGATTTGGGGATGTCGGTAACCAGCATCGTGCCACGGTCGTATCCGAGCGAATGAACGATGTCCTTTCCTTTGTCGCCTGAATCAGCGAGGCTGGGGCGGGCCTTGTTCATGCTCTATTGTTCATGGCCTTTCTCTGCGCGCTCTGCGTCTGGGCGGTGAGTGGTTTCAGGTTTCCGGTTCCTCTTCGGGAAAACGCCTGCCCAGGCGATCATGACGAGGGTGCACGCCAGACAGAGCTTTGCGAACACATCTCCATGTTTGCTGTAGAAGGTTTCCCTTCCCTTCGGACCCACCTTGCAGACGAGTGTGCTCTCCTGGTAAATGGGGGTGGACTGGGGAACGCGTCCCCACGGATCGATGAAGAGAGAGATCCCGGTGTTCGCGCACCGGGCGATCCAGATGCGGTTTTCCACCGCCCGAAACGCGACGATCTGTGCGTGCTGATGGGCTGCGGAGTATCGGCCGAACCAGCCATCGTTGGTGATGTTCACCAGAAACTGCGCCCCGTCGGTCACGAACCGGCGCACCTCGTCCGGGAAGATGGCCTCAAAACAGATCAACACGGAAAACGGTCCCCCGCGAAGGTCGAAAAGCACCCGCTCTGCTCCGGGCGTAAAATTGGCCGGGGAAAGGTCGCCTTGTCCGAGTTTGGCGCAGAGCCGATCCAACGCCGGAAACCGGTCCAGGAGCGGCACGCGCTCGCTGAAGGCCACCAAGTGCCTCTTGTCGGTTTTTTTCACCGGCCCCAGCTCGGGATCAAACAGGATCGCCGAGTTGAAAATGTGCACCTTGTCTCCATCGATCCTTTCGTAATCGTTCGCCCCGGTCAGGATCGGTGCCTCCATGATGCGGGCCAGTCCGGTGACCCAGTCCCTGTGAACGGACCGTTTGAGCAGGTACACGGGAGCGGCGGTCTCCGGCCAGACAATCAGATCCAGCTTCTCTTCTTCGATGGCCATCCCGAGCGAATCCGGAGGGTTCGCAAGAGGTGTTCGGAGGGAGCGTGTCAGTCGGTCGTAGGTCTGCAGGGAATGGTTCAGGAATCTCGAATCCCATTTGATGCTCTGGTCGATGTTCCCCTGGACCAGGGCCACACGGAGCTCCTTTTCGCTTCCTTCCTCCCGGGGAGTGCGTTTCCCGTTTCCGCTTTCATGCTCGGTCGTTTTCGGGGCATGCCCCAGCACGATCCGTCCGTGGACATAGGGTGCGGCCAGAAACACCGCGATCAGGACGATCCACCGGGCTCTTCTTCGCCCGGCAGTTCGAAGGGCCTCGAAGATCATCCCATTGATCAGAACCATCCAAAAGGAGATGCCCAGCACACTGGCGTATGCCGCGGACTGAATGAGGACCGGATGGGCTCCCAGAATATGCCCGAGGTTCTGCCAGGGAAAGCCGAATAAACCCCAGGTGCGCACATACTCCAGCGACGTCCAAACCAGCGCGGCAACCCAAGGAAAGGGAAGGTGTAAGCGCCGCCCCACATACTCCGACAGCACGCAAAAAACCGCCGGGTACAGGGCAAGATAGCACACCAACACCACGGTTCCGGCTATGGTCGTGTGCGCCACCCAGAAAAGCAGTCCGGTTGAAAAGACCAGGCCG